>JAADGH010000072.1 GCA_013152475.1 Planctomycetota bacterium
ATGCCGAATATCCATCCGACGGCCGTGGACATAACCACAGCCAATGCGCAGAACGCAAACGTCTTCTTGAAACCAACAATCCTGGAGATCACCAGGATACTCGGCAGCGACAGGGCCGGCCCCGCCAGCAGGAGCGCCAGCGCCGGGCCGCGCCCCATGCCGAGCCGAGTCAGCATCTCCACGATGGGGATCTCCGTCAACGTGGCGAAGTACCAGATCATCCCGACGAACGACGCAAAGAAGTTCGACAGGATGCTGTCGCCGCCCACAACCCCCGCCACCACCTTCTCGGGGATCAGTCCCCCGACAAAACCGGTGACGAACACGCCACCGAAGAGCAGTGGCACGATCAGCTTGCTGAAGTCCCACGTGGCGTGCATCCACTCCTTCACTTCCTCCATGCTGAACCACCGCCATACCATGAACAGGACGGCAAGGCCCATGATCCCCGCCAGGACCCACTTGATCTTGTGGATCGTCATGGTCAGGCTCGGGACCTCTTCGATTTTCGCTATGTCGGCATGGTTGATCCGCTCGACTTTCGGAGACAACCGGCCATCCGCGTCGTATTCCTGGATGTCGAGTGAATCTCTTCGGTCGTAGCGGATGTTGGCCTTCATCACATGGCCGTCCTTCATCGTGATCGTCACGTCGTTGGTGTTGTACCAATCGCTGAACACAAGGAAGAGAACCATGCAGAGGAAGTAGAGCGATGTCTGCCAGAGCCTCCGAGGGCTCGGCGGGGCTTCGGGCATTGCCATTGCGGCCTCCGTACGCTTCTCCTCGCTGCGGGAGAAGATCAGCGCCATCAACAGCCCGATGATGAAGGCGAAGACGATAGCCCCGATGGCCCGGGCCAGACCCAGATCAAGTCCCAGCACACGAGCCGACAGAAAAATGGCCATGACATTGATCGCCGGACCGGAATAGAGAAAGGCGCTTGCCGGGCCGAGACCCGCGCCGAGGGTGTAAATGCCCGCGAACATGGGGAGTACGCTGCACGAACAAACCGCAAGGATGCACCCCGACACCGACGCCACCGAATAGGCCACCAGCCGGTTCGACTTCGGGCCGAGGTAGCGCGTGACCGACGCCTGCGACAGGAACGTGGCGATGGCCCCGGCGATGAACATGGCCGGCACGACGCAGGCCAGCGTGTGGTACCGCGCGTACCACTGGAGAAGCAGGAACGCCTCGATAATCGCCTTGGTTACCTTCGGATTCCCCAACGGCAGAAAGTATGCCACCACAAAAATGCCCGCCAGCCAGCCGAATATCTTCCACTCTTTCATCGGAAAGCCTTTTCGCCAAACGACTGTGATTATATGACCAATTAGTCATGCTCACGACAAAAAAAAGATGTTACAGCTTCTTCGTAAGCGCGGTACCACCGTCGCCCATTGGGTCAGCGCTCATCTGCAGTGACCTCCAGGTCTGCCACAATATTGGCGGAGCCGAGGGGCGCGCCCTTGAAATCCCAGCAGCCAATCTCATGGCACTACGGATGCGCTTTGTCAGCTTAGTGCGGGCCTTGTCCTTACTCTTTGCGCTTTTCGCCAGAATGCCGTATTCAAGGCAATGACAGGTCCACTTTTCGTACTGTTGATAGCATAGAATGTGCAGTGGGGCGACACCCCCGCGGGGCAAGTAAAGCCCGCGTGCAATCTGTAACCAACGTGTGTTATCCATGATGCACCAAGAACGTGCGAAGGTCGAGTTCAATACTCACGCGTTTTCCAGCGGCAATCCAGGCTACCTATCTACTAACCGCAGTGGCGTGGCTATACAACCATATAATCACGAATCGCACCAAAACACACCCTCAAATGCGCCGTATCATCCATCCAACGGCAATTGCATGTGTGCCTTTCCACTCGCCTCAATGCGGTCCAGCAAGACTTTCAGCAGTTCGAGCGCTCTTGCCGTATCCTTGTCCAGAAGAATTTCCCGTATTCGCATTTGTTCTGCTGGCGTAATCTTGACGACGACATCTTTCATTGTTCACGCCTCTACATGTCCTTCAGGAGCGCGGCGTCACTTTTGATCTGTTCGCGCAAGACGCCTTCCACGCAACGGAAGAAGTTCACCACGCACGGCGTCCGAAGGCTGTAGAACATCATGAGACCATCCTTGCGGTGCTGCAGCACGCCGGCCTTCACCATGACCGACAGGTGGCGCGACACGTTCGAACGTTCCGACCCCACGTGCTCAGCGATATCGCACACGCACTGCTCGCCGTCTTTCAGGTAGTCCACAATCGCCAGGCGAATTGGGTGGGCCAGGGCCTTGATGACCTGTGCCTTCATCTCATAGAGTCGTGCCTGCTGTCTGTCCATGCTCCCGATCCATTCTGTGCTTGCATGATACTCTATTCATATAGTAACATATCGGGCGAGAAAGTCAAGCGGTTTCTCAGAAAAAACCTGCCGTGACAATGCCTGCTATGCGAAACACGGCCTCGGCTGCCAGTCGCGCTCGACACGGCACCGATCGGCAAGCATGTCGGCCATAAGCTCTGCCACCAGCTCCGGGTTTCTGCCATCGGCGGCAAGGTTCACGAACTCATCAGGATCCTCGGCCAGGTCGTAGAGTTCGAACTCGTTGCCCCGGTCGGCGGTGTGGTGGATGCTCAGGCGGTAGCGATCTGTGATCCACGAGTTGACGTACAGCCCCTCCTCGGCCCGGTGGTCGATGAGCGCTCCCCGGCGGGCGGCTGTCGCCGGGTTGCGAAAAACTCCCCCTTGGCTCACGCCCTGCATCTGCGGATGGACCGATAGCCCTGCGGCGTCCAGGAAGGTCGGCGCGATGTCCACGTTGCTCACCAGCGCATCGGTTCGCTGACCGGATGGGGACGCGCCCGGCCACCGCGCGATCATCGGTACGCGGAGGCATCCGTCGTAGTGGCAGGGACCCTTGCTCCAGATGAAGTGCTCGCCGAGGTAGTCGCCGTGATCGGACGTGAAAAGCACGAGCGTGTTATCGGCTATGCCCAGTTCGTCGAGTGCGGCAAGGACGCGCCCGATATGATGGTCCATGAGCGCCACCATCGCCGCATAGACCCGAATTCGACCGGCCTCTTCGTCCGCAAAACGATCAGCCAGCTCCGGTTTTACAAACCGGCCCGGATCGGCCATGGACGCCATGGGGACCTGCGCATGCCAGCCGAGCTGGTGCACGGTGCCTTCGATGAAGGCTCGATAGGCCGTCGGCTTGTCCTCCCACTCATTCCAACGGCGCTTGGGCCTGCCGACATCGAGTTCCTGGAACCGGTCGAACCACGGCTGGGGGACCTTGAAGGGACGGTGCGGTTCGGGGAAATTCATATTGAGGTAAAATGGACGATCCGCATGTTGGCTGCGATGGCGGTGGAGGTACTCAATGGAGCGATCGGCGACCCACTTGCACGGGTGGTACTCCTCTGGCAGTGACCACGCGCACGGCCCAATGCCTGCCTCGCCTGGCTGCCGAAAGTGGCGGTCGATCTCGACACCCTGACCCTCCAGCCATGCGCGGTAGTGCATGCTGGCGCTGTGGGGCTCGTCCACGTGGCCGATGTTGATCTCCGCGTGCTCGAAGCCGTACCACGGCCCGGCCCACCGGCGGAAGTGATCTGTGTCGCACCGGAGGGGGGCCCCTTCCGTATTCCCCTCCTGCCCCCCGGCCTCGAGGTGCGACTTGCCGATGATGGCCGTGCGGTAGCCGGCCTCGCCCAGTAGCCTGGGCAGCGAGAGACAGTCCTTGTCCAGATTCGTCCCCACCGACCACGCGCCGTGGGTGAAGGGGTATTGCCCGGTGACCCATGTGGCCCGCGCCGGTGTGCACAGGGGACAACAGGAGTAGGATCGCGTGAAAACGACCCCCTCCCCCGCCAGACGATCCAGATGGGGCGTACGGAAGCGGGAGTCAAGCAGTCCAAGCGCATTGGGGTTTTGTTGGTCAGTGGTAATAAATAGGATGTTCGGTCGGTTTGGTGTCATGGGTCCACCTTCGTGTGCTTGCTCAGTTCATGGTGCGACAGCCACAAACTGGAAGCCATAGAGTTTGACTCCCTTCCCCACGAACCGCAGGTGGTATGTCCCGTCGTCATCGATGATGGACGCGCTGCTGTCGCCGCAGATTCCCCCGATCTCCCACGGCTGGTCGGGCGCGAGCACCGGCTCGGGGCGGCGGATGGCGGGGTTCATGGTGGTGGTGAACCCCGATTTCCTTGCTGTCAGGGCGTCGTCAAAGAGAAGCTGCTTCTCGCATCCCACGCGCAAAGGCGATCGGGCCATGTCGTGTGTTTCTTTTCGAAGAGGATTGGCTCGACCGTTCCTGTCAAACCAGGAACTGCTGAATATATCGCTGCGAGAGGAGGATCATCTTCTCCCGGAGCGGCGGCTTGCTCCACTTGGGGCCGTGGGGCTCGATGGAGAGATAGCCCTGGTAGTCCCATTCGTGCAGGAAGGCCATGATCTTGCCCCACTCGATGTCGCCCATGCCGGCCGCGGGCTGGGAGGGCAGCTCGCCGTTCATGTAGAGGTGCTCCTTGATGTGGACGTAGAAGATCTTGTCGCCGT
>JAADGH010000118.1 GCA_013152475.1 Planctomycetota bacterium
CGGGTCATCCGTCAGGCTCTGCCTGACTCCTTTCGCAGCACAGAGGCGGAGCCGAACGGCTATGCCGTCCCGAGGCGCCTCGCGATGACACGGCGGAGGCCCTGGGGAAACTCCTGTAACCGTTGCGGTTGAAAATTCAAGCAGATATGATAAAATATATACGTGATGAATAATGGTGGGCGATATCCCGATCTGTGAAGAAAGATGTTTAGAGGCGTACGATTCAAAAGACTCCTGAGCCAGATCAACGCGCTGGAGAAGAAAATCAGCAAGCTCAGCGACGATGAGATCCGCGGCATCGTCGATGACATGAAAGACCGCCGCTTCCAGGGCGAACCGCTCACAGCCATGCTGCCGGAGATGTTCGCTATGGTGCGAGAGGCCTCGAAGCGCACCCTCGGTATGCGCCATTATGACGTCCAGATTCTCGGCGGCCTCGCCCTCGAGGATCGCTGCATCGCCGAGATGGAAACCGGCGAGGGAAAGACGCTGGTCGCCCCGCTTGCGGCCTGTCTCCATGCCCTTGACAACAAGGGCGTGCACGTCGTCACCGTGAATGACTACCTCGTCCATCGGGACAGCGAATGGATGCGCCCGGTCTATGAATTCCTCGGGTTCCGCGTGCGATGCATCCTCTGTGACACGCGCGGACCCGACCGGATCAAGGCGCACCGAGCCGACATAACCTACTCCACCGTGCGCGAGCTCGGATTCGACTTCTGTCGCGAGTCGCTGGCCATGGAACCGGAGCGCCGGGGCAGCGGTCACAACCTGAACTGGATGCTCTTGCCTCCGGGCTCCACGCGGAGCCAGCGCGACCAGGTGTGCCTGCGCGGGCGGAATTTTGCGATCGTGGACGAGACCGACAGCGTGCTCGCGGACTTCGCCCGGTCGCCCATCTCCATCTCCGAGCCCTCGAGCGAGAAGCATTACCCAGAGGTCTACCAGATCGCTGACGCCACGGCTCGAAATCTGATCAAAGAGACCGACTTTACCGTCGACGAGGCAAGAAACAAGGCCGAACTGACCGACCTGGGCAAGACCAAAGCTCAGGAACTCGCCGACAAACACTGGAAGTTCGGCCTGGCCGATTCCGACTGGCGCGACCGTCTTCAGGATGCGATCACGGCGAACTTCCTCACCGTCGCGGGCCGCGACTACATGGTAATAGAAAACCAGGTCGTTTTGGTCGACCAGATCACCGGACGCAAGATGCCGGGGCTTCGCCTGGGCAAGCACATGCACCAGGCCCTCGAGGCCAAGGAGCGCCTCACGATCCAGCCGAACATGATGATCGTTCGCAGCGTCAACATCCAACGGCTCTTCGAGCCCTACAAGCACCTCTGCGGCATGACCGGGACGGCGTGGGAGGCGCGGCGCGAGTTCAAGAAGGTCTACAAGTTGGGGGTCGTCCGTCTTGCCCCAAACAAGACCATGCGCCGGACATACTTCCCCGACCGGATCTACCGGAGTGATGAGGAGAGGTGGGAGGCCGTCATCGACGACATCGTGGAACAGCACGAAAAGGGCCGCCCTGTCCTTATCGGCACGCGCTCCGTCGCCAAGTCGGAGCACCTGCACGAGCTTCTCGAGGCCCGGAATGTCCCGCACGATGTGCTGAACGCCAAACAGCACGCCGAAGAGGCGAAGATCATTGCCGAGGCGGGCCACAAGGGGAGAGTAACCGTGTCCACGAGCATGGCGGGCCGAGGCACCGACATCAAGCTCGGCCCCGGCGTGGTGGAGATTGGCGGGCTCCACATCGTCGGCACCGAGCGCCACGAACTCCGCCGCTTCGACTTCCAGCTCGGCGGGCGGTGTGGCCGACAGGGGGACCCGGGCACGGTGCAGTACTTCGCCTCTCTTGAAGATGAGGTGCTGAAGATCATCCCCGAAAAAAAACTAGCGCGCATTCAACGGCGCTATGACAATCACAAGGGACCCATTAAATCCCGTTTCGTGGCCGGTCTTTTCGACACCGCACAGAGCCGCTTCCGGTCCTATTTTTCCACCGTTCGGCAAAACCTTCTCGAACGCGAAAAGCAAATGGACAAGCTTACCGAAATCCTCCTGCCGCACGGATAATCCCACGCCCGCCGGACCTCCTCACGGCGCCAGCGCCCGGTAGTCCACATCCGTAATCCGGCACATCGTGAAGGCCTGCATGAGCAAGTCGCGGGCGGCGTCGAAGCCGATGGGAGAGACGCCCCGCGCGTAGATCTTCCGTTCCGCACCGGGACCGTCCGGCGTCATCTCACGAATGGTGAGGGGGATAGAGTTCGGCGTTTCCTGCTCGTTGCCTCGATACTTCCAGCCGCTCTGCCGGGAGACTTGCACTTCATCGGGCAGAAGATCCAAGACCGCCTTCAGCAGATCGGCCCGGAGGAACGGACAGAACCGAACGTTGCGCAGGTTGCGCTCCAGCTCGCCCTTGATTCGCTCCTTATCGAAGGCAAAGACATCCTTCTTCTTGAATGTGCCGTAGGTGAACCACGGGCTGAATTCCGCCCAGTTCATGCGCGCCGACTTGCACCCCCAAATGTTGACTTCACCTTTTTCGGCCGAGAAGCAATGCTCTTGGGCCAAGTAAGCCCCTTCGCGCTGGGCCAGGCAAGGGAGAAAGCCGAAGAGTTCGTCCCAGTCGATGTCTTCACCGGCCACAAGGGCCTTGCGCTCCTCCACGCCCTTGAGTTGCTCGGCCACGCGCGCCGCCTCAAGCATTTGATCCATCGGCCAACTGGCAACGACCCATTTCCTTCCCGATCGAAGGACCTCCTTGAAGACAGGCGCATTGGCCGCCATGTTCCGCGCACGCCCGAACGCCTCCGACTCGGCAAACTCAATGCAGACTTCACCCGTCGGCAGGTGGAACACGGAAAACTTCGCGGCGGACCTCCGCGCGGGAGTTTCCTTCGACGGCGCGGCCCCCTTGCCCCCCGCCGCACTCTCCTGCCGCGGACAAAACTGCCGCAGGATGCGGTCGATCTGCTCCTGGGTCACACCCACCCTTGTCGCAAATGCGACGATGGCTTTTTTTTCTCCATGCACCATCTTCCCATCGGCGACGGCCAACTGAATCATGTCCTCCAGGTTCCGCACCTGGTCGGAGAAGCGGCCAGCGGGTGTCGGCTGGTAGTTCTTCTCCGCCAGCAGGGCCGTCGCGTCGCCCATGTCCTTCTGGGTAACACCGATGGCGGCGCGAATCGCATCCAGGCCGGCTCCCTCCTTCGCATTCAGCGCGCCGTCCAACTGCGCCACATACAGGAGGTTGGCCATGTACTTTGCGGCGTCGTTCCCGGTCATTCCAGATGCTCCTTCTCCCCAAAGCGATGTGGAACTCGCGAACAGGTGGCGAGGGGTGGACGTGTTTTGGCAAGACTTTTGATCTCAAAGCCGGCGATCTGAACCTTCTCGTCCCGGCTATTCTCGATGGCTTGGGTGTCTTTACAGGATGCCAGGGGCGGGAAAACGACCAAGCCGATACCGTCGACTCGAGTACGAACACGTCCCCGATGATCCATCTCCGTCCCCTCCCAATTGGAGTGGCTTGACAACTCCCGCCTGTGCCACGGAGAGCTTCTTTGAGTAGAGCTCATAGTATACCAGGTGATTGGGCGATGTCAAGGCCCTCTCCGTTCCAAAAAACCAACCCCATGTTTTGCCAGCCGTTGTTTGAGGGCCGGGCCATCAAGCTGGCGAGGTGTCATGCCCTCTTTCGCCGCCCAGGCCGCCGCCAGGCCCGCCGCTTGGCCCATGCCCATGCACGTGCCCGTCACCCGATACGACGCATGCGCCTCGTGCGTCCCGGAGATGCATCGCCCTGCGGTCAGGATGCCGTCCGCCTCTCGGGGCAGCAGACAGCGATAGGGAATCTCGTAGGGTTGTGTTCCTGTGCCGTGAGCCGTCTCTTCTTCCGACCCCAGCGCAGGATCATGGATATCCACGCCGAAGCCGCCCCACGTCACGGCATCATCAAAACGCCTGCCCTCCACGAGGTCCTCAAGACTCAAGACAAAGTCACCCATCACCCGCCGCGTCTCGCGAACACCAAGTGTCGGCGCCGTGCCGGTCAGTCTCACATTCTCGAGGCCGGGGATCTTCCTGAAGATCTCCGTCACCGCATGGGCCTGCCGTCGCCCCTCGACCGTGGCCTTTGTCGCATCACGCGGGTCGAGCGGGTTCGCACCGTACATGTGCGTCGCCTGCACGGCCGCCGCGCCGCCGCGCGGAACGAGGATGATCCACGGCGCATAGTTTACCCGCTTAAAGGGGAGCGTGAAGTCGATGCCTTCCCGCTCGATGGCCTCGGCCATCTTGTCGTAGAGCTCGGGTGCGCTGTCGCCAACATAGTCACCCAGGCCGTCGATCTCGAACATCAGCGTAACCGGCTGCACCCCCCCATCGCTTGCCCGTCCCATCTCGTACGGCGCCCCGGCGCGAGCCGCGACGTCGCCATCCCCGGATGCATCCACGACCACCTTGGCCAGCACCGCCTCCCGCCCCGCCTTGCTCTCGATGATGGCCCCCGGTATGGCTCTCGACGACTGCGTCCGCGACGAGGGAATAGTACCAGAACTCAGCCCCCGCCTCGGCCATCATCTCTTCGAGCGTTCGCTTCATCACCTCCACATCGAACGTGGCCGCGTGCCGCCATGTTATCCATGCGCCGGCGGTTTCGAGGCGGTCGATCAGCTCGGCCACAATCCAGCCCTTCCGGCGGAAGTCGAAGAGGGGGTTCACCAAACCGGCCGTCCACATGCCGCCCAACATGCCGAAGCGCTCGATGAGGAGCGTCTTCGCACCCTCCCGGGTCGCAGCAATGGCCGCGCCGACCCCGGCCGGGCCGCCCCCCACGACAAGCACATCGACATCGGCCGCGACGGGAATCCGGCGCAGCGACTCGGCAACCGCCTTCCCTTCGGGGCACACTTCCTTCGTGTGGACCTCATCTCTGTGAATTCGATCCTGCATCTTCCGGTATCTCCAGGTTCCAGCACACAACACACCGAACGATCCTATCAGACGGCGGCTCTCAAGTCCAGCTCCCCAGGCACACTCGGTTCACACAGGCGGGTTGACCCCGAGGCGACGGCATGGTACACTGTCGCGCCATCAGCCATCAGCCAGGGGCGGAATTCACATGAGTGATACAAGCCGACGTGGACCCGGCCAGGGCGGAGAAAAGCGTTGATGTTGAGATATGACGGCTCGGGGATTTTCGATTTTCGATTTGCGATTTACATCCGAGGGGAGGTACGGAGTGGAGTCGGAGCGAGAAATCGCCGCTAAGGTCAGAGAGGTGCTTGAGCGTGTTGGCGTCAAGGCGTGCAAATTCGACGAGTCGATCTCCATATTCGCCAAGCGGTTGAAACTCTTGTTCGACTCGGGGCGATATGCTGGTTTGAGGAAATCCCTCTTCTCCGCAAATGACAAG
>JAADGH010000054.1 GCA_013152475.1 Planctomycetota bacterium
ATCGCCCATCGGCAATCGGCAATCGAAAATGGATTCACCACGAAGAGCACGAAGCTCACGAAGGATTGTATCAGGAGCCTATCTTCGTGTCCTTCGTGACCTTCGTGGTTCCCACCAATCGCCCATCGACAATCGGCAATCGGAAATCCGCTCAGGGTTTCTTCTCCCCCTCCGGTGGCGGGTAGATCTGTTTCCCATCCCGCTCCGCGCGGATCAGTTCGCAGGCATACAACTCGACGGCGTAGAAACTCGACACGCCCTCCAAGCGCCCAACAATCGTGACGGTATCCTCGTCTCGAAGAACAGCAAGGGTGTCCCGGACATCTCCAGAGAAATGGGCATAGCATTTCTGCCTTGTCGGCCCCACATCAGTATAAAGCAAAATCGGCCAAGTGCCGCCCCCACGGTCCACAAGATGGACCACGGTACCGCGACATTCGATGATGCTTCCCTGATATTTGCGTGCTATCTGTTGCCGGACAAACAATGTCGTCTCCGTCTCACCAAACAGGCGAGCACGCGCATCCTCAGGAAGGTGGCATATCTCTTCTCGAGCGTAGTGCTTCGATCCACAAGAAGAAACAAGAAGGGCCAGAACGACAACAGTAATCCGCCGACAACCGGACATCGTACGCCCTCCACGAGACGAGATCTGCAAATATTATCTCTAAACTTATCACATGTTCACTGTTTTGTCAAGAACGAGGAGGATTGCTGTGGCAAAAGACAGCAGTATTGCTGACCTCGGAAAAAAGATCGACAAGGTCACCACATTTCTCGAAGGACTGTCAAAGAGCATCGATGGGATTTCGAAACAGCTCAACACCTCGACGAAGAAACAACAGGCCTTGGAGAAGAAGGTTGCGGCGACCGAGAAAAAGCAGGCCGACCTGGGCAAGCAGATTCTCAAAGTTCTTGGAGATATCGGCGCAGGCGCCGTCAAGACCGCCGCCCTTCCCGTGAGCGCCGGGATCGCGGCTTGGGATTGGAACGCGGAGCAGATTACCAAACGACTTAGCGGAGTGCTGACCGAGCTCGAGGGGATATCGAAGGACTTGAAACAACTCTCCCCGAAGCTCCAGGAGGCCAAGCAGGCCTTCCTCAGCACCGACTTCCAGGCCATCGTGAACCAACTCAACGCGACGGCCAAGACGCTCAAAACCCTGAATCTCGTCGCCGCGGCGGGGAAGGCCAGCGGCCTGGCGAAGGAGACGATGAACGTTTACTCCCACCTGATCGACAAGCTCCAGCGCGCCGATGCCGCCATCGACGAAGTCATCGCTACACTGAAGCGCTTCCCGGCGCAGTTGAAGAAGGACGTTCAGAGCAAGCTCGACGCCGCCGTGAAGGAACTCGTCGCCTTCGTCAAGGCAATCAAGCAGAAGATCGACAAGGCGATCAGCGGCCTTCTCAAACTCGTGGCGGCACTGGCAGCCCTCATCAATAAGGCCATGAAAGCCCTGAACGTTGTCCAGAAAGCCAAGCAAGCCGTTCGGCGATGGAATCCATTCGGCCGACCGTGAGAACACGAATCAAGCACGAGGCAAGCAGACAAGAACCGACAAGTCCCGATGTAAAAGGAGAATGAGACATGGCAATCGCAGACATTCACGAAGGACACAAACACCACGTCCGCTTCAGCCAGAGCACGGAAACCACCTATGGCGTGAAGCCGGTCGCCACCAACTGGGTCGATCTGCCGGTGACGGACTTCGACTTGGCGATGGAGGCGCAGCACTTCGAGCCGGAGGACAACGTCTCCGGATGGCAGTCGCCACGGGCCGTCCTGAACCGCAAGGAGGTCAAGGGCGATGTGTCGTGCCTGCTCTACCCGGTCATGGTCGAGGAGCTCTTCGAGTGGGCGCTGGGCCGCGACACGAACGGCGCCCTCTACAGCCGCACGATCCAGCACCGCAACCCCATCGAGCAGCGCCAGTACGCCGGCGTCATGGTGGACACGATGGCGATCAAGGGCGACGAGAAGGGCGACGTCTCCGTGCAGCTCGGCCTCATCGCCAGGACCGCCGAGGACACGACGGACTTCTCCGCCGACCCGACCTACACCACCGACGTGGCCTTCAAGTTCCAGGACGCCGTCATCGAGCTGCCGGACGGCACGGAGCTGACCACGGCGGAGGATTTCGAGATCAAGGTGAGCAACCACCTGAAGGTCGGCCCCTACTATGGCAGCAGCCAGGTTATCGCCTTCTGCAAGGGCGCGCGCCAGGACGTGACGGGGAGCGTGAGTTTCCCCTTCGATGCGGACACCTACGTCGATCTCATGCGCGCGGGGACGAAGAGCAGCCTGGAGATCGTCCTGACTCATCCGACGCAGACGACCGATGGCGTGGTGACGATCGCCATCAGCAAGATGCACCTCACGGGCGCGCCGATCCAGCGGCCGGTGGACGGTGTGGTGATGCAGCAAATCAATTTCAAGGCCGAGCTGCCCGACAGCGGCGACCAGATCGGCATCACGGTCTCGGACAAGACGTAACGAGGAGGCGAAGCGAATGGCACAGGAGAAACGACCTCTTCCGAATGACGACCCCAACCGCGGCGACGCGCGGGCGCAGCAGCGTGCCAACGCCATGGCGGCCCGGCTGGCGACACTGGCAACGAACCTCGAGCAGGCGGCGTCCAAGCTCGCGACCCTCGAGAAGGCGCTCGACGGCATGAAAGGAAAGGCAGGCTGATGGCACACGGCGCAAACGACAGCGGATACTTCGACGACGGGACCAAGATCGGTTTCGACGGGACGGCGCACGTCTCGATGGGCCACACCAACGAGCCGCTGGTCCATGCCGCATGGAATCGAACGTCGGTCATCGTTTATCAACAGGGACACAACCTGAACCGGATGGTCGTCCACGGCGCGGTGCAGCGCCACAACCAGGGCGACGGGGAGTGGTATCTCTATCAGAAGCTCTTAGACCTCTCGGCCTCGGGCCTGGGCGATCTGATCATCGGCGGGCCGACGTGGATCAAGTACCCCAACTGCCTCTGGGTATCCGGCGAGGGCAAGGTGACGTGCGGCACGGACGACGGCTCGACCGCCGCCTACGTCGAATATCGGCACGAGTTCATCCAGTCCGCCGGGGAGAAAACCGAAGACCTCAGCCGGTTCCAGACGGGGGCCACGGTCATCATCGACTTCTCCACCTGGGCGGGGGGGATGCCGGTCTTCTATACCCAATACAATGAAGACCCGGAAGATATGGAAGGATGGAAGGACGGTATGCCCTTCAGTCCCATCGCCGAGCAGAGCAGTGCATTCACGTTGCCCTCCGAACCGGCCGAGTATTCCGGCCGGAACAACAACCGGACCTACACCTTCGACGGCACAGCCCTCGGCCTGGCGTCGGGCGAGGGACTGACGATTCGCTGCTCCCGCGAGCCGCAGGTGCAGCGAGCGCCCCGATGCTATGGCGTGCGGGTCATAGACCGGGCCCAACGGCGCAGCATGCGGATCGAGGTCCCCGTCTGCGTCGATGTGCACACCTATCCGACGCGCTGGCAGTTCGAGGAATGGCTGCACGAGCAGTCGAACAACTGGGGCGACGCCCCGGCAAGTCTGGCGGGCAACGGCAACACCTTCACCGACTGCCACCTGCGCGGGTGCGATCTCCCAGGCGGCGGACAGTGGGACCATCTGCGTCCCGACGCAATTCAATTCACATTTGAAAAGGAGCTGACCTGATGGCGGCTTACACATCCACCCAAACGGGCAATTTCAACGACGCGGCGACCTGGGGAGGCGGGGGATGGCCGAATGGCGCGGGGGATACCTATACCGTCTCGGCAGGGCACAAGGTCACAGTGACCGCGGATCATTCCGGCGTGGCGCTCGGGGCGTCCGCTGTCTATGGCATCCTCACCTTCTGGCGCGCCCTCGATACGGCCCTGGAGCACAGCGGGACGATCACCGTCTACAGCGGCGGCGAGCTCCGCATGGGCAACGGTGTGGACCCCGTGGACTCCAGCCACACCGCCAAGCTCATCTGGAGCGGGTCGGACGGTGGGACGCTCATCACGATCAACGACGGCGGCAAGCTGGTGACGAACGGCGCCGCCGCCTGGAACATGCAATCCGAGACGTGGGCCTCCTGCTATACCACCCTCCAGGCCCAGGCGGCGTCGGGGCAGCCGGACATCTCCGTCCCCGCCGCCTTCGCCGCTGCGCTCCAGGCCAGCGGGGATAAGCTGCTCATCCAGGGGACGACCTCCAACAATCAATGCGAGCATGTCGAGGTGTCCAGCATCTCCGGCGGGACGATCACCCTGACCGGCAACCTGTCCTATACCCACGCATCCGGGGCCTATGTCTGCCTCCTCAGCCGCAACGTCATCATCCGGGGCACGGACGGATCGCACCGGTTCAAGATCGACAACAACACGACGACCACGACGGACGTGAGCTGCAAGCTGACCTTCTTCGAGAACGTCTATCAGCTCGAAGGGTCCATGTATACACAGACGTGGCAGTGTGATGCACCTGGAAAGCCCGTAGAGGTTTTTATAGCTCACAAATATCCTTGACCAACTGCATCCTCGCTGGCGACAGCGGATCGGCTTACAGCATTCAGTATGGATACAATGTCCATTTACAGCACGTCATCATCGGCCACGGGACGTATGGCCTGCTCAGCTATTGGACGGGGCAATGTGAGGATGTCATTTTCTTTGGCCTAAACTATGGGTTTTCGGGGATGGATTCCATCGAGATTTCAGGGGCGGAATTTCGCAATAGTTACTATGGCATATACGTCACGGGACACTGCGCGATCACCGATGGCGTTTTCTCCGGCAACGTAAAAGACATTTATCTTTCAGGCGGGAACGCGGACCTCCGCTATTGCGACCCGACGACCGTGGTCACCACATCGACGCGCGGCAAAACGGTATGGATTCGGTCGCAGGACCACGGACGGGTGCTCGGCGCGGCCAAGACATGGGTCGGGACCATTGGGACCATCGAGCGGCAGAACACCGTCGCTCGATCGGGCTACGCCGCCGAGTGCACGCCGGACGTTCTCTGCTCCAGCGACAACCCCCTGGAGATCGAATGGGACATCCCCTGCACGCACGGGGATGTCATCACGGCGACGGTCTATGTCCGGGTGAACTCGACCTACGGGATTACCCACGACCCGGACTTCATCCTCGACCCGGACAGTCTCTACGGGTGCAACGACACGGCCTCGGAGGACATCACGGCGGCGGACACGTGGACGCAGCTCAGCGTCACCGGCACGGCGGACCTCGGCGGGGCGGGGG
>JAADGH010000011.1 GCA_013152475.1 Planctomycetota bacterium
CCAGGTCGCGCAGATAAACGTATTGTCCGTCGCTCGTGAGGATATCCTCGAGCGCGCCCGGCATATAGCAGGGCCCGTACTGCTCGGGCTGCTTGCCGGTTTTCGGATCGGGGCTGTAGATGGGTGTTGTCGACAGGATCTTGCCCGTCTCCGGCTGAACGCGGAGCACGTCGATTCCGGCATCCAGGTACGACGACCGGCCCGCGGCGATGTACGCCACGCCGTCCTGAAGCAGAACGCTTCCGGAGACCGGCGACACTGATTCGAGCTGGCCCCAGGCCGGGACGCGGCGGTCCTCGCGCGCCGCCCGCAGGCGCCAGGCCAATGCGCCGTCCGACGCACGCAGGGTGTAGACGTAGCCGTCGCGGCACCCGAAAATCGCCTGTCCCTGGTACAGGGTCGGCGGCGAGTCGACGCGCGCGCCAGCGGTGTATTGCCAGGCCGGTTTGCCGGAGGCCTCGTCGAGTGCGCAGAGCCGGTGATCGTCCACCGAGGCCACGAAGACCTTTCCGCCGGCAACGGTGACGCTGCTGAGCTTTCCACCAACGTCGGCCTGCCACACCTGCTTCAGTTTGACCGGGACCACCACCTTCGTGTGACCGGTGCGCGCCGTGTCATGGCGGTAGGTCGGCCAGGCCTGATTGTGGACTGCGGATTGCGGATTGTGGATTTGCCCGTACGCGGGACCGCGCTGGAGCTTTTCTGACCTCTGATCTTTGCCCTCTGACTTCTGGCCGCGCGGCGCGAGGGCGTAGAACCCGGCGAGCTTGGCGGCGATGTAGCACCCGCAGGCATGGGACGGGGCGTAGAGGAGGCCGTTGGCCGGCATGGTGCCATACCGGCAGACGCCGCGGACCCAACTGTTCCAGAAGACCTCGCCGGTCTTGAGGTCGATGAACTCTGCGCCGCGTCTGCCGCCGATAATGTATCGGTCGGTGGCCTTGTTCGCCCAGCAGCGATGGTGATGGCCCGGGTTTTTGGGATCGATCTCCTTGAGCACCTTGCCCGTGGCCAGGTCGCGCTGGGTCACAAAGTAGGGCCCCCATACCGGTCCCGTGTATTTTCTTCCCGTGTCGAAAGGCTTGAACCCGCCCAGCCAGAGCGAACCGTTGATGACGAAGGCGTCCCGAATCTGACAAAGCAACGGCTCCTGGGTCCACAAGACCTTTCCATCTTTCGCCGACAGAGCGGTGATGGCCTTGCGGTTGGTGCAGACGACACCGCTCTCGCACGCGACCCGCATCCGGCCCGCAGCCGCCGACCAGACTTCATTTCCCGTCTTCAGGTCGAGGCAGACCACGTTCCTCCCCTTCTGATAGAACACGCGATCGCCGACGGCGCACAGGGTCAGGGGCCTCATGCCGGCGATGTCCAGGCCCTCTTTCTTCCAGAGCACCCGGCCCGTGTCGGCCTCGAGGGCAAGGATCTTTCGCGCGGCCTTTGCCTCGGTCTTCCGAAACTCCTTGAGCAGCGGCAGCGCGGTCTCCCTCGAGTCCAGGGGCGACTCCTTTTGCTCTTGCAGTTTCAGCCACTTCTTCAGTTCGGCGACTCGTTCGCTGGTGACGCTTCGGACCGACAGGATAAGAATCCCCTTGTGCCACAGGATTTCCTCCGTCCCCTTCGTCCCGTCGTAGACCTTGATCGTCTTTCCGGTGGCCGCATCCAGCGCGCACAGGGGCGCGTGATAACCGAGGGTGGCATAAACGCGGTCGCCCACCGCCACCACCTTGCGCTGAAGCTGAAGGGGGCCGCTGGTCCAGCCGCAGATATGGGGGAACCAGGTCTCGATGGGGCGCTTCCAGAGCACCACGCCGTTGTAGGCGTCTCGAGCGATCAGGCGCCACTTGGAGGGCACTCGCATGAATGCGCTGTTGGTCTCGTCCACGACGTAGAAGATCCGCCCGCCGGTCGAGACCACCGCAAAGATACTGGGGGTGTACTCATGGCTCCGCGCGTATCGCGGCAGTCCGATCCATTGCACGCGCCGCGGCGGGGCAACCTCCAGGTCGTGGGATACGGGGTTGCCGGTTGCATCATGGAGATAGTGGGTCCACTCGTCGGTGTCCTTGGGGTGGGGTTTGACAATTTTTCGATTTTCGATTTCCGATTGTCGATTGACAAAGAGCGCTACACCGTTGGGGGCGAGGACGCGCAGCATCTCCTCTTCGGGCACATCACACCTGCCGCTCACCACCAGCAGATTGACCAGGTTGTCCGCGTAGGGCAGATGGTTGCCGTGGAGCTGATCGACGGATACCTTACCGTAAAGGCCGAGGGACTCGATGTGCTCTCGCGCCTTCTCGACATTCGCCGCGTCGGCGTCCAGGCCGTGAACGATGCTGTACTCGCTGGGCCGAAGGGCCGCTGTCAGTTTCCCGTCGCCACAGCCAAGGTGGACGATGAACCCGCCCTTGACGCCGGCGGCATCGAGAATCTTTGCGGCGCCCGTGTCCGCCGCCCGCGAGGATGGACCGATTCCGAGGATCAATCCCAGGGCCGCCAGGCACGCAATTGCTACTGCCGTCTGTCTAATCTTCATCTCGTCACTCCCTTATCGCTGCTTGCTCCCAAGACACATTACTTTCCCATCGACCGTGGACAGATAAAGCCGTCCGCCGCCGGCGATCATGCCGTCGAAGACGGGCATCGAGTCGAGCTTTTGCTCCGCGAGTTTCTTTCCATCCGTCTTGCATATCGCCCACAGGAACACGCCCTTCCGTCCCTCGAAGGCGGCCACGGCATCGGCCACGACGGGCGGCAGCTCCGCATCGTCCGTTCGGAGGCTTCCCAGAGCCGCATAGGTCTTCTTTTCGTTGAACCGGGGTGTTCCCGCCACAAAGATCCTGTCCTTGGCCAGGACCATCGCTCGGACATTGAGGGGCATGTTGCTTTGCCAGTCATAGGCGAATTTCATCCTCGACCATCTGGCGCGCCGGCGTTTCAGCCTCTCGGCCCTGGTCTTGGGTTTTCCCTTCTTGTTCGGCGGCGGCGGAAGGCGTTCGGGTACCTTCGCGGAGGCGTAGAGGCCCGGGCGATATGTGGCATCGCGATAGAAATACGCCCGCGTATCGTCGAAGGTGATGATCCGGCCCGCCGGATCGAGCGTCCTGGCGTACTGCCAACCGATGCAGCCGGAGTACATGTGCGGGCCGAAGAGCCAGTAGGTCCGCTCCCAGGACGCATCGTCCAAGAGGCCCATGGAGCAGAAGAGGTGCGGGTTGCCGAGGCCGACGATGTCGAGGTCGCGCGTGAGCGCCACGCTGCGCAGATACAGGAAGTCCTGGTCGGCTGAGAAGACCCCCGGCAGCAGGCCCGGCATGTCCTGCTCGGGCTGCATCTCGCCCCGGAGGGGCGCGAAGAGCTCCACCCGCCGCCCGGTCTTCGGATCGCGGCTATAGTGGCATTTGGTCAACAGGGGCTTGCCCGTGGCGAGATCGAGCTTGGCAAGGAACACACCGCCATCGAGGTAGGAGCTCCGGCCTGCTGCCACATACACCGCACCGTTCTCCACCAGCGTGCTGCCGTGAACGGGCCAGACGGACTCGACTTGGTCGTACGCAACGATCCGACGGTCGTCCGGCGCAGCGCGGAAGCGCCAGATGAGTGCGCCGTCGGAGGCGCGAAGGGCATAGACGTACCCATCGCGCGAACCGAAGACGGCTATTCCCCCGGCAATGGTCGGCGGGGAGTCCACCCGGCCGCCGGCGGTAAAGCGCCACACGTCCTTGCCTGACTCCATGTCGAGGCAGACCACTTCGTGGGCCTCCGAGCGGCAGACGAACACCTTCCCCTCCGCGCTGACGAGGGTGGTGAGTTTGCCGCCGACACTCGTTTCCCATACCGGTTCCGGATTCGTGGGGACCTCCGAGGGGCTGAATCCGCTGCGGGTGTTGTCGTGGCGAAAGGTGGGCCAGTCATCCGATTGCGGATTGCGGATTGTGGATTGCGTATTTTGAGTCTGGCCATAGGCCGGTCCAGGGTGCAGCCTAATGTCTGGCCTTTGATCTCTAACCTCTGGACTCTGTCCTTTTGAGGCAAGGGCGTGGAAACCGCAGAGCCTGCTTTGGATGTAGCAGGCACACGGGTCCGGCGGCAGGTAGAGCAGACCGTTGCACGGTAGAACGCCATAACGGCATATCCCGCGAATCCACTGATGTGGCGTGATTTCGCCGGTCTTGAGGTCGATGAACTCCACCCCCGTCCGTCCGGCCAGGATGTAGCGCGTTGTCGCCTTCTCCCGATAGCAGCGGTGGTGGTGCCATGTCGCCCACCCCTCTGTTGACTCGAACTTCTTGCGGACCTCGCCGGTGTGAAGATCATATCCCGTTCGGAAGTCGGCCGACTTCCGCGACGGCCGCTCTCCGACCCAGACGGCGCCCTTGATGACAAACACGTCCACAGGCTCGCGGACGCCCTCGGCGCAGGGGACACTCCAGAGCTTCTCGCCCGATGCCCCCGAGAGGGCGACCAGCTCCGCATTGACCACCTTCGTCTTCGGTACGTCCGGCGCAGACGCCAGCCGGTCGGCGCACAGCACGACGTCATCGTAGATCACCAGCGTGGGTGTGGACCAGGCGGATCGGGCGTATTGGGTGGACCGGGGGTAGCGCCAGCGCACCGCGCCGGTGGCGGCATCGAGGCAGACGATTTCATTCGCATTTGCGAAGACAAGTTTCCCACCCTGAACCGCGAGGGTAAGATTGAAAAAGGCGTCCATGTCCTCGTCTTCTTTTGTCCAGAGCACCTTGCCCGTGTTCGCCTGAAGGGCCATCAGCCGTTTTCGTTCGGGCTTTTCGCGCCTGTCGGCCAACGTGCGGCGGTCGATCTCCTTCGGATCGGTGAGGCCGATGACGCAGTAGAGGACGTCCCCGCAGCAAACAACCTCCTCCGCCCTCTCTGTCTCCTCATAGGTATGGAGCGTTTTGCCCGTCGCGGCATCCAGGGCGCTGACCGGAGCGAAGATGTCGAGCGTCGTGTAGACACGATCACCGACAGCCACCAGCCGCCGGTGCAGGTCTGGCGGAAAGGGTATCCGCCCGTGCTGGCTGAAGGGCTGCCAGGAGGGGATCGGCCGCTTCCAGAGCAAGACGCCGTTGAAGGCGTCCCGTGCGCAGAGCGACCACTTGGCCGGGAGGAAGTTGTGCAGGGGCCTGTAGCCCTCGTCGGCGACGTAAAACAGCCTGCCGCCGGCCGAGACCATGGCGGTTACCGACGTAAGGAACTGGTGGCTCCGGGCATACTTCGGCGCGCCGACCCATTGCACGTGGTACGGGGAATCGACGACGCTGTCCTGGGCGACGGCATTGTTCGAGGAATCGTGGAGGTAATGGGTCCATTCGTCGATGTCCGCAGGACGAGGTTTGACCAACTTTCGATTTCCAATTTCCGATTTTCGATTGAGGAAAAGGGCCACTCCGTCGGGTGCGAGAACGCGCAGCATCTCGCCCTTCGGCACGTTGCACTTGCCGCTCACCACCAGCAGATTGATCAGATTGTCCGCGTAGGGCAGATGGTTTCCACGGAGTTGATCGATGGACACCTTGCCGTAAAGGCCGAGGGACTGGATGTGTTTTCGCGCCTTCTTCACATTCGCCGCGTCGGCGTCCAGGCCCTGAACGATGCTGTACTCGCTGGGCCGAAGGGCCGCTGTCAGTTTCCCGTCGCCACAGCCAAGGTGGACGATGAGTCCGCCCTTGACGCCGGCGGCGTCCAGGACCCGCCGGGCCTCATCCTGGGCCACAGCCTGCGGCAGCCCCGACGCAAGCGCCAGAAGACACACCGCGAGAACTCCGAGTATGTGGAGGGACTCCTTGCACTTCGGATTCGGACACTCGACTTTGATGGGCATCTATCTCCTCCGCTGGGAAACTGTCCCCTGTTCGTAAAGCTGCGCGGGTGCTTCGGTGGGCGCAACTCCACAATACCACAAAATCATGGCAAGTCAAGATTCAAGGCGGCGGCATCCTGAACAGCGACGACGCAATCTCCTCCCTCCAACCGGCATCGTTTGATGAGATTGCCTGCCTGTGCGGCCACAAGCCTGCGCCTGCGAATTTTCGGTTAGACTCTGATTACGGCCTCGGCAGCGCCACGGCGGCGAGCTGCTCCTCGCCGCCCACGATGATTCCGTCACTGAACGCAGCGGCGCGACGAGGGTGCATCCGCAAATCAACCCGTCGCCGTGTCTTGCCATCGCCCGTGGCCACGGTCATGATCCCGTCTCGGTCGAAGTAGGCCAACCGCCACGGTCCATGCTCCAGCGCCACGACCTCGACAATATCCGAGCCCGCGCGGTCCTGCCATTTCACCTTGCCGTCGCAGCCGAGGACGTAGAGGTACCCCGTCTGCGATGCCACGACAACCTCCTGCTTGCCATCGCCGTCGAGGTCAACGGCACGGACGCGGTTCACGCCGTAACCGAAGTTGTCGAAACGCCAGATGCGCTCGGCGCGCTTCCGTTCGCCCGGCTTGGGCAAGCGCCAGCACGCGAGGTCGCCCGTGGATGAGCCATTGACCACTTCCAATCGCCCGTCGCCGTCGAGGTCGGCGATGGCCGCCTGCACGTCGCCGATGCTGGTGTAGTAGGCACCGACGCGCTTTCCGTCGTGCCGGAGCACGTACACGGCGCCATAGCGGTTCGTCAGGAAAAGCTCCAGCTTGCCATCGCCGTCGATATCATGCGTGTAGAAGTCGAGGCTGCCGTGGAGGGCGGTCTTCCGGGCGCAGACGAGCTGCTTCCAATCGGCATTGAACATCCGCACCTCGAAACTTTTGGTGCTGAGGATGATCTCGTTGCGACCATCTTTGTCGAGATCGCTCACGAGCGCTGTCAGGCAGGCCCATGGTCGGTCGCCGAAGTGGCTGCTCCACACGGGGCCGCGGATCTGGTGCTTGGAGATGAGCTTCCCCCTCGCGTCGAACATGCGGGCATACGTGTCGTCGCAGGTCGCCACGACTTCGGGTCCCTTCTCCGGCTTCAGCTCGCCAGCCGCCACGTCGTTGCATGCACCTGTCATGTCGAACGACCAGAGGCGATCTCCCTTGTTGGACAATGCCAGTGCGCTTCGCCCGGCGGCTGCGAGGACATCATTCTTTCCGTTCCCATCGAGGTCCACGAGACGAATGCGCCGGACGGGGCCGCCGGTGGGCAATTCGGCTGTCCAGAGCCGTTTCGCCTTGGGATACATTTTCTTCCTTCGCGCATCCTTCTCTTGTGTGGTCTTCAGCCCGGCGAGCCACTGGCGGATCGCGTCGGCGGTCAAGCCATTGGCCTCGACTTTCACGTCGCCAATCGCTTTGCCGGTGCGCAGGTCAAATTCGACATCGCAAACTCCGTCTGCACTCCTAAGTGAACCTCCGGCGATCTCGATGCTGCTCCCTTTGGCCCATGACAGTGTGGACGGCGATACATAGATCATCTCTGCGTCGAGCGTGAGCCCGGGCGCCTTCGCTCCCCGAACGGCCAGCAGTGCAGGCTCTTTTCCATCCACCAACACCGCACCCGGTGCGATGCGGCGGATGCGCCAGCCGGCTGGCGCGAGGGTGTCATCGGTGTAGAGCAGGTTCGCCACATCGGCCGACTCACCTACGGCCAACCGTCCGCTCCGGCGCTGCCATAGTTTGCGCACGGGAACTCGCATCCCCGGCAGGACGGCGGTGGTCATCCGGGCCGATACCGCGTCAGGCCACTTGATATAGAACCGATCCGCCTTCACACCCTTCAGGTCCTCCGGCTTCGGCTTTTGGACCGATTCAGCCTCCAGCACAAGTGCGGGCTGGCCGTCGGGTTTGACGAACGTGATCTTGTCGAGCCGCAAAGGCGGGTTCTCGCGCATGGACAGGCTCACGAGATGCGGTCCCTCGCCGGCAAGTTTGATGATCGGTATCTTGCCCGAGTGATCGAACTTCGTGTTCGACGGCCCGTAACGCATCTGCGGCACGTGGCACGCCACCGGCTCACCGCCCCCGGACGCTGCAAAGAATGAGTCTGAACCGCTGTCCTGGCCGTAGGCGCGAAGGCAAAAACCATACTCACCGGCCGGCAGATCGACGACGAAGCTGAGGACGGACGATTTTTCGTTGAAGAGCACAGCCTTTCCGCCCGATGCGTCCGCGTCATCGATGGTCGCCACATGCTGTGTTCGTCCGAAGGCCGGTCGGCGGAGCACCTCGAATATGGCCTCGTCGCCCTGTGTCAACAAGCGCTCGTCGCCGCGGTTTTCCACCTTCCACACCACGTCCAGGTCGTAATCGCCTGCCCCCTTCGCGGTGGCCCGATCCATGACCACGCCCCTTGCGCCAGAAGATGTCACGCCGCCAGTCGATGCCGAGGTAGCCCTTCACATAGGTGCTGACCAGTCCCACGCGCCCGCCGATGTCGGCGGCGCAGCGGAGACCGGCACAGCTTGGCACAAGCTGGTCGGACCGACCGTTGCGTATCACGGAGAGCATATTGTGCTCGGTGGTGTTGCGGGTGAGGTAGTCGTGGTCGATGAGCCAGCGCTGGCCGCGGTCCACAAACTCAATGATCGCGTTGCCATCGTAGTGCAGGTGCTTGCCGCGTGAGAAGCCGTCGAGCAGCAGGTATTGCGCCTGTTTGTCCCAACTCTCCCGAAAGGATACCTTGTCGAAGGCGTCCTTGAGAGGCACGTTTGGGGCGGACGGAGATATGGCCCCGTATGGCGCGTGCAGGCGTGTGTATTCGTAGACCTGCGGGTCCAGGGGGAACACGCGGACGCCCAGGTGTTCCTTCGGCTCCTTCGGCTCGACGTCGCGGTGGAACGGGTTGGCCCAGGTCTTGGCGTACATGTGCTGCATGACCCAGAGATAACCGGGGTTGCGTGTGAGCCAGAACGCCCGCGGCACGGCTCGGCGACAGAGCGACGGCGCGGTACCGAGGCCCGAATCGCCGAAGCCCGAGTTGAGGCCGGCGTTGTCGCACATGGCGATGACGTAGTCGGCGTATTTCTGCATGATGCCGTTGCGGAGCAGATCGACGCGCCACTCGGCAAGGCAGTAGTCCAGCAGGTGGGTCATGGTGCAGAGGACATACGAGTCGGCGTCTTCCTGCGGTTTCCACGACTTGGCCTGGGCGAGCATGCATGCCCGCGCCTTGGCGAGATGCTGTTCCGTCTCGGTCAGGCCGTAGTAGTCCTTGAAGTAGCGCGAGCCGAAGTAGAGGCCCATGAGGGGGAAGGTCGTGTGGTTCCATGTGACAAGGTCGTCCTTGCCGAGTCGGCTGTAGCCGGACACGTGGTGCGGAAGCACGCGCAGCAGTTTCAGAAACGCCCACGTGAAGTCCCCGCGCTGCTTGTCGGTCATCAGGGGGCACTCTTCGAAGGCGTCCCACGTGGCCATGATGTACGCGGAGCTCGTCTCCTCGGGCCAGTCACAGTCGTGGTCGGGCTTCTCCCGATAGAGCTTGACGATGCGTTCGAGCGTGGCGATGGCGTGGCGGGCGTAGACCTCATGGCCTGTCTTCAGGTACGACTTGGCCGAGCCGAGAAAGACCTTGAAGCTCGGCGATGTCATGCGCTCCAGTCGGGCTTTGGTGGCATCCGACGGCGGCGGCGCGGACGAGACGACCAGCGTGTAGTCCATGCCGACCGGGGTCTTGCCGGACTTGAGCCGTTCGGCGAAGGCCTTGGCCGCGCGATGAGCGTCCGCCGCGTCGCTGACACCGACCACGACTACATCCCCTTTGCCGTGCCAGGGATAAGGGTCATAGACCGTGCGCAGACTGTACGCGCCCGGCCCGGGCAGCAGCGAGTCTTCGTAGGCATAGTAGTTCCAGTAGAGCCGGGCGATCAACTCGTTGTTGTTCACATTGCCGATGGCGATGATGTTGGCACGCTCAGGGGAAAATGGGGACAGACCGGACGTCTGGTCTGTCCCCATTTTCCCGGTGATCGCCGGACGCTTTCCCCCCTTGGCGGCGATGGTGCCGGCAATCGCCTTGGCCGCGTTCTCGAAAGACTCGCCGGATGGGGAGAGGACAACCACGGGCCGTGTCTTCCCGCTGAGGTCCACCCACCGGTCCATCGCCCGCACCCTGCCGATCTGCGTGACGGGGTTGCCGAGGGACCGGGCATCCTCGTTGTCCGTCGGCATCGGCTCGCCCAGAATCTCGACCTCGCTCATGCAGGGGTGTGCGCGCTTGCCTTTCGACACGCCCTCGACAGACACCAGCTCGATCGCGTGCACGCGCACGGGCTTCCAGTCGGCTGATGACCATCCCGGCACATCACCGGCTTTGCCCTCGCACAGCGTCGTCTCCAGCTTCCCGTCGCCGTCGGTGTCGCCGGTCACCTTGAATCGTGTGGTGTAGTAAGCGGTACTCGTCTGATGGAAGCGGATGCCGCTCACCTGATGCGGGTGGAGAAATTTGAACCGCACCCTGGCGTCGCCCGTGGACCCGACCGGGAACACGACAGCCTGCCGGGCCTGCGTGTCCACGAGTCGTCTCAGCATCTCAACGGGAAGCTCAGGACGCGACGAAACTCGAGCCGTCTGGGCGACGTTCATCGGCGCGGCCATACTCACGCAACACGACAGCATCACGAGTACAATCGCAATGGGGCGCATAGTTATTCCCTTTCTGCTTGCAGGCGTTTTCCTTCCGCACATTCTGGACGGAAGTGGGCGCGGTGTCAAGGTGAAAGGTGGTGCATGTCACTTCTCTCGGCCATGGAATGGCATGTTTCCTGATGGGGCCTTGCCGCCTTTCTTGCGGGAAGCTATGCTTCCCGCTCTTCCGTTGCCGGTCTGTCCCCGTCAGGCCATCTCTGCGGCCCTGCACGGTTGTTGCGCCACCGCCGGGAAGCACGGCTTCCCGGTGTCAAGGCGCAAGCATGGCTTGCGCACTCCACAGACGCCGTCGTCGTTTCGCCTCGTCGGCAACTCCACGCCTTTATCTCACTGAGAGAGTTGACATGCACCCGGTCTAAGGTGACGGTTGACATTTCGTGCCGAGCACGGTACCTTGGGGTCTGGACCTATCGCCTCGTTCAATATCCCGCTGCGATTGAAAGGATGCCTCGATGATTCGCAAATACGTCAATCTACTTCTTATCGGCCTGGTGGCGGGCGCGCTCCCTGCCGTGACAACCCTCTCGGACGACTGGCCCACGTACAAACGCGATGCTGCACGAACGAGCGCCAGCACGGAGAGCCTGAAGTTCCCGCTGGCGAAGAGGTGGGCCTACCAGCCGAGCCAGCCGCCGCGGCCCGCCTGGCCGGAGCCGGGCAAGGAGCTCAATCGCGTGGACTTCGACTATGCCTTTCAGCCGGTGGTGGCTGGCGGCCTCGTTTACTTCGGGTCGTCTGCGGATAACACGGTGCGCGCCCTGAACGCGGAGACGGGTGAGCTTGTCTGGCGATTCATCACGGACGGACCGGTTCGCTTTGCCCCCGCCATTGCTCATGGCAAGGCCTATATCACCTCCGACGACGGTTGCCTCTACTGCCTCGATGCCAAGACGGGCAAGCGGGTTTGGCGGTTCCGCTGCGCGCCCAATCGCGATCGCATCATCGGCAACGATCGCTTGATTGCGCGTTACCCCTGTCGTACCGGCGCATTGGTGGTGGACAAGGTGGTGTACGTCACGGCGGGGATGTGGCCGACGGAGGGGGTCTATGTGTATGCCCTCGACGCCGACACGGGGAAGGAGATATGGTGCAACGACAGCAGCGGCAACATTTACACCGACCTGCCCCACGCCGTTGCCAATGGGTTCAGCGGCGTCGCCCCGCAGGGATATCTGGTCGCCTCCAGGGACGTTCTGCTCGTCCCGACGGGCCGAAGCGTGCCGGCGGCCTTCGACCGCCGCACCGGCCGTTTGCTCTACTACAAGCCGGAAAAGACGCATTACCACGGAGCGTCCTATGGCGGAGGCGTGTGGTGCACGGCGGCGGGGGATTTGTATTTCCACCCGAACAACCGGTTTTACAACCCGTCGGAACCGCACACCGGCGAGGCGGATCCGTGTTCCCAGGATGGCATGATCGTCTATTCGTTTGTGACGGGGGACCAGCAGTGCTACATCCCCGGCAGGTACCGCGTTCTGGTCGCCGGTGATGTCATTTACGCAGCCGGCAACGGCAGCATCGATGCCATTGACCTGAACGTTGTGCGCAAGAAGAGGAGAATCGGGCCCAAGGATGCTACGTGGTCTACACCTCATGCCGCCCGTGTTTACTCCATGGCCATGGCTGGCGGGACCGTGCTGACGGGCAACCGCGATGGCATCAAGGCATTCAACGCGGCGGACGGCAAGCCGGTTTGGAGTGTAGAGCTAAACGGCCAACAGGTGCGGGGGATGGCCGTTGCGAACGGGCGCCTCCTGGCCGCGACCCACACGGGAGCGCTGTTGTGCTTTGGCCCCGGTGACGCCGCGCCCAGGCAGATAAAGGAGGGAACCCGGCCCTCAGGCATATCCGGTGATCTGGTGGACAAGGCAAAGGGAATTGTCCAACGATCAGGCAAGACGGAGGGCTATGCACTGGTCGTCGGCGAACCGGACAGCCGCCTGGCTGAGGCGCTCGCCAGGCAAACCCAACTTCGTGTTGTCAGCCTGGTTCCGGACACGGCACAGGCGGCGGCAGAGCGCGAGCGGCTTTTGAACGCCGGCCTTCTTGGTTCTCGCGTTGCGGTGCACATCGTTGAGAATCCAGCGCGTCTGAACCTTCCGCCCTATTTCGCGGACCTCGTCGTTGTTTCCGGAAGGGAGAGGGGCATCTCGGCGAAGGAATGCTATCGCGCCCTCCGGCCGTGCGGGGGCGTCCTCTGCTTTGTCGGCTTCGATGACGCCACGCGGAAGGAGTTCGTCGCCCGTGCAGACATCCCGCAGGAGGAGGTAGACGCAGCGAAACGCATGATTGTCCGGGGCAAGCTGCCCGGCGCGGGGGAGTGGCGCTACCCGTGGGCGGATGGGGGGCGCAGCGGTGTGGGCAAAGAGAGCCGCGTGCGGTTTCCGGTGCAGTTGCTCTGGTTCGGCGGGCCGGGGCCGGGCCTGCTCGTCGATCGCCATCTGATGGGATCGCCTCCGATTTCGACCCACGGCCGCGTCTTCATGGCGGGGGTAAATGATGTCATCGCCTTTGACGCCTACAACGGACGGGACTTGTGGACTCGACATATTGAAGGTGTAGGCCGGAAATACGCACAATACTATTCCAGCGGTCTCGTGGCCGATGCCGACAGCGTTTATGTCATCCAGTCCGACAAGTGTCGCCGCCTGGATCAGGCCACAGGCAAGATACTCACCACCTACACGATCCCCAAGACGGTGGTCAAAGGCGCCGCTCCTCCGGCCCTGCCGGATTATTTGGACATCGAATGGCCCAAGGCCTGGCAGGTGATCGGGCCCTTTCCAAAGGGGAAGCCGCCCCTATCGGGCAAGGCGCTCAAGGAGCTCCCCGAACGGATTACGGTGAAGGGGAAAGAATATGTCGCGTCCGAGTTGAAGGCCGTCAAGGACATCCTTGATTTCACGACGCTCTTCGGCGGCTACGGATTGAAGCCCCCGGCGACGGGCCGGAAGTCGGCGGCGCACCCCCGGAGAGGCAAACGGTTCAGCTTCCACGATGTCGGGCGCATCGGTTACGCGTTTGCGAAGATTCGCTGCCCCCAGGCGGGCAAGCTGCTGATCGGGGCCGGGGCCGACTGGGGGATGAGGTGGTATCTCGACGGCGAGCTGGTCTTCGATGCCCTGAGAAACGACGGCTCGGCGCGACGCCGCGGGTACTTCACCAGGGCGGTCTGCTCGCCGAGGGACCGGGTCTTCGATGTGGACGTCACCGCCGGGGAGCACACCCTGGCGGTCATGGTGACGGCGGGCGGCCGCGGCTGGGCGATGGCGTCGGCAAGCATGGCCAAACATGCGAAGGAAGTGATGCCCGTCGCCGCCGGCGAGAACCCGAATGTGCCCGACCTCCGAGACCTGGTCTGGGGGTATCTTTCGACCACGGACGACCTCATACTCGGGAGCTACAACGTCCCAATCACGGCGGGACAGCCGGCGGAGTCGCACCTGCTGTGGCGCTCGGAGAGCAAGGCCGTGTTTGCGCTGGACAAGGGGGATGGATCGCTTCGATGGGTCTATCGTCCCCAGGCCAACCGGATCGTCTCGAATATCGAGATCGCCTTCGGCGACGGACGGCTGTTTCTGATCGACGGCACATCCAAGGCGGACCTCGCCCGGGCGCGGCGTCGCAGACAGAAAATCAAGGCTGAACTGACGCTGGTTGCGCTGAACCTAAAGGATGGCTCGGAGATTTGGCGACAGGACGATGTTCCCCTGCTCGGCGACCGGAGCCTGCTCAGCCGGCTGAAGTCGAACATCACGCACCTGTTCATGGGACAGCCGAACTGGGGACACCTGATCTATGCGAACGGCGTAGTGGTGTACGGTGCAAACGCGGCCTACGACGCCGCCAGCGGCAAGAAGCTCTGGCAAAAAACGATCCGGCCGGGGAAGCTCCCGATCATCTACGGCGACCGCATCATCACTTCTTCCTGCGCCTACGACCTCCGCACCGGCAAGCAGTGCATGACCAAGGACCTGTTGACGGGCGAAATCGTACCGTGGCGGTACAGCCGGTCATACGGATGCGGGCCTGTCATGGGGTGTCAGCATGTGCTGTTCTTCCGGTCCGGGGCCGATGGCTTCTTCGATATGGACGTGGAGGGAACCACGAACTTCGGCGGGGTGCGGTCCGGCTGTGCGCGGACCCTCCTTGCCGCAAACGGTCTGTTGCTTCATCCCCAGGGCTACAGTGGATGCCCCTGTTGCTACAATTACAAGACGAACCTGGCCCTGATCTCTGCGCCGGAGCCGGGCAACACCTGGTACGTGCTCCCGCGCCGCGCAAGCACCGGACCGATCGAACGCCTCGCGCTGAACTTCGGCGCCCCCGGCGACCGAAAAGACCCACAGGGAGAGCCATGGCTCGGTTTCCCAAGGCCCATCCAGAGCGGCGGCTGTCCGGCGCCCGTTACGGTTTCGATGACAGATGCCGAGTGCACCTATCGCCGGCGGGCCACGGGCGAGATACAGGGGACGAGCACCCCGTGGGTCTACAGCTCCAACCTGCAGGGGAATGGCCGGATTGCCATCGGCCTCGTTTTGCAGCCCAGTGTTGTCTTGCCCAAACGCGAAGCGGCCCCCTCCATTGACGGCAAGTTAGATGACGCCTGTTGGAAGGATGTCAGGGCCGTCCCCTTCGAGAACACGCAGTTTTCCATGCTCGGCGCGAGCGTCGATTTCCGCATGTTCCGCGATGCGGAGAACATCTACTTCGCGTACAATCGAAAACCGCTTGAGCAGGCACGCAGCGATGTGGGCCCGGCCACACTGGGCAGCAGCGACGTGCTTGACATCTACGTCGCAGATTGGAAGAGGCGGGTCGGCATCCGTCTCGCCATCAAGCGGAACGGGGACGCCATCGCCCGGTTCGGCACACTCGGCGTCAGCCGAAAAACGGACCCCCGGTGGAAAGGCGAGTGGCAATATGCCGTACAGGAAGTCCCCGGCGGATGGGCGGCCGAGGTGGCGCTGCCCATCCAGACCCTGACCAAGTCCGGCATGACCCTGAAGACGCTCCAGATCAACTGCATGTCGCAGAACCTGACGCAGTGCGGGCTGGAAGGGATCTTCCTGACCGATCCCTATTACAGCGTGAAGTTCCGATGCTGCACGCGGTTCCTGCGTGTTGTCCCTCCCGCTGCCCAGGCCCCGCCGGAGCGGTTCTTCACGGTGCGCTTGCACTTTGCCGAGGTGGAGGATGTCAAGCCGGGGGCGCGTGTGTTCGACATTTCCCTGCAGGGCAAGCCCGTCCTCCAGGGTCTGGACATTGTCAAGGCGGCCGGGAAGGACCGTGCCTTCGTCAGGGAGTTCAGGGGGGTCAAGGCCACCGATGAGATCCTGCTTGACCTGACACCCGCTCCAGGCGCACAGGCGCCGCCTGTGATCTGTGGCGCGGAGGTGGCGGCGGAGCAATAGCGGAAGCACCGCGATTGGTGCCAGAGGCGGGAGTCGAACCCGCACAGCCTGTAAAGGCCACTGGATTTTGAGTCCAGCGCGTCTGCCAATTCCGCCACTCTGGCACGGTGGTGGCCGATGTGCAGAGTGTACCACACGCCTTCGCCCGTGTCAATGCCGAAAGCGATCCCCAGACAGGTGTTGACTCCGTCCCCGGTGGCTGGTAGACTGCGCCCGTTGTGAAACGGGGTCCATCAATCCCATCGAGTTGGAGGAAGTGGTTTGGCAAAACTCAAGGCTGTTGCAACCGATAACGATAGGTTTCCCATCAGCGTGGAGGCGGAGATTCTGGAGGCGATGGGGGTAGCTGTGGCGCGCGCGGTCTGTAAGACTGAAGCCGACATCGTTGACGTGTGCCGCGACGCGGACATAATACTCAATGTCGCGGCGCAGATGCAGCGGCCCGTTATCGAGAAGCTGGAGAAGTGCCGCGTCATCATCCGCTACGGTGTGGGTCTGGATAATGTCGATGTGCCTGCCTGCACCGACCACGCGATCATCGTCGCCCATGTTCCCGACTTCTGCTGGGATGAGGTCGCCGACACCGCCATGTCGCACATCCTCGCCATAACGCGGAGGATCGTCAAAACGACGAACGACATCAAGAGCGGTGTATGGGACCGCAATGCCGTGAAGCCAATCCACAAGTATCGGGGCAGCCGCCTGGGACTCGTTTCTTTCGGCAACATCGCCCGGGCGGTGGCCAAGCGCGCCAAGGCCTTCGGCTTCGAGGTGGTGGCCTATGATCCCTACCTAACCGATTCGGTGTTCCGGGCCAATGACGTGGAGGCCGTGGACTTCGAGGAGTTGCTAACCACCAGCGACGTCATCTCCGCGCATTCACCGCTGACTGACGAGACGCGCGGCATGTTCGGCGAGGCGGAATTCAAGAAGATGAAGAACACGGCTTACTTCATCAACACCGGCCGCGGGCCTGTTGTTCAGAATGCAGCGCTCTACAAGGCATTGAAGGAGGGCTGGATCGCCGGCGCGGGGTTGGACGTGATGGAAGTCGAGCCTGCGCCGAAGGATGAGCCGCTGCTGACTGTCGACAACATCACCCTGACTCCCCACTACGCTTCCTACACCGAGGAGGCCTACTACGAGCTACAACTGAAAGTCGGCAAACAGGCCGCCCAGGTGCTTCGCGGGGAATGGCCCACCTACTTTGCCAACCCCGAGGTCAAGGAAAAGTACCTGGCCCGTGGATTCGAAATGAAATAGATTCCGTTGAACATGGGTTCACTATCAAAAAACACGAGGCCATCCACAGATGCGAGACATTCTTTTGGTCCTCTTGGGTGTCGGCATGGCATCCCTTCTCGGCTGCACCCGGCCGGTACTGTTGCCGGACGTCGAAGTGGAAGAACAGATCTACACCTACGAGCCGGCCGGAAACGGTTCCGGACCGCTATGGTGCTATGGGTCCACCTGCATCGTTCGTCTGGACGACGATGTTTTCGCGAGCGGTATCGAAACGCTGAAGGGCGTGGAGCCGCTCTGCAATGTGCGGTGGCAGCTCTTCAAGCGGGGCGAGAAGGGATGGGCGCTTCAGCAGGTCGACGAAAAGGATCGCCAACGCGAGCCATGCCCTCTGGCCTGTTTCCGCGATGGCCGGCTCTTGCTCTCGGTCAATCCCAATCGCGCCGAGCCGGGCGAACGCGGAGGTCCGGCGGAACCGCAGGTGCTCGAATTCTCTGCGGCCGATCCGGCGGGACCCTATAAGACCCTCCTTCCCGCATGGGACGGGAGCCCGGAGTTCAGGGAGCATTCCTACCGCGCGTTCTGCGCCGACGGACGGAACGGGGAGGCGCTTCTGCTCAATATCCTGGGCCATGAGGCCCAGCATTGGAGCTTTCTCGACCGGAACGGTAAGTGGTCCAGGCACGGCAAACTGGTCTTCCCCATGGGGAAGGACTACGAGGAACCGGAACGGATTCGGCTGTGCTATCCTGTTGTCGCCCTGCGCAACCGCGCCGCGCACGTGCTGGCCGTCAGCGACATCATCGAGCCGGTCAAGGCGTGGCGGGAATACAAGCTCGTGCTCCACCACGGCAAGAAATGGGACTACGATTTTCGACGGCTCTTCTACACATGGACCCCTGACATCACGAAGGTCCCTTTCTCGCCATGGATCGAGATCGCCAGCCGAGAAAAGACCGCCGGCCACATTACCAACCTCGATATGTGGTTGGACAAGAAAGGCCGCGCGCATCTGCTTTGGAAGGAAAGGAGCGTGTGGGATTTGCGCATGCGCGCCAAGTTCTTCCCCGATGTGCCGGTGACCACATCGCTCATGTACTGCGTGATCGACAAGGGGAATGTCATCCAGCGAACCAAGCTGGCCGAAGGGGGGGAAGGCTTGTCTTCGGAAGTTCCCGGCTATGCGCGGCTCCACGCCACACCCGATGACCGTCTGTTTGTCTTTTACTATTGCGGCGGCAAGGACGCGGAAGGCAAGGTCATCGCGGAGAATCGCCTTATGGAGATCTTCCCCGATGGGAGCCATGGCAAACCCATGAGGGTCCCGCTCGAACACCCCTTCACCGCCTTCATGACGGCGACCGAGCGCGGCGGATCGCCGCCGTCCAATATGCTCGATGTGCTGGGCATCGCGGCGGGGCGGCCGGGAATATCCTACGCTCGCATCGCGTTGTTCAGCCGAATCCGGGCCGATTTCGCCTTCACCCTCCGCCGAAACTCCACCGGATGGATCGTCGAACTCGACGGAACCCGATCGTTCTCGGTGGCCGGCAAGATGGTTTCGTGGCAATGGAACATCGGCGGAGCGAAGGCCACCGGCGGCAAGACAGCGCACACGTTCAACCGCAGCGGACCCATTGCCGTCGTCCTCACCGTCACGGACGAGAAGGGAAACAAACGAAGCGTTACCCGCACGATTCATCTTCCTATTGCCTCCGCCGACCTCGGTCTGAAGACATGGGGCCTGCCACTGCGAACGGAGGCCGAGACGTATGCGAAGGAAGGCGGCGGGAAGATGCACCTCCGAACCGAGAAGCTCGGCGCATCGGCGCTGTCCCTGTCCCATTGGAACACGAAAGGTCACTGGCTTGAGTGGGATGTTGATATCCCGAAGGCGGGCGACTACTTCCTGCTGGTTCGCTATGCCTGCCCGAAGGACGCTGTTCGCGCTCTCACCATTGACGGCAAATCGCACGGCGCGTTTCACTTCTCGGCCAGCGGGGGATACGGCTCCGCGTATGTGGACAATTGGAGCCTCGATGTCCTGAGGAGTGAAAACGGAAAACCGAAGCCGCTGCGCCTCTCGCAAGGGCCCCATCGGGTCCGCTTCGAGAACACGGACGGCGAGGGCCTGAACCTGGACTACCTGGAATGGGTTGCAAAAGATGCGGGGGCAGCCCCACCCCTCTCGGGCCGTGTGATTGACGAGGCCGACTACCGATATGCGATCCCTCTGCGCGGCACGGTTTGTCCAACTCAGGTAAGCCCCGAGCAAGGCCACTGCTATATGGTCCCTCTCGGCGCTCACTATCCCGGCGACGGAACAGAGGCTGCTCCCTCCAAGCTCCATCTATTCGAAGACGGAAAAGAACTCGGCCCTGCCCATGTGTCCCATGCCGAAATCCGAAGCAAAGGCCAAGGCCGCTTTTCACACTACGGCGACACCCTCCGCTTTTCCGCATCCGACAATTCCGATCCCCGCACCAATGGGAGGATATACACCTGGCGCATCAGCCCTTAGACTGCGAGGCCCCCTTGCGACGCGCGCGGCCATCCCGAGCGGCGGGGCGCAGCTCATGCGCCCGAGGATCACCTCATGAATCCAAATATCCTCGCTGCGGTGTTGCCCATGACGTCGTCCGCCTGCTTCTTGGTTAGCTTGCACCCCTTAATAAGTTTGCGGTAGTCGCTCATGACGTCCTCCATCAAGTCGATGGAGACATCCGTTCCGAACAGCACCTTCTCCCATGGGCCCTTGCCGCCGGGGCCTTTGTACTGCTGCGTCCGGTCCCACCAGAGGAGTTCCTTGAAGTAGGTCGGCTTCTTTTTCTTGAGGCTGGAACCGGTGAGATCGGCATAGACGTTCGCGTCCATCCGCAAGACTTCGCCTGCCTCCTCATACCACGGGTTGCCAAAGTGGGCCATAATAAGCGTGAGGTCCTGGTAGCGCCGGGCGATGGTGTCCAGGTACATCGGCCTCATGCGATCCACCGACACATCCTGGTAGCGATCGCGCGGACTGCGGGACACAATCCCCATGTGGAAAAGAATAGGCATCTGGTTCGCACACGCGCGCTCGTAAACGGGATAGAATGCCTTGTCGTCGTAATTCGCCATGGGCCGGATCACCTTCAGGCCCTTGAAGCCTTCGAGTCGGAAATCATCCACCAGCGTCTCGTTGTCGTGGCCGAGCCGGAAGTATCCCATGCCGATGGTTTTCTCAGGATACTTTTTTATGGCATAACGAATGCCGGCATGATTCCCCAAAAGACAGAGCTTGTCGATCTTCAGGCGATTCGCCTCTTTCATCAAGGCATCCACTTGCGCTTCATTGCTCGGACAATGCACGTGGCAGTCAATGATCATGTACTTTCTCCTGTCGCGCTTGGCATCGGTCAGTCAACCGCCGCCTCGCCTTCGCTGGCCGCCGAATCATTCAGCGATCCGGGGGGATTCGTTTTGCAGAGGAGCTTCAGCACGGACGCGGCGAGGGCGGTCTTCTCATCGGACTTGTCGAAGTCATACTCTCTCATCTCGTCGATGGCCTGTTCCGGGGTCCAACCGTTTCGCCATCGCCGATAGAGCGCAACCATCAATCCGGTTCGTTCTTCGCCGCCGCCGCAATGCACAAGCACCGGCCAGTTCTTCGGGTTGTCAACGATCTCAAAAAAGAGTTTGATGGTTTTCTGACTGATGGGCTCACTCGACTGCATGGGGATTTTGACATATTTCAGCCCGAACTCGTTCATCACGTGCGGGTTGTAGGCGTCGGGCTTCCACCGAAGGCTGACAACCGTCTTGATGCCGTAGCGATGGATCAGGCGTTCCAATTGCCCCACGGTGGGACTGCTGCTTCGATAGATCGCCCCCTTCTTCACCACGCCGAACTCATGTAAACGGTAGACATTCCAGACGGTAAACACCCCTCCCACCAGGAACGCCACAAGCATGAAAACAGCAAGCCAAGTAAGGAAACGTTTTCGGTTCATTTGCGCAGCCGCACGATGAGTTTCTGCCTCAGAGATAAGACGGCATATTTTATAAAAACCACACCCAGAAGTCAATTGACAATTGTGACAAATCTCAAGCAAAACCCCTCATGACCGCTGACAGAGCCCCGAATGTCTTGACTTTCGATGCGTGTTGTGATACAAGTAAATCTGGCCATATTCTCAACTGCTTGCCAATTTTATGACGATCAGCCGTTCCCTGGAAAAGGCCCTTTTGCTCATACTGATTGTCGGCCTGCACTGCGTCATCTTCGAAGGAGGAGTAGGCGGCGCCGATGGGTGGAGCTACTTCGCCAATCTTCAATCATTCGTGGATGACTGTGACCTCGACCTGACCAACAACCGCCTCACCTTCCCAGAGGGCTATGTCGTCAAGCCTTATATGGAGGGATACAACGGGCGCTATGTCACCCACGAGCCACTCGGCGCGACCTTTTTCCAGGCGCCCTTCTACGTCTTCGGCAAGGTCGCGGCCGTCGTCGCCCCGCCGAATCTCAAGATCAACCGCGTGCCCTACTCGTCCTTGGATGGGCAGACCATCGTCAAGGTCTTTTCGATGATCCTCGCCAACAACTTCTGGTCCATCTTCGCCGTTCTGCTCGTCTATTACACCGCCCGCCGCGCAGGGGTCAGGGAGTGGCCGGCTTTCTGGGCGGCGCTGTTCTGCTTTTTCGGCGGACCGCTGCACTGGTACGCCATCGTCGGCCTCAGCCATGCCGCAAGCAGTTTCTGCACGGCGCTCATGCTCTATGTCTTTCTGCGCGCCATCCAGGCCGAAGGCAAAACACGACTCCTGCTCATTGCTCTGACCGGCCTGATCATCGGCCTGAACTCGACCGTGCGCTACACGAACGGGCTCATGATCTTCCCCGTCGCGCTTTATATTCTCCTCGCCAATGTGCGGGGCATCAAGAGGCTCTTCACAGAAGAAATCGCCCTCGGCATCGGGTGCAGTCTGACTGTCTGGATCACCTTCGCCTACTGGAAGGTCCAGTTCGGCCGCTTCCTCTATCACCCCCATGCCGAGGTCGGGGAGTTCCATCTCACGCTCCTCCCACCGCCCCTGGCGAAAATACTGTTCAGCGACCAGCACGGCTTCTTTGTGTTCAACCCGGTTTTCCTCCTGGCGCTGGTCGGTCTGGTTCTGATGTTCCTCCGACACCGCAACAACGAAGCAGACATACGGCGTCTCTCGGCCGTCGCGTTCCTGTGTTTCTGCGCGTGCGCATTCATCTACGACTCCTACGTCGAGTGGGCCGGGCACGGCACCTACTCGACGCGGTTCCTGACGAACGGTGTCATCCTCATGGCCCCCGGCCTGGCCTATTTCCTGAACGAGGTCAAGTGGAAACGCATCGCCTATGCCCTCGCCGGACTGGCCGCAGCCTTCTCGTATGCCCTCTTCCTCATGAGCCGCGCCCGGTTGATCTATCAACACGGCGACCCGACATCGGTGGGCCTGCGCCTGTCGGACTACACCTATATCTTCCGCGAAGGCGTGTCCCTCTCCGAAATTGCATCAAAGATCATCGGCAGTTCCATCACGCTCAAACTCATCACATCCAAGACGCCCCTGCTGTGCGCCGCCATCGGCGGCTGCGTGGTGCTTGCCGCACTAATTCTCCTCTACATCAAACGCCTCAGACCCCGATGGATCGAAGGGGAGGCGCGCCCGGCATGAGAATCCTCCTGGTCAATCCTCCGCGCTACGGCAAGACGCTCTACTCGCTTCGCGATGAGATATGTTTTCAGGACGTGTCCTATGTCCCCTTCCCCATTCGGCTGGCGCAGTTGGGGGCCATCCTGCAAGAAAACGCGGCATGGTCGGTCGGAGCCCTGGACGCCAACGCCGCACGCTGGGGATGGGACGATCTCGCTCGCCGCATGCCCGAGGCCGACGTGGTGATCTTCCAGTCGGCCGCCGGCCTCATCAAGCATGATGCTCAGGTTGCGGCCATTGCAAAAAGAAAGACAAACGCCAGGACGATCCTCATCGAAAACGTCGTTGCGCCAATTTATTCTCAGCGAATCCTTCACGATTTCCCTGACATTGATTTTGTGATCTGCGGTTTTCCAGAGACAATTGTTCCCGATCTACTACGGAACCAAGATCATCCGGCGGGCGTCTCGGGCGTGGCGTTCCGAGGCCAGGCAGCGAGTGCGCAACCGGAACGCCCCGGGGACATCAACAAGCTCGACGACCTGCCGCTTATGGCCTATGACCTTTTCGACCCTCGAAAATACAGCATCGGCTACCTCGACGCCCCCTTGCACGAGCGGATCGTGCCGGGCATTCGTCTTCGCACCAGCCGCGACTGTCCCTTCGGCTGCCCTTTCTGCTTGGTCGGCGCCGGCAGGGGGCGTGGCTACACCGGAAAATGGAAGTCTATGTCGCCCGCGCGTGTCCTGCATGAACTGGAACACGTTGTGCAAACGTACGACGTGCATGGGTTTTTCTTTTGGGATGAAACGTTCACGTTGGACCGGAAGCGCGCTGCCGAAATATGCGACAGGATCATCAAGAGGAAGCTCGACATCGAGTGGCGCTGCCTGACGCGTATCGACTGCGTGGACGAACCGCTTTTGCGAACCATGGCCAGAGCGGGATGCAAACTCATCGAATATGGCATCGAGGCCGGCGACCCCGAAGTGCGCGTCCGGCTGAAGAAACGCTTCAGCGACGACGACGCCGTCCGCATCGTCCGCGCCACCCGCACGGCCGGCATCCGGGCCAACTGCGATATGATCGTCGGCATGCCGTGGGAAACTCATGATACACTCAGCCGCACGCTTCGCCTGGCGAAGCGTCTCTCTGCCGACAATGTCCACCTGACCATGGCCTTTCCCCTGCCTCGCACGGAGTTCCACGACATCGCGGAGGCGGAGGGCCTGCTCCAGACCGACGACATCTACACGAAGATGGTCCACGAGCGGGTGCGCGTTGGCGCAAAACCCTACGTTCGGACGCGCGCGCTGGCGGCTCGGGATCTCGAAACCGCCTGGCGGGAGATTCGGAAACAGATCAACCGGTACTATTTCGTGAAGAATGTGCTCCTTCGTCCGTGGGACATGCGGAATGTTCTTGCGGGCGTCCGCTCCCCGAAGGAGCTCCTCCGGCTTGTTCCGAAGGCGCCGAAGTTCGTCCTCAAACACCTGTTCGGCACGCGAGGTTGACCGGTGGCGCAGGACCGTAAAATTCGCATTCTTCAAGTCTCCAGCGCCCGCGTTTATGGCGGGAATGAGGAGCACATCCGCACCCTCGTCAAGTATCTCGACCGGGACGTCTTCGACGTCTTTGCTGCTGCGCCAAAGGACGGGGAGTTCGCGCCGATCCTGGAAAAGGAAGGCGTCCAGGTCTTCGATTTCCATGTGACCGGCAAGTTCGACTTTTCCGCAAAGCGAAACTTGCGCTCCATCATTGGCGAGAACACGATCGACATCATCCACGCGCACAACCGGCGCGAGGACCTCGTGGCGGCCCTGGCTGCACGAAAGTGCGGCGGCATCGCCGTCACCACCATCCATGACCGCATCAACATGAAACAGGATGGCACGCGCGCTCATGGTCCGGCGACATGGGTCTACAACTACCTCTTGCGTCATCACTTCCACAAACTCATCACCGTCTCGGAGGCAACGCGTGACGACGCCATCGCGGTGGCAGGCGTCGCACCGGACAAAATCGTCCACGTCGTCAACGGCATGGACCTCGAGCGGCTCGATGCGTCTCTGCACCTGGATGACAAGCGCGCCGAGTTGGGCCTTGCCACCGAACACGCCGTGTCCGGCATGGTCGCCCGAGTGCGCGGAACGAACATCGGCAAAAAAGGCCATCGGTATTTCATCGAAGCGGCGGCCATCGTCGCCCGCGATCTCCCCAACGCACGGTTCGTCATCGTCGGCGAGGATGACGAGGCGCGGGAGCTTCTCTCCGGCATGGCCGAGAAACTTGGCGTCCGTTCAGAGGTGATCTTCCTCGGATACCGCACGGACATCCTCGAAGTCATGTCCACCTTCGACGTGGTGGTCCTGCCCTCCCTCTTCGAAGGACTGCCCCGGACCCTAATGGAGGGCATGGCCCTCGGCAAGCCGGCTGTCGGGACACGCGTCGATGGGATCATGGAGTTGATTGTCGATGGCGAGACGGGTATCCTTGTGGACCCAGAGGATTCGCGTGGCTTGGCGATTGCGATGGGCGAAGTCCTTTCCTCGCCTGACAAGCGGGAAGAAATGGGCGCCGCCGCTGCGGAACGCATACGCCGCGTCTTCGACGGCCGAATCATGGCCCGCGAGACCGGGGAGATTTACAGGGCGCTGGCAGGTACAACAGGATGAAACAGGCTGGCCAATCTCGACTGCGGAAGTTGAAGCGCACCGCCGGGCACACGGCCCTCGGTGTCGCCGAGCTGGCGTACACCGCCGCGACCCGATTCCTGGCCCCGCCTGCACCTTCCCAAATCACGAAAGACAATATCCGCAGCATCCTCGTCGTCGACCTCCTTCGTATTGGAGATACCGTCGTCGCAACATCCTCTATTCACGCTATTAAGGACACGTTTCCTGACGCACTTCTGACGGTCATGGCGCAACCGATGATCCAACCACTCTTGGACGCGGACCCCATGATCGATGAGCTGATCTCGCCGTCCATGCGACCCCATACCCAGCATTTCGACATGGCGATCGTGATGGACATAAGCCTGCGCGGCAACCTGATCGCATGGCTTTCCCGGACGCCGATTCGGGTCGGGTATGATTCGTTCGGCCGCGGGTTCATGCTCACGGAGCGCGTGCCCGCCCCCCCCTACTGGAACACGGCGACATGGGACTACCGACCGAACGAGAACGTCCGCCACCAAGTCGACAGTTGGCTCGATCTCGTCGAGCGTATCGGCATCCGCGCGACGGATCGCCGTCCCAAATTGTTTCTTGGAGACTCCGCCCGGAACGTTGTGCGCAAGTTTTTCGCGGATGAGGAGGTGGATCGTAACGCCCTCAAGGTCGCCATCCACCCCGGCAGCAATCCGTCCTATCAATGGAGATCGGAGCGTTTCGCAAACGTAGCCGATTTTCTTCGCACGCAGCATGGTGCGAAGGTTTTCATCACGGGGTCACGCGCCGACGCCGCCCTGGCAGGTGAAATCCAGCGAAGGATGTCGGGCAAGGCCATCGCGGCGACGGGCATCGGCGGCCTCGATGTCATGACGGCGCTTCTCTCGGAGATGGACCTCGTCATCAGTGTGGACACGTGCGCCACGCACATCGCCTCCGCCGTGGGCACGCGCGTCATCGCCCTGTTCGGCCCCGGCGACCCGCGCATCTGGCGACCGTATGGGCATGAGCATATCGTTCTCCGCGACGAGCGCTCGAACTGCCTCGGCTGCAAGAAGGCGGACTGTTTTCGCGAGGCGCACTACTGCATGGACGGCATCACAGTGGAGCAGGTTATCGCCACTTCCGACCGGGTGCTGAGGTCGCTGAAGTCGAAGGGAGCGGCGGAGTGAGGATACTCTACATCGCAGGCGAGGTCGTTCCCGGCAGCAACGGCGGGTCCGTTCATGTTTGGGAGGTCGCGACCAACCTGGCCCGCCTCGGACATCACGTGACCGCCCTGGTTCGACGCGGGCCGGGCCAGCCCAAGCGAGAAATTCTCCGCGGCGTCGAGTTTGTCCGTACCAGGATGTCGTTCTGCGGACGAACGTTCCCGATCCTTGCGCTCTGTCGCGCCCTCCGGCTCTCCCTTCGGGGCTATGATATGGTGATGGACCGGTATGTCACGTTCGGGGGCGCGGGTATGGTCCTTTCCTGGGTAATGGGCATTCCCCTGGCGCTGGAGGTCAACAGTCCGCACGTGGAGGAACTGATCTGGCGGCTCGATATCCAATGCCCCTTCGCGAAGGGCGCGCTGCGGGCGTGGACCGGGTCCATGTTTCGGCGTGCGTCGCTCATCATCTCGCCCTTGCCGTCCCTTGTTCCCCGATTCGCACGGGGCAAGGTGCGGGAGGTGGCTTGGGCGGCAAACCTCAGCATGTTTGGTCCCGACTTGCGCAGCACACCGGAATGCGCCCGCATCCGGAAGGAACATGATCTTGCCGACAAGAAGGTCGTCCTCTTTCTGGGTACGTTCCGGGAGTGGCACGGCGTCCTGCTGCTTCCCGACATCATTCAGTACGTCTGCAACCGCTCGGGGGATGCCAGGTTCCTGTTCGTAGGCGACGGGGAGTGCCTGCAGCGCGTGCGGCGGGAGCTGGAGCGAAAGGGCCTGGCGGGTCGCGTGGCCGTTGCGGGGTCGCGCCCGTATGACCAAGTGCCGTACTACATCGCGGCATCGGATGTGGGGATCGCGCCGTACGATCTGGAGGCGTATCCGATGCTCAAGCGCTTCGGGTTCTTCTGGTCGCCGCTGAAGATCTTCGAATACATGGCCGGAGGACTGCCGGTCGTTACGATCGACGTGCCGCCCCTGAAGGAGATCGTCGCGGACGGTGAGCGGGGCTGCGTCGTTCCCTGCCGGGATGTCCCGGCGACGGGCGACGCCATTGTGTGGTTGATGTCCGACGACGCCAACCGTCAGGCCATGGGGCGGCGCGCGAGAAAATTTGTGGCGCAGTATTATGGCTGGCAGGACCATGTCCGGGAGCTGGCCGAGCTTTTCGCAAAGATGAGATAGATGAAGGTCTGCCTGGATGCACGCGTGATTACCGGCGCGCCCTCGGGGATTCCCCGCCTGGCGGCGAATGTGATTACGCGTATGACACGGTTTCCGACGGAGCACGAATTCGTTCTGTTGTTGCGTCCCGGTATCTCGGACCCCTGCCTTCGGCCATCCGACGATGCCGAGATCATTGAGGTGGACATCCCTGCGTACTCGTTGCGCGAGCAGGTTCGCATCCCCAAACTCGTGCGCAGGTTGGGCTGCGACCTGTATCACTGCTTCACCTACGCCGCGCCGCTGCGCCAGGTGTGCAAGTCGATCATGTCGGTCTATGACCTGACGCAACTGGAGTTCCCGCAGTATGTTGGGATCCTCCGCGGCGCCTACGTCAAGCACGTCACCCGTGCCACGGCCCGGCGGTCGTGGCGCGTGATGACCATCTCCGAGTACTCGAGGTGGGCCGTCTGCGGGCGCTTCGAGATTGCCCCAGAGAAGGTCTTCGTCGCCTACGCCGCAGTGGATACGGACGTCTTCACGCCCGGTGATGTCTCGATCAATTCGGTCAAAAATCTCCAGCCATATATCCTGAATGTGAGCAACAAGTGGCCGCACAAGAACGCGGCAGCCGTGGTGCAAATCGTGAAGCGCATTGCGGGCCGGTGCGAACACAAGCTGGTCATGGTCGGGGAGCAGAACGCGGAGGTGCGCGGCCTGATCGGGCGGCTCGGTCTCGAAGATCGAGTTGTCATCCGAACCGCCGTGGCGGATGAGGAATTGGTCGATCTATACCGCGGCGCGGATGTCTTTCTCTTCCCCTCGTTAAGCGAGGGGTTCGGCATGACGCCGATGGAGGCGATGGCGTGCGGCGCCCCCACGATCTCGTCCTATGCGACCTCGCTGGCGGAGGTGCTGGACGACGCGGCGCTGCTCTTCTGCCCCTATGACGTGGAGCACATGGCGGAGGCGGTGCTGCAGGTGCTGAACGATTCGCAACTACGAAATGAGCTCCGCCGGAGAGGTATGGAGCAAGCAAAGGTCTTCACGTGGGACGACGCGGCGCGGCGTATCCTGGATGTGTATGAAGAGGCATGCGCCGATGACTGACGGCATACTCCCCGATGTGAGATGCGCCCTCGTGCACGACTGGCTGACCGGCATGCGCGGCGGGGAGAAGTGCCTGGAGGTCTTTTGCGAACTGTTGCCCCAGGCGGACCTCTTCACGCTGCTTCACCTCGCGGGGCGGATGTCCGAACCGATCGAGGCCATGAACATCCACACGTCGTTTGTCCAAAAGCTTCCCTTTGTCGAGTCGAAGTACCGGCACTACCTGCCGATCTTTCCGCGCGCCATCGAGCGGTTCGATTTCTCCGGGTATGACCTCATCTTCAGCAGCAGCCACTGCGTGGCCAAAGGGGCGCGGCCCCGCCCGGGCGCGCTGCACATCTGCTATTGCTACTCGCCCATGCGGTATGTTTGGGACATGTTCGATGCCTACTTCGGCGAGCACCGCACCGGCCGGATCAAGCGCGCCATTATCGGTACGTTCGCTGCACGGCTGCGTGACTGGGACCGGCGGACGTGTGACCGGGTGGACAGGTTCATCGCCATCTCGGAGCACGTGCGCAAGCGAATCCAGCGCAACTACGAGCGCGACGCGGACGTGATCCATCCGCCCGTCGATTGTTCCTTCTTCCGCTCCGTCGGAGAGCCGGAAGAGTATTACCTGGTCGCGTCGGCCTTTGCGCCGTACAAGCGGATTGATCTGGCTATCGAGACGTTCAACGGGCTCGGCAGGCCGCTGAAGGTCATCGGCAGCGGTCCGGACGAGAGGCGCCTGCGCGCCATGGCCGGACCGAACATCGAGTTTCTCGGAGCGGTGTCTGACGAGGAGCTCCGCGCGGCCTACTCCAAATGCCGTGCGTTCATCTTTCCGCCGGAGGAGGACTTCGGCATCATGCCCATCGAAGCGATGGCCTGCGGGCGGCCGGTGATCGCCTACGGTGTCGGCGGGGCCTTGGAGACGGTGACCGAAGAAACGGGCCTCTTCTTTCCCGAGCAGACGGTGGCCGCGCTGAGGAAGGCGATCGAGGAATTCGAGCAACGGGAGTTGGAGTTCAAACCGGAACTCGCACGAGCCCAGGCCATGACGTTCAACCGTCCCGTGTTCAAGCGGAAGGTGGCGGACTACCTCCGCGCAAGCCTCCAACGCACCGGCGGCATGTAACCGCGCTACTTGTCCTTCAGCGCGAGGATGCAGATGCCCGCGCGGTCCGCGGCCTTGATGACCTCTTCCTTTTCGAGTATGAGCGTCTTGTCCGCCTCCACCGCAAGGACGCGGGCGCGGGTTTCCTTGAGGACTTCGATCGTGCGGAGTCCGATGGCCGGCACGTCGAAACGGAGGTCCTGGTTCGGCTTGCTGACCTTCACCACCACTGCGCCACTCTTGCCCAGTTGGCCGCCGCGGCGAATGGCGGCGTCGGTGCCTTCGATCGCCTCAACGGCGAGGACGGCCTGCTCCTTCACGACCACCGTCTGGCCGACCTGGAGGTGGGCCATCTGCTTGGCCAGGTCCCAACCGAAGCGGACGTCCGCCATCTCGGATTCGGTCGGTCGGCGTTTCGTGCAGCAGCCTTCTTCGGCCAGGTGTTCGGTCATGTATTCAATCGAGTTGCAGATGGTGATGCCGTCGGCGGCGAACTCGTTCGCCGCGCCTTCGAGCAGCGAATAATCCTTCTTGTCCCGAAGCGTGTGATACCAGAACCGAAGCGTCCGCAGGTCGGGGCGGAACCGCAGGATGCGCAGCGGCGAATACATCTTCGCCTTCGTAATGCCCCCGGCCATGACCGCTTGGGTCACGTTCTCCCGTTTCAAGAGCTTGATCCACTTGCCCAGCTGCGCGATACCGGCCCAGTATACCCTGTCGGCATGCTCCACAATCTCTGGGAGGGTCTCTCCCCGTAGGGCGATCGCCACCACATCGAGACCCCGGCGCTTCGCGGATTGTGCGAAGAGGATGGGGAACTTGCCATTGCCGGCAATCAGGCCGATTTTGCTCATGGCCTCCGCGATCCTCTACTCGCCCTTGGCGTTTTCGAGCTCCTCGACCCGCATCTCGAGCTTGCGGATCTGCTTGCGCAGGGTCGGGAGCTTGTGCAAGGCGGCGAATTGCTCTCGGGCCTCCTTGATTGGCACCGCCGGCGTCCCGAAATATGTCGAGCCGTCCGGGAGGTCATGTGTCACCCCCGATTGCGCGGCGACGGTCACATTGTCGCCGATCTCCAAGTGGCCTACCACGCCCACCTGCCCGGTGAAGAGGCAGTGTTTGCCAATCTTCACCGTTCCCGAGATGCCGACCTGCGAGATCATCAGCGTGTTCTCTCCCACATCCACATTATGCGAGATCACGCAATTGCTGTCGATCTTGCATCCCTTGCGGATGATCGTGTACTGCAAGGCGCCGCGGTTGATTACCGTGTTGGCGCCGATGCTGACGTCATCTTCGATGATCGCATTGCCTATCTGGGGAATCTTGTAGTACTCCGCCCCGTCGGGGGCGAAACCGAACCCGTCGCTGCCAATCGTCACGTTGGCATGAAGAATCACGCGCCTGCCGATCACTGTCTGGTCATAGAGGACGGTGTTGGGATAGATCACCGTGTCCTCGCCGATTGTCGTGCCCTTCCCCACATACACATTCGAGTAGATGGCCACCCGGTCGCCAATCGACACGTCGTCGCCAATGACACAGTACGGACCGATGGCGGCCTCGTCACCCACCTGGGCCGACTGACTGACCACCGCCGTGGGATGCACGCCCGCCGCCGGGCGCGGTCGGCCGGGGATCATGTAGTCTACAATTTTTGCGAACGCCAGATAGGGATTATCCGAAATGATGGCAGCCGTCTTTACGTGGTCTTCGTGTTCGGGGGAGATCACGACAGCGGATGCCTTGGTGTCATCGAGGGCTTTCTCGTATTTTTTGTTCGAGAGGAAGGTGATGTCCCCCTCGCCGGCCCCGTGGATGGTGTTGGGGCGAAGGATTTTCGTCTCGGGATCGCCCACGACGTTGCCGCCGATGTGCTCTGCCAGTTCGCGTAGAGTGAAAGCCATGCCACACGTTTTCAATTTTTTGGGCTGTTGATCCGAGCAATTCAAATTGTAGTGAAAATGCTCTTCAAGTCAACAAAAAAACGGCGGCGCGGTGAAGGAGGTGGCGTTGACTCGTCGGGGGAAATGTGCTATGGTGAAAGAAACTGAGGGACGCGACTCCTCCCGGGAGGAACCATGCTCAAGTTCAGCATCGGATTCAACGGCTCCATCGCCTTTACGGATGCGATCCAGAGGCACAGGGACCGGATCGAAGAGATCTACTTCGCGCCTCCGGGGCTGACCTCCGGCCGGGCTTCGGCCGGCCGCCTGGGCACCCACTCGTATACGCTCTGCCTGCACCAGATGCTTGTTCAGGCGAGGGACCTCGGCATTCCCACCAACGCCGTCTTCGACACGCTCTGCGTCGGCAGCGACTATGGGTCGAATCGCCAGGGGGAGAAGATCGTCTCCATCATGCGCATCCACACGGAGCTGTATAAGGTCGGCGCGGCGACGTTCGTGTCCCCCATCGACGCCCAGCTCGTCAAGCGTCAGTTCCCGCAGGTGAAGGTGTGTGCCTCGGTCAACATGTTTGTCCGCAATCCCGTCCAAGCCCGGGAGGTGGCGCCGTTCTGCGATGTGCTTATCCTCGATCGCACCATCAATCGAGACCTCGACGCTATTCAGGCGATCAAGAGGGAAACGGGGAAGGAGATTCGACTTCTGGCGAATGAGGCGTGCGTCTTCGAGTGCAGGAACCGCATCCAGCACCTGAATCACCTGAGTCACCAGCAGGGCCTTGGCACGCGCTCCTTCTTTCCGTGCATCCACCAGTACGAGCGCGACCACGCCACAATCCTTAAGGCCCCCATCATCCGGCCCGAGGACCTGCATCACTACGAGGGCGTGGCGGATTCGATCCAACTGTCCACTCGGATTACCGCAGACGACCGGCTCGACCTGATGCTCCAGGCCTACACGAGCGGGCAGTTCAGCGGTAACCTGTTCGGCATCGTCGAATCGCCGGGACTGGATGGCTACATCGCCATGAAACGCCGGCGCGACGGCCAAGATCCCTATTTCAACAACGCAGCGATCCCGCCCGACTTCTGGGAGCGCGCCACTCGGTGCGGCACGCTCTGCCGGGACTGCACCTACTGCGACGAGATCGCACAGGGGGCCTTCACACTCGCGCCCTTCCAGCGGGCGGAGGCGCCGGTGCCATGAAGTTCAGCATAGGCTTCAACGGCGAGCGGACTTTCCGCGTGCTTGCCGACAAGTACCGGGAGCACATCACCGACGTCTATTTTTCACCCCCCTTCACGCCCTCGGGCCGGGGTCTGCGCGGGAATGTGGGGGAATACGTTTACTCCCTCGTCCTCCATGAGTTCCTGCAGTTCGCCCGCGACACGGGGATTCAGACCAATCTGCTTCTGAACGCCCTGTGCGCGGCGGGAAAATATGGCACGGTGGGACAGGCCACGCGGGTGGTGAACGCGGTATCGCTGCACATGCGGAACTACGGCACAACCTCGGTGACGGTCGTCTCTCCCATCGATGGCGAGCTGCTGAAACGGAAGTTCCCGGACCTGAAGATCCACACATCGGTCAACATGTTCATCCGCAACCTGGCCCAGGCGCGAGCCGTGAGCCACTTCGCGGACGTCATCATCCTCGATCGAAACGTGAACCGAGACCTGGAGACGATCAGGACCATCAGGGAGGACACGGGGAAAGAGATCCGCATCCTCGCCAACGAGTCCTGCCTGCTGGAGTGCATGAATCGGATACAGCACTTCAACCGGATCGCTCACGACCACGTCGCTATGAAGGGGCGGCATCTCCCGTGCTCGTCGCGCTATTTCAGTGATACGGCCACCCTGCTCAAAGCGCCGATCATCCGGCCGGAGGACCTGCACCACTACAATGATCTGGCCGATACGACCAAGCTGGCAACCCGTAACATGTCCAGCGACAAACTGGAGTGCTCCCTTGCGGCCTACACGAGCGGCCACTTCGAGGGAAGCCTGTTCGACATTACAGAGTCCAACGGCATGGCGGCCTACCTGACGCTGACCCGAGAACAAAACAACGATCGCCTGGAGCCCTGCCTGGACAACACAAAGATACCGGACGATTTTTTTGCCCACGTAACCCAGTGTGACAAGATGTGCGACCGCTGCCAGTACTGCGACCGCGTGGCCGCCGAGGCGTTCCGTCTGAGACCTGTTCCTGCGGGCGCAACCGATGTCCCGAAAACCGCGTGACGCGGCCTGGAGTCCTTCCGGGGGACGGACGTGAACAATCTCCCTGCGCAATCCGGCTCGCCCGTTTATGCTTGACGCATCCACCCGAATTCCCGATAATGGGTGTGTTGCGCAAGCTTGTAGGCCACATAAAACAACCGATCGATGAGATGACGTACCATGTCGGTCAAGGTCAAGTGCCCTAACTGTGACAGATTCATCCTCGTCGAGAGCGAAGAGGTCGGGACGAAGGTGAAGTGCATCCTTTGCTCCAAGCCCTTCACCGCCCGGCCGGACTGGATGGCCGACCAGACATCGCCCCGGAAGCCCTCCCACGCAACGAATCAGAAAAAGGACCTCTTCGTCCAGGAGAAGAAAAAAAAGAAGGAGAAGCAAAAGGCGAAAGAGGATGAGTTTCTCGAACCGGACGTCCGGTGGAAACCGACCCCCAAGGAGACGCCCGACAAGTTTGTCACCTGCCCCGAATGCGGCAAGAAACTCCCCGCCACCGCCCACATCTGCAACCGCTGCGGGTGGAACCTGGTCCTCGGGCGGCAGGCCCTGGAGAAGGGCCGCTCCCCCGCCGCGATGGTCCTCCGGTTCGCGATCTTTGCATCCGTTCTCGTCCTTGTTGGAATGGCCGTCGGCCTCGGCGTGCGGTATTTCCGCGCGCACTGGACCCTCCCATTGGATCAGCAAGTCGCGACGCAGGCCCCTACCGCCCCAACACCCCAACCCTCCCCGCCGACGAAGACGCACAAACCCGGCAGCGCCGGCGCCGCGAAGCCCGACAAGCCCGCCGTCAAAGCGACCCGGAAGCCGCACAAGCATGCGCCCCGCCGGGTCCCCAAGGCGCCCGAGCCAAAGAAGGAAACCGCTCCACCCAACCCGATGGCCTCGCTCGCCGAATCGGTTGTGATCGTAAAAACCCAAAAGCAAAGCGGCCTCGGATTCATCGTGGACCCCACGACGGCCCTCGTGGTTACGAACCGTCACATTCTCGAAGGGGGTCGCGAGATTACTATCGTTGCCTTCCCACACGCCTCGCCCCAAGGCCGCGAGTTCGGCCGTGCAGCCATCACCGCCGTCCATAAGAAGGCCGATGTCGCCCTCATCAGCTTCAACCCGCGCGGGGCGGCCCTTGAGCCGGCGCTCCTCGCCAGCGAGGCAGGCGTCAAGAAGGGCGACAGCGTATTCACGATCGTCCGCACCTCCACATCCCACGCGAGGGAAATCGAGGGCGCGGTCGCCAAGCCGAGCCAGAGCATCAGTGGGATGTCGACCATTCTCACGTCGGCGGCCGTCGACGCCAGGACCTCCGGCGCCCCGCTCTTCGATTCGGCCGGCAGCGTAATCGGCATCAACACCTATTCGGACGTCTGGAAGCCGAGCGCCTTTGCGCTCGACATCGCCTATGTCCGCGACCTTCTCGACGATCCCAAGGGCGTCTCGCTCTCCGCAACGGAGATGGACGCCCTGCTCAAACAGGGGATCGATCCCCTTCGCAAGACAAGCAGCAAGGGCCTCCTCGGGAGGACGTTCCTCCCGGGGGCGGCCATCAAGATGCTCGTGGACAGGTCCGGGCGCGCGGTCTACGCCCTCGCGCCCCAGGAGAATTCGATCCTGGTCCTGAGCCAGAACAAGGTCGCCGCATCAATCTTCGTGGGGACCAATCCGACGGACTTCGACATCACCCCAAACGGCAAGCAACTCTACGTATCCGTTAACCAGCCGACGGGGATATCGATCGTGGATCTGAAGAAGCGGGCGCGGGGCGAGTTCGTCCGGCTCCAGACCGAGAGCGCCTTCGGCGTGCGGGCGTTGGCGATGGACCGTGCGCTCGTCATCTGCGGTGCGATCTACCGACCGACCCTGACGCTCCCGAACGACAGGGGGCCTCTGGCGGGCGTGAAGGTCATGGTGGTGAACCTGCGAACGCGAAGGGTGGAGCAGGAGATCAGGAACGAGGCCCCCCTTCCCGTCCTCAAGTCCATTACCGATCGGATGCCAAAGAAGTGGACGAAGAAGAACATGGATACCCGCCGCGAGTGGCAGGGGCGCGAAACCTTCGCCGAACGGCTGTTCGCCTTTCCCGTCATCGCGCGCTCGCCGGACGGTAAGGAGTTCTATGTGGCGGGCTATGACGAGAAGACCTCCTCGCTGAGGGCCAAGGACCTCATGGCCGTGTTCAAGTATGCGGCTCACCGGGCTACCCGTCCGGAGGCGACCGGCCCGGATCGGATACCGCTGTACATCCCGGAGGGCGTAAAGGCGCGAACGATCAACCGGAAGAAGAGCCCCCGGAGGTCGGGGCCGGCGCGGCCGGAATTCGCGCAATTCCCCCAGACCATGCTCGTCAGTGCGGACGGCAAGACCGTGCTCCTCGGTGCGGCGGTGATCAATGGCGAAAACCTGCAACTCATGGGAACGATAAAACGCAACGAGGAGGCCTATGCACAGGACCCGCGGCTGTGCAATATCCAGGCCGCGCCGGCCCGCTTCAAGACGGCCTTCAGCGGAGCGAATGTGTTTGATATGAAGACGTTCACGGATATCGCCCCCCTGCCCGTCAAGGGGACCGTACTGGCCGTGGACGGGGCCGGAAAGACGCTGCACGTGTTCAACGCCACCGACAACAACGTGTATTCCTTTGACGTGCACGCGCTCTTGCCGCAATAGCAATAGAGATTATGGAGGTACTCACACGGTATGCCGCCATCGAAACCCGTTGGAATCGACCTCGGGACGACGTTTTCCGCAATTGCGTATCTTGATGAGACCGGGAAGCCGGTGACCATCCCGAACCGCGAGGGGGAGTTGACCACCCCCTCGGCCATCCTGTTCGAGGAGGACAACATTGTCGTGGGCCGCGAGGCCATCCGCGCGGCCCTGACCGACCCGGGCAAGGTGGTGCAGTTCATCAAGCGCGAGGTCGGCACGCCGCGATACCGATACCGCGTCGGCCAGAAGAACTACACCCCCGAAGAGCTCTCGGCCATGATTCTGAAGAAGCTGAAGCAGGACGCCGAGCGGAAGATCGGACCCATTGAAGACGCGGTGATCACCGTCCCCGCCTACTTCGACGACACCCGTCGCAAGGCGACCCAGGACGCCGGGCGCATCGCCGGTTTAAACGTGCTGGACATCATCAACGAGCCCACGGCCGCCGCCCTGGCCTACGGGATGGGAAAGCTGGGAAACGACGAGGTGGCCCTCGTGTATGACCTGGGCGGCGGGACGTTCGACGTCACCCTCGTGCAGATATCCGGACGCAAGATACAGATGCGGGCCACCGATGGCGACGTGCGCCTGGGAGGCAAGGAATGGGACGACCGGATACTGAATTACGTCGCGGAGAAGTTCATGGAAGAGACCGGGGAGAACCCCCGCGATGACGCCCAGTCACACAACGAACTCGCCGAGCGCGTCGAGGAGGCGAAGCGCGCCCTGAGCGAGCGGCGCAAGGTGCGCATCCCGTGCAGCCACGCCGGGCGCCGGCTGTCGGTGGAGCTGACGAAGGACGAGTTCGAGCACCTGACCGAGGACCTGCTCGGCCGGACCGAGATGACCACGCAGCTCGTCCTGGAGCAGAGCGGTCTGAGCTGGGATGCGGTGAATCGTGTACTGTTGGTCGGGGGATCCACGCGTATGCCCATGGTCAGAAGCATGCTGGAACTGATTACCGGCAAAGAGCCCGATGCGTCCCTGCCGGCGGATGAGGTCGTGGCATGGGGCGCGGCGATCCATGCCGGCATCCGTTCCCTGCGCAAGCCCGGGGGCGCACGGGGCTTTACTGCGAAGGTGATCAAGGAGCTGAAGGACGTGGTGGAGATCAACGTGAACTCCCACAGCCTGGGCATCGCCGCCTTCGACCCCAAGACCAAGAAGCGCGTGAATGCGATCATCATCAAGAAAAACACCCCCCTTCCCCACTCGGCCAAGCGATTGTTCAAGACGCCCCCCGCCGACGGCAAGGCCGCCGCATTGAGAATTCGCGTCCTCGAAGGCGAATCGAAGGACCCGGACGCCTGCATCCAGATCGGCGAGTGTCTTGTGAAGCTGCCTGCGGATTTGGCGGGCGGCTCGCCGATTCAGATCAGTTTCAGTTACGATGAAAGCGGTCGGATCGGCGTCCACGCGCTCGACATGACGCGCGGACGCGAGGCCAAGACGGAAATCATCCGCGACACGGGCATGTCGAACAGCCAGATCGACAAGGCCACCGCCGACCTGTCACAAGCGGAGTTGGAGTAGTCTCAGATGGAAATGAACTTGTACCAGGAATGGCTGGACATCCCGCCCGACCAACAGCCCCCGAATCACTACCAACTCCTCGGCGTCCAACAGTTCGAGCCGAACACGGAGACCATCGAGAAGGCCGCACGAGCGCGCGCGGCGCTGCTGAAGACGTACGAGATCGGGAAGTACAGCGCGCAGTCACAGGTCCTCCTGACGGAGGTGGCCCGCGCCCGGGCGGACCTGCTGAACCCGAAGCGGAAGGTGGAGTATGACCGGCGCCTGCGCGGGGGCGAGAAGGCGCCGCAGATCGAGGTCGATTCGCTGGAAATTTTCACGAACCTCGTCGCCTTTTCCATGCTGCGCGGGAATCTCTCCAAGGAGCACCTCGCATCATTGTTCGCAGAGGCCAAGCGCCTCAAGGTTCCCCAACCCAAGGCACAGGCGATTATTCAGCCCATGCTGCTCCAGGCCAAGCAGCAGCGCGCGGCCGAAACGGCCGCCCGCGAGAAGGCCGAACAAAAGAAAGAGCGAGAAGAACGCGCGGCCAGGAGAAGGGCAGGGATGAAGAAGGCCGCCCTCGTCATCGTGATCCTCGCGATCATGGGGGCTGGCGGGTATTATGCGCTGCGCTTCAAGAAAACCGTCGAGGAGGAGAAGAAGGTCGAACAGGCCGAGCGGCAGGAGAGCCAGGAGAAGAACCAGTGCGAGAAGTGGCTTGTGAAAGCGGCGCGGGCGCAGCGGGAGGAGAAGTGGACGGAAGCCACTGACTTCTACCAGAGGGCGCTGGATCTCGGCGCGGGCGAGGGCGCCAAGACGAAGCTGGCGGCGATGAAAAACGCCCTTGGGGCCATCCAGTTCGAGCGCGAAAAAAAATGGGCGGCCGCCGCCGCCGCATACAAGAAGGCAGGCGAGGGTATGGGCGACCCGAACGTCTTCAAGAAGAAGCTCGGTTTTCTTGCACTGGCCCAGGAATACGACGCCGCGTATGCGGAGGGGGAGACGAAGCAGAAGGCGGGACAACTCAAGGAGGCGTTCGCCGCGTTCCAAAAGGCCGCCGCCTTGGCCGCCAAGGCCAAGCTGAAGACCGACGCCCCCACCCAATTGGCCAGTCTGAAAGACACAATAGAGAGGCGCAGAGAGACCATAGACCGCGCCAAGCACCTCCTCGATATTGCCTCGGATCACAAGGACTATTCGGCGCTCTATGCCGCTGCGAGTTTCTACTTGTCCAGCGGCGGGCCGGATGGACGTCGATCCCTCGCCGCCGAAACAAAAGCCGCCGCGGAGAAGGTGCTCAAGACGCAGCCAAAACCGGAAGTAAAGCCCGAAAGCCTTCTCGCGGGTTGTGCACGGATTTTCGAGGAGAAAGGACCGTACCCGGCCCTGCGGGAGATCGGCAAGCTCCAATACTATTTCGGCAATTCCCGCGTCTGCAAGGATGCGGCCTATCAGACCGAACTTCTCGGCAAGGTGGGGAAGAAGACTCCAAAGACGCTGAATGAAATGCTGACTCGCTGCGTTGTATTTGGGGAGACCCTGTGTCCTGATTGTATGGGGAGCGGCCGGCTCCCCTGTCGGCTGTGCAACGATACGGGCAAGATCAAGGTGACGTGTGACGCGTGCAATGGACGGGGGCGAGTTCGTGGGTGCGACAAATGCAAGGGCACGGGCCTCCAGCTCGGGCCGTGTCCCGAGTGCAAGGGGACCGGCACGTGGAAGTGCCCGCGGTGTCGCGGCAGAGGGTGCAAGTTCTGCCAGAACAATCCGAAGCGTCCCTGCACGGCATGCAAGGGCACGGGGACGGCGCCCACGCGGAAAAAGTGCCCCAGGTGTCACGGCAAGGGGAAAATCGCCGGCAAGACGTGCCCGGCCTGCAAAGGGAGGGGCAAGCCGATCTGCGATGCCTGTCAGGGGACGGGGATGAAGCCGTGCAAGAAGTGCAACGGCACGGGCAAGATTCTTGTGCCGTGCCCACGGTGCTCGCGCGGGCGGTATCGAAAATGTCTGAAGTGCGGCGGGACGGGGCAATTGAAAGGAAAATAACGGGGAGAGAAATATCTTGCAAATTGCGCGGTGGGTTTATATAATACACTTCATTCCCATACAGCGCAGTGGCAGTATGGGGCCGGGGCGGGCAATTCGATTGTGACCATCACAAACACATTCCCTAATACGAGGGAGGGGCCCGCATGATACACTACTCGTGTGACATGTGTGGTAAGGGGCTGCTGGTGGATGAGGAGGTTCGATACATTGTCAAGATCGAGGTCTACGCCGCGTACGACCCGATGGAGTTGACAGAGGAGGATCTCGAGGAAGACCACCTCAATGATATCGAAAAAATTTATCAACAAACCGAGAACATGAGCGAAGAGGAGCTGCAAGACGATGTCTACAAGTGCTTCCGCTTCGACTTGTGTATGACATGCCAGAAACAATACCTCCATGATCCGCTATTTCGTAATGTCTTTCGCCGATCGCCCAACATCTCACCCAATTGACATGCCGTGGGGTCGATTCTAAACCCATGGGAAGGACCATAACCGAGAAGATCATCGCCGCCCATTGCGGCAAGGCTGAAGTCCTTGCAGGTGAGTTCGTCTACGCCTCCGTGGATATGGCGCTCGGCAATGACATCACCGCGCCCTTCGCCATCGAGGAATTTGAGGCCGCCGGTTTCAGCCAGGTCTTTGATCGCACGAAGATTGTCCTCGTGCCCGACCACTTCATTCCCAACAAGGACATCCAGTCCGCCCAGCAGGCGAAAAAGCTCCGCGACTTCGCCCGGAAGCACAACCTGGTGCACTACTTCGAGGTCGGCCGCATGGGCATCGAGCACGCCTTGCTCCCCGAACAGGGCATCGTCCTGCCCGGCGATCTCGTGATCGGCGCCGACTCTCATACCTGCACCTACGGCGCCCTCGGCGCCTTCTCCACCGGCGTAGGCAGCACGGACCTCGCCGCCTGCTACGCCAGCGGCAAGGTCTGGCTCAAGGTCCCGGAGAGCATCCGGTTCGTCCTGTCGGGCAAGCGGGGGAAGTGGGTCGGCGGCAAGGATCTCATCCTCTACATCATCGGCGAGATCGGCGTATCCGGCGCGCTGTACAAGGCCATGGAGTTCACCGGCCCGGCCGTGGCCGACCTGCCGATGGACGACCGCCTGACGATGTGCAACATGGCCATCGAGGCCGGGGGCAAGAACGGCATCATCGCACCGGATGCTGTGACCAAGGAGTACATCAAGACACGGGCCACGCGCGATCCCACCGCCTTTCAGAGCGACGCGGATGCGGTGTACTGCGAGACCCGCGAGATTGACGTCGGCGCCATCGAGCCGCAGGTTTCCGCGCCGCCGCTCCCGTCGAATGCCAAGCCCGTGAGCGCGTATCGCGATGTGGAGATCGACCAGGTGGTCATCGGGTCGTGCACGAACGGGCGGATGGACGACCTTCGCATCGCCGCCGGGATTCTGAAGGGGCGCAAGACCGATAGGAACATTCGCCTGATCGTGATCCCGGCAACACAAGACATCTACCGGCAGGCGCTGAAGGAGGGCCTCCTCGAAATTTTCGTCGATGCGGAGGCGGCGGTGTCCACGCCCACATGCGGGCCGTGCCTGGGCGGGCACATGGGCATCCTGGCCGAGGGCGAGCGGGCGCTGTCCACAACAAACCGCAACTTTGTCGGTCGTATGGGCCATACGGAGAGCGAAATTTACCTCTGCAGCCCGGCCGTAGCCGCTGCGTCGGCGATCACCGGGCGCATTACGCACCCAGACGAGGTCACAGGATGATCAAGGGCAAGTGCTGGACCTTCGGAGACAACATCAACACGGACCTCATCATCCCGGCGAGGTACCTGAACACGACGGATGTCGCGGAGTTGGCGTCGCATTGCATGGAGGACGAGGACCCCGAGTTCGCACGGAAGATTTCGACCGGTGATGTGATTGTCGGCGGTGAGAACTTCGGCTGCGGCTCCTCCCGGGAGCATGCGCCCATCGCGATCAAGGGGGCCCACATCGCCTGTGTGATTGCGAAGTCCTTCGCACGGATCTTCTTTCGAAACGCCATCAACATCGGCTTGCCCATCTGCGAGTGCCCCGAGGCGGTCGACGACGCGCGGCAGGGCGATGACATCGAAGTCGATCTTGAGGGTGGAACGATCTCAAACCTGACGCGCGACAAGCACTACACGACCTCCCCGTTCCCAAACGAGATGCGCGAGATCATCGCCGCCGGCGGCTTGATGAACTTCGTCAAGAAGAACCTGTAGTTCGGACGCGTCAAGGACCCGTTGCCATGCTGAAGAAGCACAGCCAGTTTGTGCTCGGTTGTCTGTTCGTTGTGGACCTTATGGTCACAGCGGGCGTATGGCTCCTTGCCTATCTCATCCGCTTCCATCTCGGCATCATCCCCATCGCCACGGTCGATGCGTATCCGGGCATACGCACCTACCTCTTGGTCTTGCCCCTTGTTCTGGTCGCCAGCGCCTTTGCGTATCATGTGGCCGGCCTCTACGTCCCCCGCCGCGAGGGGATGTTTTTTTCGGAGATTGCCGCCGTGATCCGCGGCTCGGTCATCGCCGTATTGGTCCTCATGGCCCTCAGCTATGTGATTCGTCTGGAGCCGCCGCTGTCCCGCTATGTCCTCGCGTTCTTCTTCCTGCTGAACGGCCTGCTGCTTTCCCTCGAGAGGGGCCTCGCCCGATCCCTCCTCCGAAAGGCCCGCCGGCGCGGGTGGAACCGGCGCTACGTCCTCATCGTGGGCGCGGGAAAACTGGGCCAGCGGCTCATGCAGCGGATTGAAAAGAACCCCTGGACCGGGTTCAAGGTCATCGGCTTCATCGATGACAATCCCGGCCGTCACGGCAAGGAGCTGCACGGCGTCCCCGTCCTCGGTGGAACGGAAGCCCTGCCACAGACGCTCCGAAAGCAGCCGGTGGATCAGCTTTTCATTGCACTGCCCTTCGACGAACAGCACAAGCTAAAAGAACTCCTCGACCGCATTTCCGACGAGATGGTCGATGTGCGAATCGTACCGGACGTGTTCAGCTTTGTGACGCTCAACCCGCAGGTCGGAGACTTCGACGGCATGCCCATCCTGAGTCTGCGCGAGAGTCCGCTTCACGGGTGGCATCGCGTCATCAAACGGGCCTTCGATATGGTCTTCGCCCTGTTTGCCTTGTTCGTTCTCGCCCCGATCATGGGAATCATCTTTGTGCTGATCAAGGCCTTCTCGCCCGGCCCGGTCCTCTACGCCCAAAAGCGCATGGGCATGGATGGAAAGATATTTCGCATGTACAAATTTCGAACGATGGAGGTCAACGCCGAGAAGGACACCGGCCCCGTGTGGGCCAGCGAGGACGATCCACGGCGGACGCCCATCGGGGCCTTTCTGCGGAAGTACAACCTGGACGAACTGCCCCAGTTTGTGAACGTCCTCCTGGGCCACATGAGCGTCGTCGGGCCGAGGCCCGAGCGCCCCGAACTCATCAAGAAATTCCGCACGTCCATCCCCCGGTACATGCTGCGGCACAAGATGAAGGCGGGCATGACGGGCTGGGCCCAGGTGAACGGCTGGCGGGGCGACACCTCACTCGAAAAGCGGATTCAATACGACCTGTATTACATCGAGAACTGGTCGCTGCTCTTCGACATCTACATCGTCTTCCTGACGATTTTCAGGCGAGAGAATGCGTATTGAGCGCCCATCCGAGGGCCCGGCATCTGTAGCCGCGCCCTTGATGGGTGCGGTTTTCGCGCGGGCATAACGCCTGCGGCTACAGGACTTCTAATCGGGCAAGCGCCTTACCCCCCGCCCCCCTGAGTCTCGCTGAGTGTTTTCTCGATTCTCGTCAGGCGCTGTTCCACCCCCCGAATCCTCGTCTCGGCCCACATATAGACAATCAGCCCCATCAGGAAGATGCAGACGATCAGGATGATCGGAAAGAGCAAACTACGCTCCTGGCCGGGGAAATCGACAGCGGCATACTCGTCCGAGTCCGGCTTCGGGAGCGTTTGCACCTCATCATCGGTCGAACCGACGTGGACATAATGTGTCTCGGCTCTCAGCTTCTCGGCCGTCACTTCCTCTTCCTCCCCACCTACACCGAGGATCTCCGTTGGCTCTTCCTCGTCCGGCTGGGCGATAGCGTCCGGAAGCGGTTGACCCTCCGTCGGCGTCTGCTGCACCACCGCCGACGGCCACTCGGGCGATGGCGGTCCCGGGGCCTGTACCTGGATCGGTCCTTCCTCCGGCGGGGGAGCCTGCGCCGTCTCCGCGACAGGCGGCGCGTCCTCGACCGCAGCCTCGGCCTCGGGAGCGGGCGGCTGCGCCGTCGGCTCGGGCGCCAATGGAGTTTCGGGGGTGGGTTCCTCCGTTTGTTCCTCGGACTGTGCCATGGAATCGAGCCACGTGGCCTGTTGCTCCGGGACCTGGGGTGGCTGGGCCTTTTCGGCTTGTTGCTCCGGCTGCGCCTCTTCTTCGTCGGCGGGTTTGGTGCGTTTGATCCACTCCAGGGGGTCCTTGCCCAATGGTTCGCGCTTAGCCATCGTTTGCCTCCATTTGCTCGTTCGTTTGTGCGGCCGACAGTCGCTCCTCCTGAGCAATAACCTCCTCCGCCAGTGCAATGTAGTCCTTCGTGCCCTGCGCCTCCGGGTCGTAGACCGTGATAGGCTTGCCGTAGCTGGGGGACTCGGCAAGTCTCACGTTCTTGTGAATCGCGGTATTGAACACGCGGTCTTCGAAGTATTGCTTGATCTTGTCGAGCACCGCCTGCGAGAGTTTGGTCCGGGCGTCGAACATGCAGGGGATAATCCCCGTGATCTCCAATTGCCGGTTGATCCGCTTCTTCACCAGGTCCACCGTGTTGAGGAGGTGACTCATCCCCTCCAGAGCGAAGAACTCCGTTTGGAGCGGGATGAAAATCTCCCGTACCGCCGCGAGGGCGTTGAGGGTGAGGAGACCCAGAGAAGGCGGGCAGTCAACCAGAACGTAGTCGTATCGATGCAGCGAATCCGCAATGGCGTCCTTCAGGATCGTCTCGCGTCCCACCATGCCCACCAGTTGAATCTCTGCGCCGGACAGGGCGATCTCCGAGGGGACCAGTTCCAGCCCGTCGATCTCGGTCGAGCAGAGGACGCCGGCAAAGTCCGCCTCGCCCATCATGAGATGATAGATGGATCGCTCAAGGTCATGGATATTGATGCCGAAGTGGACGCTGAGGTTGGCCTGCGGATCGATGTCGATCATCAGCACCTTCCGCTCCTTCCCCGCGAGACACGCCCCCAGGTTGGCGGCGGATGTTGTCTTGCCCACTCCTCCCTTTTGGTTGATGATCGCGATGGTTCGCATGGCTACTCACTCTCGGCTGATGGAAATCGGTGGACTGTGTGTTCAATTGTAGGAGCACACGAACATAGAGTCAAGAAAAACTTGACAATTGGCTCGATCCTGGGCAAAATCCCTTTCTTGGATGCAAGCGACCCGTTTCCGTTCGTCTTTTCGAGGAAAAATCATGCGTCTGGGAGCACCCATTTTTGTCAAGACCGACGATCCGGATAGATTGGCGCAAGCCCATGTTGAGAAGGGCTATCGTGCGTCGTACTGCCGACTGGGCGTGAGCGCCCCACCGGAACAGGTGGAGGCCTATCGCCAGGCCTTCGCCGAACACGATGTCGTCATCGCCGAGGCAAATGCCATGTGCATAAGTATCCTCAACACCCATGAGGCAAAGCGGCAGGAGGTGATTCAGCAGATCAAGGGAAGGCTTGCCTTTGCCGATAAAATCGGCTCCCGCTGCTGCGTCATCCACGGCGGGACGGTTCAGCCCGAAGGTTGGGGGCAGTTCACCCCGGAGAATCTTTCGCAGGATTCCTTTGACAGGATGGTCAAGGTGATCCAGGAGATTATCGACGACGTGCAACCAAGTGAAACCCGGCTGGCGATCGAGATCGAGCCGTACACCCTGCCCGACTCGCCGCAGGTCTACCGCGATCTGATCGACACCGTCGATCGGCCGGGCTTCGGTGTGCACTTTGATCCGGTGAACACTATTATCAGCCCCAGAACGCTCGCGGAGTCGGGCCGGTGGATGCAGGAGTACTTCGACGCCGTTGGCCCATGGGTCGTGAGCTGTCACGCAAAGGACCTCATCCTCGATCGCGGTGACGGGTTTCGATACGGGTACAAGGAAGTACCCCCCGGCGAGGGATTCTTCGACTACGAAGTGTTTGTCAAGGGCGTATCGGAACTGCCGCTGGACCCGCCCATGATGATCGAGCACCTGAAGACCGAGGAGGAATACGACGCGGCCCGCGATTTCATTCTCGGTGTGGCCGAACGCGTCGGCGTCGACATCATGCAGTAGCTGTCGCGAGCCGTCCCTTCGCCCGCGCCGCCGTGCCCGCCGACGGACGGGGCGTCTCACGCCCAATGGACGAAGGGGGCGCGCTCCAGCTCCTCCCATTGATGGGCCTTGCGCATGGGTCTACCCCGCCATCCCGTCGAAGTCCGCCAGCTTGATCTTCTTGCCGGTCTTTTGGGATTCAAACGTGGCCAGGGAGATGAGCAGGGAGTTCAGGCCGTCCCGGAGCGTGGACCGCGGCGCCACCTTGCCGTCCTGGTCGCGCACCCACTGAGCGAAGTGGGCGTGGAGCTGGCGCGTCGAGTCGCCGGCGGCGGCGGGGAGTTCCACCTTGCGGGGTTTTTCGTCGTTGGAGCGCTTCACAACCAGTTCGTTCCCGCCCGCCCGGCTGACCAGCCCCTTGCTGCCGATCACATAGAAAAGGTCCCCGATGCCCGCAGCGCCGATGGAGGAGACGAGGGTCGCTGTTCGTGCGGCGTCCCCCTCGCCGTATTCGATGCAGACGGTAATGTTGTCCACGGCATCGGTATCGGTGAAGCTGTTGCGGCGCAGCGACGAAAAGACGGCTGTAGGATCCCGGCCCATGAAGAGGGAGGCGAGGTCGATGTGGTGAGAGATGACGTCATGAATGCCGCAGAAGGGATCGGGGTTGAGGAACTGCGGCTTCATCATGCCGCGCGGATGGCTGAGGAGTATCTGCACCGGATCGATCTCCCGGCAGACATCCTTCATCTCTTCACAAAACCGCATGAATCGAATCTGGTAGCAGACCATGGCCTTGATTTTGGCCTTCTCCGCCGCCTCGGCGAGCTTGCGCCCGTCGGGGATGCTCGTGCTGAGCGGCTTCTCAACGATGAAGTGCTTGCCGCGCCTGATGGCCTCCAGGGCGATCTCGGCGTGGGTGGCGGCGTGGGTGGAGATGATCACCGTGTCGAGGTCATCGCGTTTCATCATCTCCACATAGTCCGTGCACACCTCGACCTTGCCGTCGGCAAACTGCTCCGCTGCGGCCTTGGCCCTGTCCTCGATGATGTCACAGACGGCGATCAGCTCCAGGTCCTCGGCGCCCTCCAGGACCTTGAGATGTCCCCCCATGCCTCTGGACCCGCACCCGATCAGTGCCGTCGTGAGTTTGTTCATTTTTTGCCTCCGCCTTTCTTGTCCATTGTGTCTCCGCTTTTCTGTGTCACGAGAAAAATCCGGCCGTCGCGCGGTGCGACGGTCAGCTCGGCAGCCACCTCGTTACTCGTCACATCTTTCCTCGGGGCGGCGAAGGAGACGGACACCGGCTCCAGCGTGGGGTTGACAACGACCGACCCTCCGTCGTACTCCCTCTGCCACGCCCCATCGGGCCGCGCGAACGACGCCCCGCGCGGGTACCCCAGCGGGGCGTCGAACTCCTTGTACCACCAGTATTGCCCCCGGCATACGGTCTGGTAGTCGTATCCGTAGTAGCCGTCGCCCATGAGCGTGGTGCACAGCCCAAAGCGCATGCACCTCAGATTGTTCCGGGCGCGTTCCGCCTCGGCGTCGCGCTCGGCCTGCGAGAGCTTGGCCCACTGCCACGGGTCCGATACCGCCCCCCCCCCACTGACGATGGCGGTTACCCGCGGCCTGCGGAGGATCTCGGACCAGCGGAGGTATCCCTGCATCAGATCGTTCCATCGCCCACGCCCCTTCGCAACGCGCACGACGGCGTCTTCGAGCAGGCAGCCGTTCAGATATTCAAAACCGAAGTCCAGCGGGTCCCATCCGTTGGCCATAACAATCGCCTTGCCGTCGCGCAGCTTGCTGATGCCCTCGGCGACGCGGAGCACGCCGTCCTTCCACTCCTCGTCCAGCCGCTCCTTGTCGTCGGCCCGGCGGTCGTGATTGGCGTCGAGCTTGCCGCCGTTCAGATAACTGATCTTCGCGCCGAAGGAATCGAGAAAGATACCGTCGAAGAGGGGCTGTTTCTCAAGGACCAATTTCGCCTTGTAGATCAGGTAGGCATTGAGCTTGCGCTTCGTCTGGTTGAGAAGGTTCACCCCGGGCCAGGGATGGACCGGCCTCCCTTGGGGGTCGGTGATCCACCACTCCGGTCTCATGTGCTTGTCGGTGGGGCGACCACCACGAACGGACATGTACTTCAGGATGATGATGTCGGGGTTTTTGCTCTTGATGTACTTGAGCTCCTGATGGGCGTCATACAGCACGCCCCCGACGAGGAGGTCGTACCGCGCTGCGAAATCCAGCCGTTTCCGGTTGTTCTTGAGCATCCCTCGTTGGATGCCCGAGCCATAGAAGTTTGCAATCCGGGGAAAGGACGGCCCCCTCTTGCGCCCCTTCTTCTGCGCGGCGACCGGACCCGTGCAGACAACCATGCCGAGGATTGTGATCGGGAGAACGAGACGTTGAATCATCATTGCGATTGCCACTCAGGGAGATCTTCAACCGGCATCGGAAAGGGATTATACGGCGTCTTCGGCGGATACGTCAACGAAAAAGCCTTGGTGAGGTTGACTTGTCTGCGGCATTCGTTATAATCGGGACAGTACCCGGCTACGTATCTGCATTGGAAAGTGCTGCCATGAAGACCTTGCTTCCCGTTCTTCTCCTCCTTCCCTTCTCGATTCTGGGCCGTGCGCAGGATGCCGACGAGGCGCAACAGCTGGCGCAAATCAAGAAGGAGTACGAGGCGAAGGATTACGCCACCGTCACGCAGCTCTGCACCGAATTCATCAAGGCCCACCCCTACAACCACGACGTCCAGGCGGGGGAGATCCAGATTAAGCTCATGTGGAGTCTGCACCATCAGGACCGGCACGACGAGGCCTCGCGCGAGGCCAAGGCCTTTATCGAGCACTTCCCGGAGCACCCGCGTATCGCCGCGGCCTACTATATCCTGGGCTACGGATACGAGCAGCTCGGCGAGGTCGGCGGCTGGTATGACAAGGCGCGCGAGGCCTACCAAAAGGCCCTCGAAAACGAACGCTCCCCCGGCAGGATTCGTTCTATAAAGAAGCAGCTGGCGGAGCTGAACGAGCGGGCACAGAGCAGCGCCGTGAAGGACCGCGATCTGGTCCAGACCGATCCCGCACGGAAGGTGATCGTCAATGATCCTGTGCCGTCGGAGGAAGGCCAACCCACGAAGGCCATGCTGGGTACCTACATCATTCTGACCGACATCGCCGAGGACGATCCCTACTACGAGGCGGTCGGCAGGCTGGCAAAGCTGCGGAAGGCGAAGGAGGTGATTCGCTTTGCGCCGGGGGGCCTCGACGACGTGGCCCTGCGCCTGAAGGAGCTGGGACCGGAGTATGTCTGCGTGGTGGCCAAGCCCGAGACGATCGATATGAATATCGCCAGCCAACTCCTGGAGATGAGCACGAGACTGGATTCCGATCCCTTTCCCGATTTTCTGTTTGGTTTCATCACGGGCGCCACCGCAAAAGACGCGGTGCAGTTCGTCAAGAACATATCGAAGGCCGACAAGCGCCGCCTGCCGTTTCCTCGAAAGATTCTCCACATCAGCAAGTCCGGATCGTCGCGCCTGCGGACGGATGTCTTCCAGTGGGCGAAGGGTTTGTCCGTCCTGGCGCTCAGCTACGAGAACCGGGAGTTCCTGCGGCAGCACATCGATAAGATGCGGGGAAACGGCATCATCGGCATCCACGGATCAAGCGCTACAGCGCAGGGAATCGCTGACGGACTCATGGCGGAGGACCTGGCCTCCCTCGATCTTTATCCCGCAGTGGTCTTCAGCTCCGCCGACTATACCGGGGTCACGACCAGGGCCCTTCGCCTGTCGAACCAATTCACCAAGACGGTCACGGAGCAGGTCTCGCCGGGTTCCTCATTCTGTCTCCAGGTCCTCGGGGCGGGAGCAACGGGCTACTTCGCCTCTATCGGATCGACCTCCCCCCTCCTCTGCTCGCAGGAACTCGCCACGCTGATCCGAACCGCCGCCCCCCTCGGCCGGGTGATGAAGCACACCCACGACGGCATCGTCCTGGCCGAAGGCGAAGGCTCTCTCCGTCTGCCCTCCCTGCCAACAGGTAAGCAGCGCCCGGCCGCTACGCCGCTGGATTGGCGAGCGCAATCGGCAGCAACACGGGTCCTCTATGGCGATCCGGCCTTCCGGCCCTTCACCCAGGGCCTGGAACCTATTTTGAAGGTAACCACACGCCGCCGGCAGGGCAGTCTGAAGGTCTCCTGCCATCGCGCGGAAGGCGTATATGATGCGACCTTGCTCGATGCCTTTCGGACGACACCGGACGGGGAAAATACTCGGAGCAACGACCAGATCCGCTTCGTGTTTGAGCTGCCCAAAGGATTTGACAAGAACATCACGTCCATCACCGCGGCGGCCACAGACGCGGCGCTGCCTGCCGTAAAGCCCTCCTTCCTCACGTGCATGGTCGAGAAATGGGGCGGGAAGAAATTTGCTCACGTCCAGATGGACCTGCCCCCCCGCTCCATCCGACAGGGGAGCTTCACATTCGAAATCACCCTGGGTATCGAGAAGTAGCGATCAGCGGAGAACCCTATAGACGCGAAGGTCGGAGATCTCCACGTTGCTCTTATACAGGGCGAATCCCATCTTTCCTTCGTCAAAGGCAAAATCGTCCTGGTAGTCGTGCATCAGCCTGCCATCGACCCAGTATTTGATCCGGCCGTCACGCGCAAGCACGGAAATCCTGTAGGGGCGATTCAGATCGGGAAGCACCTCCCGGTTCTCGCTCACCTTCTCATATCCCGGACTCCGGCGAAGGCGCGCGTGGCTGTAGGTCCAGGTGAAGAAGTAGCCGCGGTACTGGTCGTCGCCGATCCGGTTCGGGCCGGTGCCCTCCTCGGCCAGTTTGCGATAGACCGTCAGGATGTCCTCCCCCGTGGGTCCGGTCACGAGGAAACGCAGGTTGATGTTCTTTCCACCCTCCGGCATTTTGTCGGAGACCCAGGCCTTGTCCGGCGGCAGGAGTCGGGCGGTGAACTCCAGGTACAGGTCGCTCTCGAAGTCGCGCCTGCACCACAACGTCGAGCCGCCGGGGGCCCAGTGGCCGTACAACTTTCCCTTTTCCACCCACCACACCGTTGCCGGCGTCAGGTTCGCCCATTCGTTCATGGTGTCGAACTTTTCGCGGAAGATCCGCTGCACATAGAACCGCTCGCCGCCGATTCTCTTTCTCATCGGCAGCGCGCCGCAGCCTGCGGTCAGCAGAAGCAGTCCACACAGACCGACTCGGACTCGCTGTTCTCTCGTCTCCTTCATCGCACCTTCCCCTTGCTTGTCACGCGCGTATGCAGGCCCTGTGCATCACCTCACGCAACGCCATTCAGCGGAATGTGGTGAACCTTCGCCGGATTGGTCAGCAGTATCTGCCGCATAACATCGACCGCGGCATCGGACGTCATCGTGGATGCCGGGTCGTCCACCCTCTCCGCCAGGGCTGTCGCAATGGCCCACCGCACGGACCGGTATTTTGCGGCAAGCATCTCCACAAAACGCGCATCGGTAAATCCACTGGCAATGGCGCTGATCGGTCCCATGCTCATCTGATCCGCCATCATCGCCGCGATGTTGTGCTTCCGAAAGAAATGCCACCACGGTCCGACTGATATATTACCGACCTGCTTCGCCGCATTGGAGAAGTCCTTGTAGAGCTGCTCGTGCGCGATAATATACTCAAAGTGGACATTCGGGTAGTTCTGCCAGACGGCGTATTCGTCCTGCGGAATGCCCGCCGCGTACATGGGGAAGCTTTGAATCTCCCGCGACGGGTCCATGAAGTAGGTCACGCCGATGGCGATCTGCAGGCACGAGCCATACTCCTCGCCGCTCTTCCGCAGATCGGCGCCGATCTCGTCGAGGGCCTCCAGCATGGCCTCGGTCATGAGCGCGCCCAGCTCCTTCAGGTCGGCGCCGCGAACGAAATCCTTCCGAAAGCGGATGGCGTTGTTGATGGACGCCATGCTGTAGGAGCGCCCGAGGCGATAGTCCATGGGGTGGAACATGTCGCTGTAGAGGATGCGGCTCTTCGGGTTGTGGGTGGGACTGTAGAGGATGTCGAAGAGGAATCGCTTCACTCCCTCCTTCAGATCGGCGCCCTTCCTGATCGTGATGCCAAGCATTTCCTCCAGGTTGACAAGAAACTTTTCCGCCTCGTATTTATGACCGCCGGTGAACAGGCCGAAGTCCGTCGCGCCCTCCGGCCAGACGAGGTAGTTCGCGTCGAACATGTTGTAGGCCTCCGGGTGCGTCGCGTGCGCGAGGTTCACCTTCTTCACGCGCGCGTCCCTCGCGTCGAGGGGGATCTTGTCCCGGTTCTCGATGCTGGTCACATATCGAACGATGTTGTTGTCACTCAGGATGGTCTCCGCAAGGGCCGGATCGTTGCGCTGTTTCTTGACGGCGTTGTACACGGCGTCGTACCTCTTTGGATCGAGCGGGTCAAGGTCGGCCGCGCCATCGTAGAGCCGGAACATGAAGCGGAGCCATTCGGCATATTCCGTATATCGGGAGTCGTGCAGCTCCTCGATGAGCATGCGCCCGACCTCCTTGCGCTCCTTTTCTGAATTCTTGCCCAAGCCGGAAATTATCGCGTCCAGACGCCCGCGCCGGCCTTCGGCCACCTCGGCAAACCACGAATAGAAACATCCGTGGGCGACATCCATCATCGTCCGGCGCACGAGTCGTTTTTGTTTCAGGCCGGCGCGAATGATGTGGGAGGGATAGGCGTTCACCGACGCCTGCGTCCCGGCCAGGTTCTGCGATGCCAGCTCCCGGTCGAAGTCCGTCAGGTCGTCCTGAACGTGGGTGTGGGAATCGACGACGGGCATGCGGCAGGCCTCGTCGAACAGTCGCTCAATCGTCTCGCGTTTCGCCCAGGTCATCTGGTCTCTCCTGAATCGTGCGATCTGTGTTTGGCTCCATGGCGCGCATTCTACTCTTCCGCAGGGAACGAGTCAAGGTGCGTCGGCATCCTCGTGATTGACAAGACCCATTTCCCTTGGTAGTATCGCATCCCGTTCGTTTTTCCAGAGAAAGGAACCTGCCTTGAGCAAACACGACGCCAAATCACACGCAAGGAGAATTCACCGAGAGGCCATCCTCATCGACGGCCACAACGACCACATCATGCTCAAGTGCGAGCAGGGCAAGCCGATCGACCTGATGAAGGTCAACCGGAAATACCATAGCGACGCCCCCCGCCTCCTGAAGGGCGGCATGACGGCGTCGCTGTTCATGGTCGATGGCCATGATCTGGCCCGGTCCATGATGATCGTCGAGCGCGCGCTCCGCGAGATCGCACGTCATCCGAAGCATCTCATGCAAGTCACCCGCACCGCCGACATCCGGAGGGCAAAGCGCACCGGCCGCCTCGGTATCATGCTGACATGGGAAAGCGGGATGGCCCTGTGCAACAACATCGACATCCTCCGGCTCGCCTATCGCCTCGGCATCCGATCCATCACCCTGACACACTTCGAGGGTGGATGCCAATTCGCCCTGCAGGGGACGCCGAGCTACTTCGGCTACTGCACGCCGGAAGACCGAGCGAGCTTCCGTCGCACGATGAAGGGCCTTACCTCCTTCGGCAGGCAGGTGGTGAAGGAGATGAACCGCCTGGGGATGCTCGTGGACCTGGCGCACATCAATGACGCGGCGTTCTACGATGTGATCGAGATCACGGAAAAACCGGCCGTCTCGACGCACGGCGGCGTGTTCGCGTGCGCGCCGCATGCACGCTGTCTGACGGACGATCAGATCCGCGCCATCGCTCGGACGGACGGCCTTCTCGGCATCGCGTTCTATCACAAGTTCATCTCCAGGAAAAGGGCGACCGTGGACAAAATCGTGGATCAAATGGCCTACGTCGCCGACCTTGTCGGAATCAAGCATGTGGGGATCGGGAGCGATTTCGACGGTCTGGGCGAGGGGGTGTGGCCCGTGATCCGAACGGCCGACCGTCTGCCGACATTGACCGAGGCCATGGTTCGGCGCGGCTTCAGCGACGCCGAAATCAAGAAGGTGCTCGGGGGGAATTTCCTTCGCGTGCTCAAGGCGACAATCGGCTGACTACTTTGGGGGTGTTCCCGCCTCGACGAGGTCCCACGGGGTGGCGGTCTCGCTTGGAAGGCTCTGCCCGGCCAGGAGTTTCCTCGCCAGCTCGACAGCGGTCCGTCCCAACGCGGCCGGATGCATGTCCAGCGCAGCCGCCAGGCGTCCGGCGCTCAAGGCCGCCTCAACCTCCTGATCCCGGCCAAACCCAACGACAACAACATCCTTCTCTTTCCCGCCCGCCTTGAGGCCCTCCAGCGCGCCGAGGGTCATGGCGCGATTGACTGCAAACATCCCCCTCAAGTTGGGATGCTTCTTCAGGATGTCGCCCACGGCCTTGGCCGCATCTTTTCGCCGCCAGTTGGCCGACTGCTGCGCCGCAACCGAGACGCCCGCCGCCTCCGTGCACGCACCAAGGAACCCCTGAACGCACAGGTCGCCGCTCAACACGCCGGCAACCCCCGTCAATACCGCGACCTCGCCCTTGCCGCCGAGTCGCTGGACGAGATACTCTCCTGCTCTCTTCCCAGCGGCCCTATGGTCCGGGCCGACGAAGGGAATGGCGACGCCCTGTTGTTTCATCAGCGCCTGGTCGAGAGGCGTGTCGATGGTGAGGACCGCGATGCCCTTCTCCTTCGCTTTTTTCAGCACGCCCACCAGCGCCTTCGAGTCGGCAGGCGCGATGATAATGACACCGACCCGTTTGATGATCTCATTCTTGACAAGGGCGATCTGGCGCTCGACGTAGGTCTCCCGCTCGATACCGAGGACAAGCAAATCCAGGTTCAGATCGACCGCCGCCGCCTGCGCGCCCTGCACAAGCGACACATAGAATGGGTCTTCGAGCGATGTGACGAACAGCGTCACCTTCCGTGACTTGAGCCCGCCCTGCGGTGAACATGAGGTTATCAGACAAATGCCAAGCGCCGCCACGAGCAGTAGCCGATTCATTTCTCTCCTCCCGCCTGTATCTGTTCCTGCTTCTCACGCCACTTGTCCTCCGCCTCGGGCCGGCGGAGGTACAGGGGAACCAGCGACAAAGAATCGTCGCGCTGTCCGGCCATGTAAAGCGCGCGCCCGAGCGCCGCTACGACCGCGGCCCGCGGCCGCCACAGCGACTCATCGGCGATAGTGAACCCGCGCCGCTCGAACACGTCGGCATAGTAGGCCAACCCATCCCCCAACACAAAGGCGCCCGGCGAAAGCGTCTGCGCAAGCTCCTGCGGATGGACAACACGGTGGTCGCCCTGTCGGTTCCGAGAACCGTCATACCGGCACGTATAGACCTGCTTCCGTTTCGCATCCACCACGGGGCAGACCACCTCCGCATCGTCCGGCGCGTTGCGCGCCAGCACGTCGAGCGACGGCACGGCCACGACCGGTGTGCCGAGGGCATAGGCAATCGTTTTCACGGCTGCGACACCGACACGAAGGCCGGTGTAGGACCCCGGCCCGATGCTTACGGCAATCAGCTCGACCTCGGCAAGACCCCATCCCACACGCTCAAGGAGGGCCTTCATTCTCGGCACGAGCTCCCGCCCATGGACCATCCCCTGCTCGAAGGACTCTTCAGCAAGCACATCGGGGCCCTCTGCAACGGCAACGGAGCCGACTACGTGTGAGGTCTCAATGGCGAGGGTTTTCATCAGAGAGAATCGGAGGTTACAAGCCTTGTTCCGCGGTTTCCAGCGCCTTGAACATCGCTTTCGCCTTGTTGATGGTTTCCTCGTACTCCCGTTCGGGCACCGAGTCGGCGACGATCCCGCCGCCCGCCTGCACATAGGCCGTATTGTTTTTCAGGAGCATGGTTCGGATGGTGATGCAGGTGTTCATGTTGCCGTAGTAATCGATGCAGCCGACCGCTCCTCCGTACGGTCCGCGCCGGGTCGGCTCGAGCTCGTCGAGGATTTCCATCGCCCGGATCTTCGGCGCGCCGCTCAACGTGCCCGCAGGAAACGCGGCCCGGAAGGCGTCGAACGCGGTCTTTCCCGCCTGGAGCTGACCGGACACCTGCGATGTGAGATGCATGACATGGCTGAACCGTTCGACGATCATCTCCTCTTCGATCTTGACCGTTTTGTACCGGGCGACCCGGCCGACATCGTTTCGGCCCAGGTCGACGAGCATGACGTGCTCGGCCCGTTCCTTCGGGTCGGCCTTCAGCTCCTTCTCCAGGGCCAGGTCCTCCTCCGGTGTGCTCCCGCGCCGCCGAGTCCCCGCGATGGGCCGAACCAATACCTTCCCGTTCTCCACCCTGACCATCACCTCCGGTGACGCGCCGATCAGCCGGGCCTCGCCCATCCGGAGATAGAACATGTAGGGGGACGGATTGATGACCCGCGCGGCACGGTAGATGTCGAAGGGCTTCGCGCTCACGTGCGTCTGGAGCCGTTGGGAGAGGACGACCTGGAAGATATCGCCCGCGCGAATGTATTCCTTGCACTTCCTGACCGCGTCACGATAGTCGGCCTTCTCGAAGTTCGATTCAAACTGCATCTTCGGATCGCCGGCCGGGCGGATGTCGTCGCTGATCACCGCCACGGGTTGGCTGAGCCGCTTGACGGTGGCGTCGATGCGCGCCACGGCGGCGTCGTAAACCTCCCGGGGAGCCTTCCCGTCCAGGCGCGCCGCCGCCACCACCTTCACCGTCTTGTTCAGGTGATCGAAGGCAATGACCAGATCGTAAAACATGAAGAACAGGTCCGGCATCTCCAGGTCGTCGGGCGGCGCATCGGGAAGATACTCCACGTAGCGGACGGCGTCGTATGCGGCGTACCCGACGGCCATGCAGCAGAAGCTCGGCACCCCTTTGATCGGGACCGCCTTTAGCTCCTTGACGGCGGCCTCCAGGTTTGCGATGGGGTCGTCGGATTCCGTTTCATGCTTTTCACCATCCTTCGTGATCGTCACTTTTTCCCTGCGGCTGGAAAAAAGCATGAAGGGATTGCATCCAAGGAAGGAATAGCGCCCGACTTCCTCCCCCCCGCTCGCGCTCTCAAGGAGAAACGCATACTCCGACTCTCCCATCGATCCAAATGCCGACACGGGGGTGATGGTGTCGGCAAGGAGCTGACGATAGACCGGTATCACGTTGCCCTGCCGGGCAAGTTCCTTGAATTCATCGTAGCTGGGATAGTGTATGACCTTGGACATTGTTGGAGTGTGGAGTCTAACAGATGGTCTGCATCTTGTCAAGCTTCCCGGCGATACGCCTAAATCAGTTGACGGGCCTCGCTCTCGATGCTATATTGACTTTATTAAATCACTCTCAGGAGGGAAGATCATGGAATACCGCGCGTGGTTCCAGTGTATCAAGGGCTGCGATCCGACGTATGATCTGACGGACATCATTTACGAATGCCCGAACTGTGGGTCGCTGCTTGAGGTCCGCCACGATGTGGAGCGCCTGCAGGCCCGCAGCGCCGCGGCTTGGATCAAGCTGTTCGACGACCGCTGGCGCCGCACGGAATGGCCCTACGGCAGCTCCGTTTGGGGCAAGAAGGAATGGATCTGCCCCAACGTGCACAACGACAACGTCGTCTCCATGTATGAGGGCGGCACGAATCTTTTCTGGGCCGAGCGCTTTGCCAAGAGCGTAGGCATGGACGACCTGTGGATCAAGCAGTGCGGCAACGCGCACACGGGGTCCTTCAAAGACCTCGGCATGACGGTCCTGGTCTCCATGGTCAAGCAGATGCTCGCGGAGGGCAAGAAGATCAAGGGCATCGCCTGCGCCTCTACGGGGGACACCTCTGCCGCGCTCGCCGCCTACTGCGCGGCGGCGGGCCTCCAGGCCATCGTTTTCCTGCCGAAGGACAAGGTGTCGACGTCGCAGCTCATCCAGCCCATCGCCAACGGCGCACTGACGCTCTCCATCGACACCGACTTCGACGGCTGCATGAAGATCGTCAAGGACGTGTGTCGCGAGAACAACATCTACCTGGCCAACTCGATGAACTCGCTGCGCGTCGAGGGGCAAAAAACACTCAGCATCGAGCTCGTCCAGCAGTTCGACTGGGAAGTGCCCGATTGGGTGATCATCCCGGTGGGAAATCTCGGAAACATCAGTGCCATCGGCAAGGGGTTCCTTATGATGCGCGAGCTGGGCATCATCAGCCGCCTGCCCCGGCTGGTGGCGGCCCAGTCGGCCAACGCCAATCCCCTCTACCTCAGCTACCAGACGGGGTTCAAGTGCTTTGAGCCGGTCAAGGCCAAGCCCACCCTTGCGAGTGCGATCCAGATCGGCGACCCGGTGAGCATCCACAAGGCGATCCCCGTCCTGCAGGAGTTCGACGGCATCGTGGAACAGGCCACCGAAGACGAGCTGGCCAACGCATCCGCCCTGGCCGACCGCAGCGGCTTGTTCAACTGTCCGCACACGGGCGTGGCGCTGGCCGTTCTGCTCAAGCTGAACGAACGCAAGATGTTCGCGCCCCACGATCGTATCGTGGTGATCTCAACCGCACACGGGTTGAAGTTCCCCGACTTCAAGGTGCGCTATCACCGGGGGGAGTTGAAGGGAGTCACGTCACGCTATGCGAACCCGCCCGTGGAGCTGCCGGCGGACTATGATGCCGTGACCAAGGTCATCGACGAGCGCGTGCAGGCGATGAAATAACTTCCGCCTGCGGTTATCGCTTTCCGAAGGGGCGAAGCGAGTACGGGCTCGTCCGAGGCGGGTATCCGTTCATGGTCGTGCTGCGCGGGGCGTAGAACGTTGACGCAGTGCTTCGAGGATAATAGCGCCCCCCGCCATAGCCGGCATAGGGCGTGCCGCTCCTGTGATACGGATAGTAGTTTGTGCCGCCATAGGCCATATAGGGCGTCCCACGCCTGTAGTGCGGGTAGCTGTTCATGCTACCATAAGCGCGATAGCGGTGCGCATAATAAGGATAGGGGTAATAGTTAGGGTAATAGCCGTACGACGGATAGTACCCGTACCCCGGATACCAGGGCGAGTAGTATCCCCCATAACAATATGGCCTATAGTACGGCCCATAGTATCCACTGTTGTAGTACGGCATATATCCATAGTACTGCGGGCCATAGCACGGACCATAGTACCCTCCGTACCCATAGTAACCGCCGTAGTAGCCAGTCCCGCCGAAGTTGAACCAGATGGCCCAATCGCCGGCGGCGGCATCCGTAGGCGTCAGGAGGCCCAGCGCCAGCACGCAAAGAGTGATCAGCAAGTACTTTCGCATAACCGCCCTCCCTATGATTCGACTCAACATTCCGGAAAATAATATTTTATGACAACCAAGGGAACCCACGTCACGTATATATCGCTCCCGTCCTCTCTCTTTATTTTAACCCAATTTCGCGAAATGTCAAGGAACTGTTGGATAGAACTTTTCACCGCGCGATTTCAGAGATGACATGGTGCGGGTTGTAGGGAAATTCCTCAGCCGGATCTCCTTGACGAGATACGACAATACGCTTGATTGCGCAGACCGAGCTCTCCCTCAAAACGGCTCGATGTGGCAGAACTGCTTGAAAGCGGCCTGTGCCGGGATGCCGTCCACGCCCTCAATAATATAACTCAGCGGCGGCAGGAGACGACCCTGGTCATCCTCGAATTCCATAAGACTCGTGTTCACGGTCACGCGGACATCCTCGAGTGTCGTCCGGTGCACGCGCATGTCCGGGCCGAGCAATTCGTGGTCAGTCATCTGTTTTTTGCCGACGGCGCGGCAGAACGCTCCGACGATCTCGTTGCCGAGCCGGAGGAACGGCCGTATTCCCTGATACTCGTACAGCGAGCATGTCACCACCGGCGGCTGGGCGTAGGCCAGGTCCATGAGGAATTTCACCGGGAACGGCTCGTCCTTCATGAAGGTGTATCCGCGGTTGGCATGGGCGTAAAGCTCCGTGGCGCCATGAAAGACCAGGTTGATCAGCGGGGCGCGGTGGTTCTTGAGGTACATGGGTTGGTGGAACTGCGTGCTCGTGTTTTCGAGGTAGTCGCAGGCGCCGGCGGCCCACGCCTTGAAGGCCTCGCTGCCGACGATCAAGTTGAGCGAACGGAGGTATTCAAAGAGAGCAAGGCGGTGCTTGATGTCCTCTTCGCGAGAGATAGAGTGTCCCGGATGATAGCACTCCCGGGGCGGCGGCGGGGTGGTGCAGTCCACAAAAATGCTCTCCAGTTTCACGTCCCGGAGGATGTGCTCCATGGCCTCTTTGCAGAGGGGGAGGTACTGGCTTGGACAGACGCGGCCCCATCGGCTGGCGGACACGGCTCCCCTTGATGTGCACAGCAGCAGGTTCAGGTCCCAGTAGTCCTCCTGTTCGAGCATGGGCGACCAGTTCTGGTAGAACCCGAAGACGTACCCTGCGTCGTTCGCCAGATCGACAAGCCCTTTCAGTTTTTCGACGGGCCCCTTGCGTTCATCCCACGGATAGGACTTGTAGGGCTGCTTGGAGAAGCCGCCCCAGACGGTGACCCGGGCCCTTTCGAGCTTCAGGTCGTTGCGCATGTCCTTCACGATGTGGGTGACGTCGTCCCACGTGAACTGCAGCGGCTCGTAGTTTGCATAGTGGGGGTACCCGCCGTAGAGGCAGAAGGCCGGCGCGCCGATGAGCCGCTCCACGTTGGGGTTCTCGGCGATGCGCTCGTCCCACGTCTTGAGCAGTCCTTGAGCGCGAGCAATATGGCGGTAGGTCTGCGCCATCTGGACATAGGACCCGCTGAGCATATAATAGGACACGGCCCTGGGGTATCCGAATTCGCCCCGCGTGCTCAACCAGTGAGGGCTGATCGCGGCAATCTGGGGATAGGGTGTTTTCTCCCGTTTCGCGTTGAACGATCCCTGCCGGTTGTAGTTGATGACACGCTTGAACAGGGCGTCGAAGGGCGTGCCGAGCACGGCCATCAGGCCCACGTTGCCGAGTTGCATGCCCGCCCAGGGCATGATATCGCCGTACGGCCCGGTGGCCCTCTCCCCGAGGTTCGGGTCGAAAAACTCGTCGTCCCACAGCCAGAAATCCGAGCCGGAGAGCTTGACCATGTGAGTGGGAACCAGCGCCCCGCCCTGCGACGGTAGGACGAGGTAGCCTTCGTCTACATGCGTGCGCAGCGCGCCGAAACGCACCGGGTACGTAAGGCTCTCGAAGTTCCACTTGCTCGGCAGCCTGAGGTTCTCGACGATCACGTCGAAGCCTGCACCCTGCTCATGCAGCCGCAGGCGCACCTCGACGTGGGCGGTGGGCAGGTAGCCGCGCATGGTGTTGAAGCCCCGATAGCTGAGCAGCAGGGAGTCGCCCTGCTGATACACGTCCATGTACTTGCCCTTGGAGAGGTTCGCCGTGGCGACTTCGCCGTCCTCCGAACGGATCGTCAGCTCGCCGGCGGCCGCATCCCAGGGATCCTCGAACCATTTGGTATTCGTCGGAAGATGTGTGGCGCGGAATGTGAGCACTCCGGGGTTGACTTCGAGGTGAACTTGATCGTTTCGTAAGATGTATGATTCCATCGCACCCTCTGCCGTGAAACTCAACCGTGGGCCCACTGTAGACTCTGCCGGCGCCATGATCTTGGATCGGCGCTGACTTGACCGAAAATCATACCACGGTTTACGTCGAAACACAATAGCGTTTTTCGGCGTGTCCACCCTGCTCACAGGCGCACGCCGCACTCCATGAGGGCAATGACACGGTGCGGGTTGTGGGGAAAGTCCTGATTGGAACACGGTTGACATTGGGCAAAAGTATGGTAAAATAAAGACATGTGACCGGCATACAATTTCAGGGCATAGTACGTTCTCATGCGATCCATTCACTATAGCGCACTCGTGTTCCTTCTGGCACTCGGGCTTGTCGCCGCGGAAGAGAAGAACAACATCGTTGCGATCGTAAACGACGACATCATTACGATGGGCGAGTTGGACAAACTCGCCGCCCCCACCCTTGAGCGACTGAAGCGGTCCTCGTCCGGCAAGGAATTCGAGAAGCGGGCGCGGAGGGTCTACCAGCAGTACCGCGAGCGCCTCATCAACCAACGGCTCATGATCCAGGAAGGCAAGCGCATGATTGCCGCCCAGGAGATCGAGCCGCGCCTGATCGACCGCAACCTGGATTCCATCATCAAGGACTTGATCGCCCAGGCGGGGTCGCTGCTTCAGTTGAAGAAGATCCTGGCCAAAGGCGGCGAGACCATCGAGGAGAAGAAGGAGCGCACGCGCGACGAAATCCTCATCCAGATGGTCCACTACAAGCATGTGCGCAGTCGCGTGTCGGTGTCGCCGCGCGAGGTCCGGGACTACTACCTGAAACACAAGGCTGACTACACGCGGGTGAAGGAGGTTCGGTCCCGGCAGATTTTCATTCCGCTTACCTCCAAAGGTTCGAAAGAGAAGACACGAGCGTTTGTGGACTCGCTGCACAAGAAGCTCACGGATGGCGCGAGCTTCGCCGCTCTCGCCAAAAAACACTCGAAAGGTCCCCACGCGGCGAACGGCGGCCTGTGGGATTTCATGAAGCGCCCGGCCTTCGGCGGCCAGGTGGACGAGGCGCTGTTCTCCCTGAAGCAAGGCGAGATCAGCCCGGTCATCAAGACGTCGAACGGCTACCATGTGCTGCAGGTCGTCGCCATCCGGCCGGGCGGAAAGGCGCCCTTCGAGGAGGTCGAGGAGGAGATCAAGAAACGACTTGAGTCCGAACGCATGAACCAGCGTCTTCAGGAATTCATCGCCGAGCTTCGACAGAAGGCTTACATAAAGTACAGATAGTCGCAACAGTAACCCCCATGTCCTAATCCGCCGTTCATTCTCAGAGTAACCGGTCATGCGCTCAGAAGACGCCTCTGTCACCCATGCCCTTCCTCCGAAGCAGCCGGGTGAATATCGCATCGCGCACCTTTCCGATCTGCACCTGTGTGCAGCGAAGACGCCGATCAGTATGCGTATCAAGCGCCTTGTCTATCACTCGCGACCCGAAGGGCTGGACCTCCTGGCATCTCTTCTGGACGACCTCGCCGCTGCAGAGGTAGACCATGTAATCATTACGGGGGACTTGACCGAATCGGCCGCGCTGCCGGAATACGAGGACGCAGCCACTCTGCTGGCGCCTCTCTGCCAGTCCGATATGCTGAGCGTGATCCCCGGCAACCACGATGTGTGCTACGCACGCAGGCAGAGACCCGCGGCGCACACAACGCGCGTGCCCAGAAAACTGTGGCGGTTCACGGAGTATTTCGGCCAGGCCCTCCCGGATGCATACCCGCCAGATATGGCCATCGAGAAGACCTGCATATTCCCCTTCGTGAAATTTGTTGGCGACGACAAAATCGCCCTGATCGGGGTGGACACGACGTCCCGCGTCCCGCGACGGGCCCTGCCGCTGAATGCTCTGGGGACTATGGGAAAGAGGCAGTTTCGCGACCTGCAGCGCATTCTGACATCACCCGCGCTGCGCGAGAAGACCAAAGTCGTCCTCATGCACCACCATCTCTTGCTTCTGCCCGTCAACCATCTGGGAGACAGCATTCGCGGCATGCGAAAATCACGGCGGCTGCTCGAGCTTTTCTACTCGGCGCGCGTCGATCTCGTCCTGCATGGGCACAAGCACCACCCCTTCTGCTGGCACTCCCACACGTTTAAGCGCCACGACCTGGCGATCATCTGCGCCGGCCCGCCCAACGCCACGTGGATGGACGCGACACGCATCGAGGACACGTTGGTGTACAATGTCTATTCGTTCAAAGACGCTTCGATTCAAATCCATTACAGGGAATGCGGTTATCGACCGCGACAGAATGTCCGGGCGATCCGACATGGGGGGTAACGGTCTCGTAGGGGAATGATACGCGCCCCGTGTTCCTGCCGTTCAGGGGGCTGCCGTACGGGAAGGCGGCCCCAGTTCTTTCAACAGCTTCTCCGCATTGCGGTGTCCGAGCACTCGGGCCGCCAGGGCATGCCGTTGGGCCTCTCGAGTCCTGCCGAGTTCGCCATAGGCCATCGCCAGAAGGTACTGCAGGCCGGCGTCATTCTGGCTCTGTGCGGCGGCGGCCTTCAGATGCCTGTCCGCTTCGCTTGCGTTGCCGACGCGCCCAAGAAATGTGCCCAATTCGATCCGAAACCGCGCATCCGTCCGCCCCTCGGCCAGGAGTTTCCGGCAGGCGGCAACGGCCTCATACCATTGGCCGATGGCCTCCTGGTGTCGCCCCATTTGGTCAAGAACCGTGGCCAACTCGTGGCGGGCGGCGAAGTTCTCCGGATCCAGCTCCACAGCAGCCCGCAGGCGCGTCAAGGCATCGGGCAGGGCGCCCACTCGCCGCTGCATGCACCCCAGCAGATAGGAGGCGCATGCGTTCCCTGGATCGGTACGCAACATCTCCCTCGCCTCGTCGATGGCCTCGTCATGGCGGCCTACATTGAACAGGGCCGTCACAACACGGGCCTCTGCATCGCAGTTCTCCGAGTCGAGGGCGGCGGCGCGGCGGTACTGCGCCAGCGCGTCCCCATACGCACCCTCCGCGAAGGCGCCATCGCCCAATCGGATGGCCTTGAGGGCCGCCGCCTGCTTCGGCGATATCTTCGTTTGATTCCCGGCCACCGGCAAGGGAACAGGAGGCCGCAGGAATTCCACTTCCCGTGGCGCGGTGTCGGAGGCTGGTGGTTCGGCGCGATCTGGAGAGGAGGGCGACGCAGGTTCGTCCACCGGCTGTTGGGGGACGGCAAGCCTTTCGGTTGTCGACTGGTCGCGGACCTCAAGCGGACGAGCAAAAAGGAGGTAGTAGAACATCGGCACGGTCACCGCAATGACCGCGAACATGAGAAACGTCAGGCCGCTGACCTTGCCTTCGCCCGGAACGACCAGTGTCTGTCCACAACCGCATTTGAAGACCTTCCCCACGCTGTAGTCAGGCACATCCTGCTGCTTCCCGCACTGTGGGCACTTGAAGTGAATAGCCATTCGCGTTTCTTGTTCCGTGTCCCTTCTTTGCCGCGAACCAGGACTTCACTCGCAGCCTTCAGTCGGAGCGCCCTCGGTGGGTTCCACCGCTCCGACTTTCCCAGAGTATGCACACACCTTCGCCCTCATGTCTCCCTTTGTTTTCGTGTGCACACACACGATGAATTCCACGCTTCCCTTGGCATCCAGACTTGCCTTGACCGATCGCAGCTCGCCCTTGCACTCCTTCATGGCATTGCCGGCGGCATCCGAGCAGGTAATCTTCGCCGCGGCCGCGATCTTCTCCGACTTTCCGGACCAATCCTTTTCCCGCGACATTTCCACCTTGCCTGTGGCGCGATCGACCTTGAAAATCTTCGTCTTGCCGCCGCCGATCGCAACGACCTGATGGTAGCTCCCCGCCGTCGCAGCCTTCACCACAAGCATCTTCGTCGCCGCCTCGACCTTCTGGATAGCCTGGATGAGCGAGACCTCGTCTGCCATGGCCTGCGGGCCGACCAACGCCAACGCAACCACCAACGCCAACGCGAACGCAACAGGAGTCATCGTCCGTCGCATGCCACTCTCCTTCACTTGAATAGGGAGGAAACTGTCTACTGTCATTCTGCCGGATTCCGGCATGTGTGTCAAGGAGAATTCCAGTATGCCAGTAACGCCTCCGGAGGTGTGAAAAAACCGGGATACAGGGCGTCCTACAGCTTTTTCACGCCTTCTCCGTCACGAGGGCGGTTCGTGTGCGCTCTGCCGACCGTAGTGATAGGACAGCCGCCGCACAGATGCGCTGCCGGACGTGGAGCGAAAAGATTCGAACGCGACCTGGTGTTTTTACTTCCTTCGCTTGTTCGTTTTCTTCGCGGCTTTTTTCTTGGCGCCCCCCTTCTTGGAAGAGTATTTGGCCCCGGAGCCGAGCAGCAGCCATTCGATATTCGCATTCGCCAGGTCGCACAGCTTGACGAGGAGATCCGCCGGCAACACGCGGCCTCTCTCGTAGTAGTGATATGTGGAAGGTGATATCCCGAGCATCTTGGCGAGCTGCGACCGGCCGCGCTTGCCGCACAATTCCACCCGCAACTCCTTGGTCCGTTTACACACGGCATTATTGAACGCGGAGGCGTCCCGTTTCATAGCATCGCTCCTCTTCGCAACGGAAATTTTGCCTTGACCCTAAAACCGTACGCTATCGTGTCACGCCCTCAGCGCCATTATGACACGTGCACTTCCAAAAGATTTGCATATCATGCATGCATGGGTATAATACGTCACAAAAACGCAATTGTCAACTCAAAAAAAATCGGCTTGCTGAACATTTGATATCCTGTGACCAGTTAGTTAGCCAAGTGAAGGGCCCGCGCAAGGAACCCCGCGAAGCGTGGTACGAGATCGCAATGATAGGGGCCTTTTCCTCTCAATGCGCCTCCACCACACTGGCCTAAATGGTTACGATCTTCCCGGAGATATACCGCGTCTTCTTTCGCGCGATCCGTCCCCGTTACGCATCCGCGAATTTTCGCAGCGCAATCCTCAAAAGATCCACGAACATTCGGATCGGCTCACGGATGATGTGCACCCGTGACTCCGGAGAATTCACCCACGCGACAGGCACTTCCCGGATCGAAAGCCCCAAGGCCCTGGCGATGGTCAGCACCTCCACATCAAAACAGAACCCGCCAATCGTCTGCCGGGTGAAGATCGCGCGCGCCGCCCTCGCAGTGAAGCACTTGAAGCCGCACTGCGTGTCGCGGAAGCCGCGAACGGCAAGCACCCGCACGAGCACGTTGAAAAACTTGCCCAAGCGCTCACGAAGCATCGACTGGCGGACCCGTACATCGGATTGCGGCAGCGCCCGCGACCCAATGGCGATGTCATATCCGCCGGTGTCGATGGGGGAGAGAAGCTTCTCGATTTCCTCGATGGGAGTGGAGAGGTCCGCGTCGGTCATCAGGATATAGTCGCCATGCGCCGTCATCATCCCCCGCCGCACGGCATGTCCCTTCCCACGGTTCGTGCTGCCCTTCACAAGACGGATGACTTCCACCCGCCGGGCCATCGCCTCGACGATCCGCGCGGTCCCGTCGGTGCTTCCGTCGTCGACGACGATGATCTCGTAGCGGATGCGGTTCTGCTCGAAGTAGGAAACGATTCGCTTCAGCGAATCCTTGATGCGCAGCCTCTCGTTATAGGCGGGAATGACAACGGATATTCGGATCGACTCGTCCGCCATCCTCTCCCTCGCGGCCTGACGCCGGGCCTCATGAATCCCGTCCTCACCGTTTCAATGGTCTGCTCGCGTGCCTCTGACGCGGCGCTTGTCGCCCTTTGTGCTCTGGTAGATGCTTTCCACCGGGAAGGGCTTCATGTGGCCATAGATCATCTTGATCTGAAAGCGCGCCCGGCACACGTGGCAAAGACCGAACTGCCCCACCTTGACGGGCTCCTTGAACGGATTCGGCCTGCGGCACTCCGGACAGTAGACAGTTTTGCCGTCTTCCGAGATGAGCTTCACATCTTCCTCCTCATGTTGAGGCCTTTCTCTGATGCCCCGGCGCGTGCGCATTGTACAACACCCCTTGGGGAATTACAAGGAACTTTTGCGGGGCGATTCGCCCGTTGTTTTCCCGCATCGCCCCCGCACCGGGCCACGCGAGAAAAAATGACGGCCGGGCACGCAGTCGAGCATTGACAAGCAGGAAGTGCTGTGATATAATTCGGGTTTCACATGGTGCCGGCAGAAGCCCCACGGGAGTGCTATTCGTGTCTCTGGACGATCTCCGGGCGAAGATAGACGCCCTCGACGCCCAAATCGTAAAACTTCTTAACGAGCGCGCGCGCGTCGTCTCCGAGGTGGGCCGCTTCAAGCGGAAGGAAGACATCGCGATTTACTCGCCTCAACGCGAGCGGCAGGTCTACGAGAAGGTGCGCGCCCTGAACACGGGACCGCTCCAGGAGAAATCCCTACAGGAAATTTATCGGGAGATCATGTCGGCCAGTCTCGCCCTGGAGAAGCCCCTCCGTATCTGCTACCTCGGCCCCGACGGCACCTTTACCCACCAGGCGGCGCGAAACAAGTTCGGCGGGTCGGTGGAGTATTTTCCCGTCCACAGCATCGACGAGGTCTTCACGGAGATATCGATGACGCGCGCTGACTATGGTGTGGTCCCTATCGAAAACTCGACGGAAGGCAGCGTCAGTGATACGCTCGACATGTTCATCGACACGGACCTGCACGTCTGCGCGGAGATTTTGCTGCCCGTCCACCACAACCTGATGGCCAAGTGCAAACTGGACGAGATCAAGCGCGTCTACTCCAAACCTCAAGTCTTCGGCCAATGCAAGACCTGGTTGCAAAACAACCTGTCCGGCATCCCACAGGTGGACATCGGCAGCACGACCCAGGCCGCAGAGATCGCACGCGACGAGCCTTGTGTCGCCGCCATCGCCCACGCAGAGGCGGCGCATCTGTATGATTTAAACATCCTTTGTGAACATATCGAGGACCATCCCCACAACGCCACGCGATTTTTTGTCTTGGGTGGGACCATTCCCGGGCCCACGAATCGCGACAAGACCTCCATCATGTGTTCCATCAAGAACCGAGCGGGCGCTCTCGTCGACCTTTTGCTGCCGTTCAAAGAAGACGGCGTGAACCTGACTCAGCTCGTCCCCTGGCCCACCAAACGACGGGCATGGGATTACTGCTTTTTCATCGACCTGGAGGGGCACTGCGAGGACGAAACGATCCGGAAGGTCCTCAATGAAGTGGACGACCTGTGCATGGAGATGAAGATCCTGGGATCGTACCCCATGGCACAACTCGAATAACGGGGCAGCCAACAACAGATGATCATTGTCCTGAAGCCAAACACCACGGAAGAGGGCATCCAGCGCGTTGTGAAGCGCATCAAGGAGCTTGGCCTCGACGCGATGGTCTCCCGCGGGATGATGCGGACCATTATCGGGGTCATCGGCGAGGAGGATCGGATTCGCATCCAACCGCTGGAGGCGATCCCCGGCGTCGAGCACGTGATGCCCGTGCTGGCCCCATACAAGATGGCCAGCCGGGAGTTCCAGCCGGAAGATACGGTGGTGCGGGTGGGGCAGGCGGAGTTCGGGGGCGCGGGGGTCTCGGTCATTGCCGGCCCGTGCGCCGTGGAGAGCAGGGACCAGCTCTTTGCTATCGCGGAGGCCGTAAGCAAAGGGGGCGCGGTGGCGCTGCGCGGCGGGGCCTTCAAACCGCGCACTTCCCCCTATAGCTTCCAAGGACTTGGCGAGGAGGGACTGAACTATCTGAAGGAGTGCCGGGAACGCTTCGGCCTTCCCATCGTCACGGAAGTCGTCGATACGCGGCACGTCGAGATGGTGGCGCGCTATGCCGATGTGCTCCAGATCGGCGCCCGGAACATGCAGAACTTCAGCCTGATCACCGAGGCGGGCCGGACGGGCAAGCCGATCCTGCTGAAGCGCGGTATGTCGGCGACGGTGAAGGACCTCCTGATGTCGGCGGAGTATATCCTGACGCAGGGGAACTCAAATGTCATCCTCTGCGAACGAGGGATCAAGACGTTCGAGGACGGCACGCGAAACACGGTGGACATCAGCGCAATCCCCGCGCTGCGGCTGGCGTCGCACCTGCCCGTGATCGTGGATCCGAGCCACGGCACCGGCCGGCGCGAGTTGATCGCGCCCTTGGCGCGCGCCGCCGTCGCCGCCGGGGCGAATGGGATTATGGTCGAGGTGCATCACTGTCCGGAAAAGGCCCTGTGCGACGGGCCGCAGGCGTTGCTGCCGACCGATTTTGCGGAGATGATGGACGAGGTGACGATCATCGCAGAGGCCATGGGGAAAACAGTTAGTCGAATGCCGAAAACAGGGCGTAAGGAGACTGCATCACGATGAGAAAGCCTTTCATTGCAGGCAACTGGAAGATGAACATGCTGGTGGACACGGGGAAGGGCCTCGTGGCGCAACTGAAGGACCGCGTCCGGGACGTCAAGGGCGTCGAAATCGCCATTTGCCCTCCGGCCGTGCTGCTGCCTGCTATTTGTGAGGAGGCCAAGGGAAGCAACATCCGCGTGGGCGCGCAGAACATGTACCATGAAAACAGCGGCGCGTTCACCGGCGAGGTGTCCGGGGCCATGCTCAAGAGCATCGGTTGCACGTATGTCATTCTCGGCCATTCCGAGCGCCGGCACATCTTCGGCGAGCCGGACGGCCTGATCAATGCGAAGGTCAATGCCGCCCTTGCGATCGGCCTGAAGCCGATCCTCTGTGTGGGCGAGAAGCTGGAGCAGCGCGAAGCGGGCCGGACGGAGGATGTGGTCGGTTTGCAGGTCGTAGCCGGGCTGTATGGGGTGACGGCGCAACAGATGGAGGACGTGGTGATCGCCTATGAGCCCGTCTGGGCCATCGGCACGGGCAAGACCGCTACGCCGAGTCAGGCGGAAGAGGTGCACCAGTTGATTCGTGGACTGGTTACGGAGACATACGGCGAGGAAGTGGGCCAAAGTCTGCGTATCCAGTATGGAGGAAGCGTCAAGCCGGACAACGCAAGGGGTCTCCTGGGCCTGGCCGATATCGACGGTGCGTTGGTCGGCGGGGCCAGCTTGGAGGCCGAGCCCTTTTCGAAAATCGTTATGGCCGCAGTGGAATAGATTCAGGAAAGCACAACGATGGATGAAAACATTAGCAACTACCTGAAGGGGTACGGCACGTTCGGGGCGGCCGTTCTGTTGATTCTTCTCTTGACCATAGGAGGGTTCATTTTCATCCTCCGGCTCTTGTTGGCGTTGCTGTGCGTGGTGCTGGTGGGGTTGATTCTGCTGCAGCAGTCCAAGGGCGGCGGCCTGGTCAGCACCCTGGGCGGCACGGAGGGAGAGTCGGCCTTTGGCGCAAGCGCAACACCGATCAAGAAACTGACGGCTTTTCTTGCCGTGCTTTTTCTCATCCTCGTGGTAGCGCTCACCAAGGCGCAGCAGCAGCAGTCGTCCAAGATCGTGGCGCCGACGCTGCCGGGGACGCCCATCGAGTCGGCAACGCCTCCACCGGCAGGAGCGGCGGTGACCCCAACACCCGCGACGGCCAAACCCGAGAAGGCTAAAGCGCCAGCCCAGACCAAGCCGCCGGTCAAAAAGGCCCCGGCCGCGCCCACCCCAAAAACGGAAAAGCCCGCAAAGGAAGGGACGAAATAAACCAAGCCCATGAATGAGCAAGACGTCCTGAAAATATTCGAGAACGCGGGGGCCTTGTTGACCGGCCACTTCAAGCTGTCTTCGGGACTTCACAGCGACCGCTATCTCCAGTGCGCGCTGGTGCTCCAGCACCCCCGCACTGCCGAAACGTTGTGCGCCGCCCTGGCGGGCCGATGGAAGGGCGCCGGAATTCAGACGGTGATCGGACCGGCCCTCGGGGGGGTTATCGTTGCACATGAGATCGCCCGTGCGCTGGACGCACGGTGTGTCTTCATGGAACGCCAAGGCGGACAGATGACGCTGCGGCGCAACTTTTGCATCGGCGCAGGCGAAAGCGTTCTTGTGGCGGAGGATGTGGTCACAACGGGAGGGTCGGTGCGGGAGATCATCCGCCACCTTCAAAACCTCGGTGCGAACGTCGCCGGGGTATCCGCCCTGGTGGACCGGAGCGGAGCGAAGCCCTTTGGCGACCTGACCTTCGAGCGGCTGCTCGTCCTCGATGCGCGTCAATATGAACCCGACGAGTGCCCTCTGTGTCAGGCAGGCGTTCCCATCGACAGCCCGGGCAGCCGACGATTGTGAAAACAGTTTGCCCGTCGAAAGGTGTCCATGATACGAAGCATGACAGGCTATGGCGCGTGCGAGATCAAGAACGATGAGTACGTCGTGCGCGCGTTCATTCGGGCGACCAACAACAAGTCCCTGAAGATCACCTCCCGGCTTCCCGATCAACTCTCGTCCTGCGAGGGGGACGTGGAGAAGGCGGTTCGCGACCAGATTGAGCGCGGGACGATCTATCTGGTCCTGGAGCACGAAATGATACGGCCCCAGGCGGAATACGAGTTCAACCTGGACGCCATCAAGGCCTACCACGCCGCGCTCACGTCGATTCAGAAGGAACTGGGCGTCACGAGTGGCATCGACCTCGCCACGATCATCCCTCTTCCGGGGACGTTGAACAAGAAGAGCGGCTCGTGGGGCGTATCGGACACTCTGCGCGAGAAGCTGATCTCGGCAACCCGCGGGGCGCTGGAAGAGATGATCGCCATGCGCGAGAACGAGGGGGACGTGCTGGGCGACGATATCAAGGGACGGGTCCAACGCATTTCGGACCTGCTGGCCGACATCGAGCCCCAGATGGCGCAGATGGTGGAGGGATATCGTGATCGGCTCCGCGAGCGGATCGCGCAGCTTCTCAACGGGTCCGGCGCAACGGTGGATGAGACGGCCCTGGCGAGAGAGGTGGCCGTCTTCGCCCAGCGCTCGGATATCAGCGAAGAGATCACACGCATGCGCAGTCACGTTCAGCAGGTTCGCGACATTTTGAGCAATGGCGGTTCCATGGGTCGAAAGCTGGAGTTCATCATACAGGAGATGTCCCGCGAGGCCAACACGATGGCATCGAAGGCAAGCGATCCCGGCGTCATGCGAAGCGTGGTTGAGATCCGGGCCGAAGTCGATCGCATGCGGGAGCAAGTGCTGAATATTGAATAGACGGGAGTGACACGCACCCATGCCCTTTGAAATGTTGAATGTCGGGCTCCATAACGTAGTTGCAGCGCATCGCGTGGTCGCCGTGACGGCGGCGGGATCGTCGCCCCTGAAGCGGCTCGTGGAGGGCGCCGAGCGCGAGCACCGCCTCATCGATGCGACGAGCGGCCGGAAGACCCGGTCGATCATTGTGACGGACAGCAACCATGTGATCCTGTCCCATGTGAGCCCCGGCACGCTGGTGCAGAAGCTCGAACAGGGAGAAGGCGCGCATGAATGACAACTCCGGGCGCGGGGTGCTGGTGATCCTCTCCGGCCCGTCGGGAGCGGGAAAGAGCAGCGTATGCACGCGACTTCGTAGGGAGTTTGACGCGGAGATGTCGGTTTCCGCCACGACACGTCCGCCCCGCCCCGGTGAAGTCAATGGGAAAGATTATTGGTTTCTGGACCGGGAGGATTTTCTGAGCAAGGCGCAAACGGGGTATTTCGCGGAGCACGCGGAGTATTGTGGTCACTACTATGGGACGCCCCTGAGGCCCCTGCAGGACGCGCTTCGGGAGGGGCGTGTTGTGCTCCTTGAAATCGAGGTCGAAGGCGCCCGTCAGATCCGTGAGCGTTTTCCTGAGGCCGTCAGCATTTTCATCGCCCCCCCGTCGGCGGAGGAAGCGGTGCGGCGCCTCGAAAAGCGCCGTCAGAATACCGCTCAAGACATCGCAAAACGCACAAAACAGGCAACGATCGAACTGGAGCGGGCGAAAGAATACGACTACGTGGTGGTCAACGACAATCTCGGGGCCGCCGTTGCGGAGGTAAAGGACATTCTAACCAGAGAACGCGCAAAGCGCCTGGGGGCGTTTTCGCAGTAGGCCGCGTTCGATTTCGGAGGTACCCTATGGTTCTGGATCAGGCGAAGCTCGAGAGACTGACAAAGATCGTGGGTGGGCGCTTCAAGCTCACAGCGCTGCTGCAGAAGCGCCTGGTTTCCCTTATGAAACACCGGCGCGAGGGCACGCGAGTCCCCAGCACCGCCGAGCTCATCGACATAGCCGTACGGGAGATCGATGAGGGCAAAATCATCCTCTTGCCGCCCGCCGAGAAGGAGGCCGACGAGCTTCCGGTCGGAGACGCCGACGAAAACGAGAAGGAATAGCGCATTGGCACGCAAGGATACCCTGCAAGCGCGAAAGATCGTATGCGGGGTTACAGGCGGCATCGCCGCCTACAAGGCCGCCGGGCTCGTGAGCGCCCTTACCCAGAGAGGCGCCGACGTCACGGTCATCATGACCGAATCGGCCCGGCGGTTCGTCACCCCCCTCACGTTCCGCACCCTTTCGCGCAATCCGGTCATTACCAGTCTCTGGGAAGAACAGGACCCGGCCAAGCCCATCCATATCTCCATCGCCGAGGCGGCAGAGATCATCGTCATCGCACCGGCCACGGCAAACATGATCGGGAAGCTCGCGTCCGGCATCGCCGACGACATGCTCACCTGCACCGTCACGGCCTCTACGGCGCCGATTGTCATCGCCCCGGCCATGAACGACGCCATGTACCACAATCGTTTCGTCCAACGCAACATCAAAGAGCTTCAAAAGTCCGGAATGGTTTTTGTCGGCCCGGAGAAGGGCAGGCTCGCATCCGGCAAGGTCGGCATGGGCCGCATGTCGGCCCCCCTGGATATCCTCCGCGCAATCAAAGACACGTTGAAGAAATCCGGATGACAAAGGTACTCGTCACCGCCGGCCCCACACGGGAATATATTGATGACGTTCGCTTCATCAGCAACGCATCCTCCGGCAGGATGGGCTATGCGGTCGCCGAAGCGGCGATCGAGGCGGGACACGAGGTCGTGCTGGTCAGCGGGCCTGTCGAACGTCCGGCCCCGGCCGGTGTCACGTTTGTTCGGGTGACCAGCGCAGTGGAGATGCGCAAGGCCGTTCTCAACGCCTTTTCCGCCGCCGACTGCGTCATCATGACGGCGGCGGTGGCCGACTTTCGGCCGGCGCACCGAACAAGCGGGAAGATCAAGAAGGCCGACGCGAAGCTTACGTTGGACCTTGTGCGGAACCCCGATATCCTTGCCGAACTCGGCCGGCGCAAGGAACGCCGGCTCTTGGTCGGGTTCGCTCTCGAGGCCGGGGACGGTGAGAGGAATGCCTTGGAAAAACTCGAATCGAAACATTTGGACTACATCGTTCTGAACTCTCCAAGCGCCATCGGGGCCGAGACCGTGGACGCAACGATCCTTGGCCGCGATGGATCGCGGATCGAAATGAAAAACGCAAGCAAGGCGCGTATCGCACGCAAGATTGTCTCCTTGATCGAACAGGAATAGCGACCCATGCCGCAAATGAAACTGCACATCAAACGCAAGGAAGGCTGCGAAGACATCCCCCTGCCCCGCTACATGAGCAAAGGCGCGAGCGGCATGGATGTCTGCGCGGCGGTTGAGGAGAACGTCACCATCCAGCCCGGTGAGGTGAAACTCATCCCCACGGGGCTGTACGTCGCCGTGGACCCGGGGTATGAGGTCCAGGTGCGCCCGCGCAGCGGGCTCGCCCTGAAGCACGGGCTGACCATCGTCAACTCGCCGGGGACGATCGACAGCGATTATCGAGGTGAGGTCGGTATCATCCTCGGCAACATGGGACACGATGCCTTTGTCGTCGAACGCGGCATGCGCATCGCTCAGCTCGTCGTGCAACATGTCGTCCGGGCGCAAATCGAGCTGGCGGACGAACTTGAGGACACCGCCAGAAGCGACGGCGGCTTCGGGCACACTGGCCGCTGAGCTATTCTCTCGGAGGTCGCAATCACGGTGGAACGACGCGATGTTTTGAGGATCATAATCGTAGCCGTGCTCCTCATTTTTGGCGTCTTTGCCACCTTGAGTCTTGTCACCCGCAACGATCAAGACCTGGGCGAGTACGGCGACTATCCCGCACTGCCCAAGGTCCAGAACTTCTGCGGCAAACCCGGCGCAGTCCTGGCCCAGGGCCTCCAGTGGACCTTCGGCACGGTGGCCATCTGCATCCCCATCCTCGCCGTGCTCTGGGGCTTCGACATCATCCGCTGGGGACGGGTGAAGAACGCACACATCCGCGTCATCGGCGGACTGCTGTTCGTCCTCTCAACCACATCGCTCGCCAACCGCTGGACCGCAGGGGGGATTGTCGGCATGCTCGTCAACAAGTTTGTGGCGCGCTTTTTTCCTCTCCCGGTGGTTCATTTGCTCGCACTCATCGCACTCTTCCTCGCACTTCTTCTGCTGACGGAGCTGAGGCTCCTGGATTGGATACGTATTTTGGTTCGGGTCGCGCACCGCCACGCGCCCGGCAAAGAAACCGAAGAGCAGCCGGAGGAACACCCTGCCAGAGAGACGCCCCCCCCGCAACTCGCGGACCTTTTCGCCTCGCCTCAAGCGCCGGAACTCGTTGCATCGGCCACCCCCGACCCGTCCGCGCCTGCCCTGCCCCAGGTGACCGCAGAGGCACCGAAGGCCCCCCTCCCCGATGTGCCCGACAAAGAACAAGCGGCACCTGAAGCAGAACCCGTCCACGCCGAATACATCCCGGAGCCGGAATTCGACGACGAGGAAAAAGACGGCCCTCCCCCGGAGGCGGCCCAACGGCAATCGGACGCGAGGCCGAAGTCGATTTCTCCAATTTTCACACGCCCCGATCCAAGCCCGAAACCTGCCCCCTCCCCCCGGAGGCCGCCAAGGCCGTATGCCTTGCCTTCGGTCGATCTCCTCGAACGCCACATCTCCTTCGACGGCTCGCAGCAGGAGCACCTGATCCGGGAAAAGGCCGCCGTCCTCGAAAACACGCTGAACCAGTTCAACATCGAGGCCAAGGTCGTCGAGATTCAGCGGGGGCCGGTCATCACACAATACGAGCTGGGCCTCGCGCCCGGCATCAAGGTGCAAAAGATCATCAGTCTGGCCGACGACATCGCCATGGCCACCAAGGCGCCGAGTGTGCGCATTGTCGCGCCGATCCCGGGGAAATCGACGGTCGGCATCGAAGTGCCGAACACCCATCGCGAGATCGTCCGTCTGCGTGATGTCATCGAGACCTACTTCTCCGCCCCGCGGAAGCATGAGATCCCCATACTGCTCGGAAAGGACGCCGCCGGCGTGCCTCTTTTCTCGGACCTGGCGCAGATGCCCCATCTGCTCATCGCCGGCGCCACGGGCTCGGGGAAGTCCGTCTGCGTCAATTCCATCATCCTCAGCATCCTTATGACGAAGAGCCCCGACGAAGTGAAGCTCCTCCTCGTGGACCCGAAGATGGTCGAGCTCGCCTGCTTCAAGGACCTCCCCCATCTCCTCAGTCCCGTCGTTACCGACATGAAGCGCGCGGCGACGGTCCTCGAGTGGGCGTGCATGAAGATGGATGAGCGCTACGCCCTCCTCTCGCGTACGGGCGTGCGCAATATCGCCGCCTTCAACCAACTGGGCGAGGCCGAAATCAAGCGTATCCTGACCGAGGGCGACGCGGAGGCCAAGGTAGATGACGTGCCCTTCTCGCTGCCCCATCTCATTATTATCGTTGATGAGCTTGCCGATCTCATGATGATCGCCTCGAAGGAAGTGGAGGCGTCCATCACACGACTGTCACAGAAATCCCGCGCTGTTGGCATCCACCTGATTCTCGCCACCCAGCGGCCGTCGGTGGACGTCATTACCGGGCTGATCAAGGCCAACCTGCCCTCGCGGATATCGTTCAAGGTATCGTCCAAGATCGACTCGGGCGTGATTCTCGATCAGCGCGGCGCCGAGAAGCTCCTCGGCATGGGCGACATGCTCTTCCTGCCTCCCGGCACCTCTCGACTCGTGCGCGCGCAGGGAACGTTTGTGAGCGACGGCGAGATCAACGCCATCTGCGGGTCCGTACGGAAGCTGCGCGACCCGGAGTACGACATGCAGCTTGCCCAGTACCGCGTCGCCGCCCAGAAAAGCCCGGAGGAACGCGACATCCTCTACCCGGAGGCGGTGCGCATTGTCCTGCAGCACGAGCGCGGCTCCGTCTCCCTCCTCCAGCGCCGACTGGAGATCGGATACTCCCGGGCCGCTCGGCTGATCGACATGATGGCCGACGACGGGATCGTGGGCGAATACAAGGGCAGCCAAGCCCGCGACATCCTCATCAGCCTCGAAGAGTGGGAACGCCTCTACGAAGACCAATCCAACGGGAACCAATAGCCCCAGGGACGGTGCCTCACGTGGATCATTCGAAAATCGCCATCGTCAGCTTCGGCTGCGCCAAGAACCTCGTGGACTCTGAAGAGCTCATGGGCCTGATCGGCACGGCCGGCGGTGTCGTCTGTGACCGCGCCGAGGACGCCGACATCCTCATCGTCAATACCTGCGGCTTCATCGAGGAGGCAAAGCAGGAATCCATCCGGTATATCCTCGATGCCCTGCACCTGAAGAAGACAAATCCGTCCCTTCGGGTCATCGTGACAGGCTGCCTCGCGCAGCGCTATGCCGAGGCCCTTCGCAGTGATGTCCCCGAGGTCGATGCCATCATCGGCCTTCGAGACTTCGACAAGGTCCTGGCCGCCTGCCGCCTGCCCCCCCCCGCCGGGACAACGGGGCGCCTCCGCCTCACCCCGCGGCACTACGCGTATCTGAAAGTTTCGGAGGGGTGCAACAATCGGTGTAGTTACTGCGCCATCCCCTCCATTCGCGGTCCCCTCCAAAGCACGCCCATGGACTCGATCCTCGCCCAAGCCCGGGAGCTTGCGGCCGACGGGACGATCGAACTGAATCTCGTCGGGCAGGACACGGCCGCCTACGGTCTCGACATGGCAGGACGCGCTCTGCTCCCCGAGCTTCTCGCACGACTGCACGACATCGACGGGCTTCAGTGGATCCGCGTCCTCTATACCCATCCCCGTCACTTGACGGATGAGATCATCCAGGCCATGGCAAGTCACGAGAAGGTGTGTCCATACATCGACCTCCCCATCCAGCACATCAACGGCCGCATCCTGACCGCCATGAACCGGAAGATCGAGGCGTCTGCAATCAAAGAACGGATCGCGGCGGTTCGCTCCGTCATGCCGGGCGTGTTCATCCGCACGTCGATCATCGTCGGCTTCCCCGGCGAGACCGACGCCGAGTTCCAAGAGCTCCTTGCGTTCGTTCGAGAGACACGATTCGAGCGCCTCGGCGCGTTTGCCTATTCCCGGGAGAAAGGGACGGCGGCCTTCGCCCTCCCCGACCAGGTGCCCGAGGAGATCAAAGACGAGCGACTGGACCGGCTCATGACATGCCAGCAGGAGATTGCCTTCCGGGTCAACCGGGGCTTGATCGGGATGCGCGTACCGGTTATCCTGGATCGGCCCTCGGACGATTCACCGGACGTATGGGAGGGCCGGACGCAGGGCGATGCGCCCGACGTGGACGGGATGATCTACATCACCGGCCCGAACCTGCGCGCGGGTCGAATCGTCACGGTCCGCATCACCGGAACGGAGGGATACGACCTTGTCGGCGAGTATGAAGATAGCTGACCGAACAGGAATGTGATGACTCTTGCGAATGCCCTGACAAACTCCAGGCCTATTTTCGAGGCCACGCTGTTGCGCAACCTCGCGCTGGCGAACCGCAGCGGCGCCACTTGCACAGCATTGGTCTCCACAAATCTCTCCTTGCACCACGCGGCTCCGGAGGGAAGTAAACTCCATGCTGCGTAGATGCCTCTCGACCTGCTGCTATTTCGGCGACCTTCCCCTGATGCCCGGCACGTGGGGCACGCTGCCCGCCGTTCTACTTTACATCCTTGCGTGGAACATGTCCTGCCCGTCGCTCGTAATCCTGCCGATCCTTGCGCTGTCATGCGTTGTGGCGGTGTCCCTGGGAAGCTGGGCGGAGAGGGAGGCCGGGAGGAAAGACCCGAGTTGGTTCTGCCTCGATGAGTTCGCGGGCTATCTCATCGCCGGGCTGTTCGTCGACCTGGGCTCGCCCTATGCCGCGGCTTCATGTATCTTCCTGGCGGCGCGGCTGTTCGACATACTGAAGCCTTGGCCTGTTCGCAAACTCGAAAAATTGCCCGGCGGGTGGGGCATCCTGTTCGATGACGTGCTGGCTGGCATCTATGCGAACGTCTTTTTGCAGATCCTCTCGCGCGTCCTTGCCTAACGTCCCGGCCACGATCCTCGCACGAGCGCGAATCCCCCTTCACCCTGTTGTGTGCCAACGATTCTCTTCTTTCGTGCCCTTCGTGGTTGGGGTGGTTCTCGCGGTGTCGAAGACACGCTCAAACGAGTTTGGGCGTGGCACACAGGGTCAGGCAATCATTGGGTTGTCGGTTCGGCCGATAGGTCGAGGACGAGGGCGATTTCGTCGCAGTCGGGGAAGTGGGGGCAGCGCACGCATTCGGCCCAGATCTTGTGCGGTAACCTCTCTTTGCCGACGCGCTTGAAGCCGAGTTTTTCGAAAAATTCCGGCCGGAAGGTGAGGGTGAATACGCGCGGCACGCCGAGCGAACGGGCCTCTTCGATGCAGATGCGAACGAGCTCCGATCCAATCCTCTTCCCCTGGTGTTCCTCGGCGACGGCAAGCGAAGAGACCTCGCAGAGGTCCTCCCACATGATCCGCAGGGCGACGCAGCCCACGACCCTCCCCCCCTCCTCCCAGACGGAGAAGTCGCGCAGGTTTTCATACAGCTCGCTCAGCGACCGTGCCAGCATGAGCTCCTTTTTCGCATGGTGATTGATGAGCGCGTGGATGTCTTTCACGTCAGCGATCTTGGCCTTCCGAATCATTCCCTTTCCTCGCCTAAAGCCTTTGACAGCGCAACAATCCGGTCGGCCAGCCAGCGTCGCATGCGCTGGTAGTCGCCGGGGCCGAGGGCCTTCATGAGTTTTGGCGCGGTCGGTCCCTTTTCGAGAAGCTCCCCCTTGATCGTCTCCAACACCTGCACGGCGTCGGAGACCTCCTGGTCCGCCGCCCCCTTCTTTTTCGCTTTTGCAACCAACCGCTCCAGGGTAAAGAGATACTTCATGTCGTCCACTCCCTCGCGATAGCCCTCCCACTGCACCGTCGGTATGGGCCGGCCGTCGTCGGGGTGCGGGTAGACGAAAATGCACTCCTCACACGCTCGCCCGTCGGTGTCCGTATCGTCGAAGGGGTCGTTCCCGTAGGCCATGTAGCACCACGGCATGTGGACCCGGTACGGCGCGAGCCAGAAGTAGAACCCATTCACCAGGCGAGTGAACTCCCCGCGTCCCTGCTCGTAGGAGAACACGCCGTTGTAGTAGAACCACGCCTCGTCGCCGCTTGCGGCGATCTCGGCCGCGAGTTTGCCGAAGCCCCCCGTCTTCTCGACATAGGCATCGGCCGTGCCGCCGTGGTAGCAGCGAACGTCCGTGACGGCGTCAATCGCGGGGTCCTGCATCGGCTCGACCGTGGTGGTGACAAAGACCTTCGTGTCGGGGACCTCATGAATCCACGTTGCAAGCTGTTTGTAGAGGTCCGTGCGCCCGTGGGAGAAGGGCTCGTCGATGGGATAGAACAGCATGGGCGGGGCCTTCTTCCCGTCCCAGAGTGCCTTGATCGCTTCCACGGCCTGGACATAGAGAGCGCGCTTGGCGTCGTCGGCCGCGGCCCGTCGGACCAGTTTTCGGGTCTTGGCATCGCGGATGGAGTAGCCGATCCGGCAGCTCACGGGGATCGGGCCGCGCAGCCCGGCCCTGGCCACATCCGTGATGAGCCGTTCGAGGCCCCGCAGGTCGAACGTCAAATTGTCGCCGTCCAGGAGCGGGGTCACATAGACCCACCCGTTCACGGTCTCAACGCCGTGCGCGCGCCAGTCACGGGCATAGTCCGGCCTGCCCACAGGGGCGCAGCCGGCATATACGCCGAATCGTTTTCGGGGAGACTTGTTCAGCCTGATGGGGAGGACGTCGAGCGCGATCTTGACGTCGCGCTCGGGGCCCCGTTCGGGCTGGATGAGTATCTTCCCCTCGTACTTTCCCGGCAGCAGATCGTCCGGGACCTTCATGGTGATCCAAATCTGCCGAAAGGTCTTCGCGGCCATTCGGATGCTGTGGAACGACTCGATCGTCTCCGGCGAGATGATCAGGCGATCGGCGGGTTCGGCGTACATGGTTCGCTTGAAGAGTAACCGCACGGCCCGGACATCCATGTCCTCCGCCGGAATCTCGCCGCCAAGGCCCGCCAGTTCCTCAGCCGTGACCTGGACCTCGCCGATATCCGCGTTTGCGAAAATGGTGAAGGTCATCGGCTCGTACTCCCCCGGCGACGCGAAGACTTCGATCTTCTTGTTCAGCATCTGCAGTCGCGGCGGGCGATCCGGGTGGGCCGGCGACAGACACTCGCCCGCGTAGACGGCATAAGCCTCCTCCTCTGCGCCGGGAAGAGGAAAGTGATAGGAATACGGATTGATGTTCTTCAACGTGATCGGCGCGAGGACGGTCTCGCCCGTTACCTCGACGGACCCGGCAACCGGTTCGTGGCGTGGGGATGTGACCACCACGAAGTACTTCCCCGGAGAGATGTTGTTGAACGCGAAGCGCCCGGCGGTATCGGTGAGTGCGCGCTCGGCCCCCAGCCACACATCCACCCCCCCCGCCGTGCCGTTCCGGTCCAAAACGCGTCCGGCGACCGTTGTCTTCGGCTCGGCTGCGGCCGGCGGCGGGCCTTCAAACACAATGTAGCCGAACTTCTCCTGCCTGTGGAAGGCGCCCCCCGTATAGGCCCAGGCGCTGAGCTCGTCGCGGGACTTCTGCTCACGGTTCAGATTGATCCGCCAAACCGCCCCCGGCGTTGGGCGCTTCACGGTCAATGTCGCAAAGGGTATGGCCATCTCCACGGTCCAGGACTTTTCGTCGTTCGACGTCGCGACGCTCACCTCGCCGTTCCACGACGACTTCCGCGCAAAGGCATCGAAGATCACGCCGGTGAGATTGACGATGAACTGATAGTACTCGCCCGACTCGGCTGCGGTTCGAATGAAGACCTCGACACAGTCGTCGAGCCAGACGCTGTCGTCCCGGTCCTTGCCCTGCGCGATGATCTTGTTCATCTCGGCCTGCATGCAACGAAAGCCGATGCAGAGGTGCTCCGGGTCGTAGGTCACGTAGGCATAGGTCCTGTCCCTGGGCCGCACCCCCGCGCCGCTCCCCCACAGGCGCACCCGTGTCGCCATGTGCCAGGCGGGATCGTCCAGTTTTCCATCGATCTCCAACGGGGCGAGGGACTGCCTCACGCACATGGCGGGGACCGGCTTGCGGATTTTGGATGCGGGGTCCACGGCAAGGGTCGCATTGGGCCTGATCCCCTCCTCGAACTTGATGTCATCCAGCAGCAACTCCCCCACCAATCCCCTGCACCCAATCCAAAGACGCGCGTAGGCGGCGTCATCCGGGGCAGTCGCCGTGCCTTCGAAGGTCTGCCAGTCGAACCCCGGCTCGTTGTGTGTGATGATCTCCTGTTCGGCCTTTACCTTGCCGGGCCGGTTGGACTTGCCTTTCTTGCCGTCGCGCGGCCCAAGCCACTCGATCTTCCCCGCAAGGGCGGAGCCGTCCTTCTCGGACAGTTTGCCCGCGCTGCATTTTGCATGGACAATGACGCGATACTCGCGGCCCGGCACAACACGCAACACGTCGGACCTCAATGCGGTCGAGACCGCCTGGCCCTCCTTGGACGATCTGAGCATCAACGCACGTGCGCCGGAATGGACATCGTCGATCTCCATTCGGACGTACGGCGGCGAGAATGTCCAGTTCAGAATCTTCCCCTCCGTCACGGGGAAATTGCGCTCGAAGCCGCCGTTTTTGAGGAGGTTTGTGTAGACAATCTCCTCGGGCTGTGCCGCGGCGGACATGGCCCCGACGCAGACCATTGCTGCGGCGACCATCCCAAATCGTATTCGCGAAAACGGCGACGTCATGACTGCTCTTCTCCGATTTGTCCCTGTTCGCCATCGCGGCCGGGCGGTCCCACAGGAACGGGCTGGGGCCTCACCTCCTCCTCGCTCAGCCAGCACTGCGAAATCACGCCAAGCCAAAAGAGGCACACGAATAGTATCACGTAGGACAGAGGGTATGCAAACATATCCATCCCCGACGCGTCAGGCGGAAGCCGCCGGAAGAACACGGCCAGCGCGTGGGTAATGCTCCATGCCCCCGTGATGCACGTGCCGACGATCACCATGGGGCGGAAGAACCGCACCGCAAGCCCACCCAGAAGCAGGAAGCCAAACAGCGCCCAAAATATGAACACCGCCTCGCTCTGGAAGTAGCTCGAGGAGATGAAGCCTACGCCCGCGCCGCATATCCCACCGAGGATGAAGACCGCCACCTTCTGCAGCGGTACGGCAAGCAGTGCGAACACGGTCCCCCCCACGAGTGCCGGAATGAACGCAGGGTACCCCCATGTCTGCGCCACGATGGCGGTTCCCACCCCCCCCACAAGCGCCGCCGCCATGGTCAGGGTGAATCGGTAAAGCTGCCATCCCCAAAAGAGATAGACCAAGCCCACCACTGCATAGAATCCGGAGGGGACGCTGACGACAAGGTAAATGAAGTGATCCACCGACCCGGTTCTGGAAAATGATGCCGCGAATACAAGACTGCCTGATTCTATACGCCAACCCGCCTATGCGTCAAGAGCAATCCGCCCCGGTCGATTCGCGCTGTCTGTGCGACGGTTCAATCTACTTCCCAAAGGCCGCCTTGATCTCGACGATGCTCACGCCGAGGGTGGCCTTGGCAATCGGGTTCAGGTCGGCCTCCGAGCCCTGGATGTGGAATGTGCTGTGCACGTGCGACAGCGACTCCGCAGGCTTCAGCGCAGCGGCCGGCGAAGACGTTTCCAGCTCGTAGAACGGGCCCATCGGTTTTGCACCTGGTTCCGGCGGGCCGTCGTTGTAACTGTTCACTGTATCGCCGGCGTACGGCTCCTTCTGGATTTCCCACATGGAGTTGACGTAGTCGGTCGTCCCCGGCAGCGTCAGCTTGACCAGGGTGAGCACACCGTTGCCAGCATCGTAGCTGCCGACGATCTCTTTCGCGCGCTTCGGTGAGATGCCGATCTTGCTGCGATACTTGCCATCGCCCTTGAAAAACATCACACCGTCTTTGATGATGAGCCGATCCGCCGGGACCTTGCCGAAGTAGGCGTCGTTGACGATCGGGCCGAGCTTGTCCTCCGCACCGGCCTTGAACGGCAGGACGATGGTCGTGTCCGGCGAGGGGGTGAACATGCCGAGGATCCAGATCGAAAGCAAGCCGGTGCCCTTCTTCCATTCGGCCTTGCCGGTGTTCGCGATCTTGTTGTCGGAGAAATAGCCCACGGCCTTCGCGCCGCCGAGCGACTTGATCCCGAGGGCCTTGCAGATTCCATCTGTGTCGTAGAGGCCGACCTTGCGATTCACCTCGACAGTGAACTCGAAGTCCGAATAATTTTTCAGCGCGAACGCCTTCTTAAAGACCGCTTCCGTCTTCCCTTGGGATGCGATGTCATAGCCGCCCCAGTCAATCGCGGCCGGCGTGTGCCAGTGCTCCAGGTCGAAGGGATCCCCCTTCTTGAAGAAGATGGAGTACTGCCCCCCTTCCGGGCCGAGCCAGAAGCGGTCCTCGCCGCCGAAGACGTTGATATGCGGGTCGCGCTTCTTCGCCGCCACCCATTCCCGGTTGATCCAGCCGAAGCTCAGACCATCGCTGCCGCCCGCAGAACTGGTCATGACACGGCCCTGGTATTCGGGACACACGGCCACCTGTGCATTGCCCGTGTCGTTGGAGAGGACGATTACATCGGTGTGCTTCTTGAGAAATCCAACATCGTCAGCGAACGATCCCTTCACCGGGCCACCCTCCTTCCTTGACGAACATCCCGCCATCACCAGCCCCAGACATGCACCCAGCACAGCCCATCGCGCCATGGCGCCCCTCCTTTCGGGATGAACTATCAGATTCCCTCCGCGCTTCGCCGCATGAGATCACTCACATCACACCGCCGTGTGACCGTGTAGTCCTTCAACGGCATGATGTGCTCATGGATTGCGTCGAGGATGTCCGCAGGGTATGGGAAGAACGCCTCTTCGACCTCATCGGCCGGTGTGATCCAGTTCCGCGCGCCTACCACCACCGGCGGTGCATCCATCTCGTCGAAGGCGAAATGCGATATCTTCGAGGCCATGGTGTGCAGCGCGCTGCCGCGTTCGCACGCATCGGAGGCCAGGAGTATCTTGCCGGTCTTCTTGACCGACTCGATGACCTTTTCGTAGTTGAACGGTACCAGCGAACGGGCATCAATCACCTCGCAGGAGACGCCGTACTCGTCCTCGAGCGTCTGCGCCGCCTCGAGGGCACGATAGAGTGTGGCGCCGATGGTGAGGATCGTCAGGTCGCTGCCTTCCTTCTTGACGTCCGGTTCGCCAATCGGAATCTCGTAGGCATCCTCCGGCACGCCGCCGGGATGGAACTCCTCCGGCTGGTCGTAGATGCGCTGGCTCTCGAAGAAGATGACCGGGTCGGTCCCGAGAAGGGCCGAATACATGAGGCCCTTGGCGTCGTACGGGGTCGCCGGGAAAACGACCTTCAGGCCTGGGATGTGCGTGCAAATGGCGGTCCAGTCCTGGCTGTGCTGCGCGCCATACTTCGAGCCGACGGAGACCCGAACCACCACCGGCATCTTCAGCAGACCGCCGGACATGGACTGCCACTTGGCAAGCTGGTTGAAGAGTTCATCACCCGCACGGCCCATGAAGTCGCAATACATCAGCTCGACGAGGGCCCGGCCGCCTTCGAGGGCGTAGCCGACACCCGTGCCCACAATCGCCGCTTCGGAGATGGACGTGTTGAAGAGCCGGTGGTATGGCAGGGCCTCGGTCAAGCCGCGATAGACCGCAAACGCCCCCCCCCAATCGCGGTTCTCCTCGCCATAGGCCACCAGTGTCGGGTCCTCGTAGAAGCGATCGAGGATTGCCTCGAAGAGGGCGTCTCGGATGCCGACGCATTGCGTGTTCGACAGGCGCTCACCGTTTTCGTCAAAGGCGGACCGGCTCAGCTTCTTGATGGCCTGGACGCGGGGGTTTTCTTCTTTCGGGATGAGTACCTCCGGCTCGCGGTCGTCCATCTTTTCGATTCGCTCATTCGAGAACATCGTCGCATCCAGCAGGCAACTCGTCGGCATGAGGTCGGCTCGCGGAGAGATATCCAGATCGACGGCTTTCTTGTAGGCCTTCAGGATGATCTTATCCACATCCTTCTTGATCTGGTCGATCTTCTTCTTGGTGCAGACCTTCGCCTTCACCAACTCCCTGGCATACGTGTCCAGCGGATCCACCTTCTGCCATGCCTCGATCTCGGATTTCTCGCGGTAGGCGCTGGCGTCGGAGGGAGAGTGCCCGCAGAAACGGTAGGTCAGTGTGTCGAGCAGGACGGGCCCGTCGCCCTTCTCGATGAGTTTCTTCTTGCGACCGATGGCGTCGATAACGGCCAGCGGGTTGAAGCCGTCCACGCGCTCGGCATGCATCTGCTCGGGATTGATGCCCGCGCCGAGCCGGGCGAGAATCTTGAAGCCCATCGTCTCGCCCATGGGCTGGCCGCCCATGCCATAGAAGTTGTTGACGAAGTTCATGATGATCGGCAGGCCACCGCGATGCTCCTTGTCCCACAGCTCCTTGAACTGGTCCATCGTCGCGAAGCACAGCGCCTCCCACACGGGGCCGCATCCCATGGACGCGTCGCCGAT
>JAADGH010000097.1 GCA_013152475.1 Planctomycetota bacterium
TCTGCCACGGTCAGGCATGCATCAAGGGGACGAGGATTCCAGTCCACCAGATCGTTGCCATGCTGGCAAATGGTGACACCATCGAGGACCTGCTCGCCGAGTACCCCTCGCTCAGCCGCGAGGACGTCCTGGCATGTCTGGAGTATGCCGCTTTGCTCGCGGAAGAGCAAGTGACACCGATCTGAGCCCCGGCCCAATGAAAATCCTCGTGGACGAAAACATCCCTCGTATGACGGTCAAAGCGCTGCGCGAGCTGGGCCATGATGTGCTGGACGTTCGCGGCACGGAACACGAGGGATCATCCGATCACACTCTTTGGGATATTGCGCAGGAAGAGAAACGGCTGATCATCACCACAGACAAAGGCTTCTCCGATCGCCGCCAGAAACCCCACTTCGGCATTCTGGTTGTTCGACTTCGGCAGCCAAATCGTCACCGTATCCATGAGCGTGTCCTGCAAGCCCTCGCCATGTCTCAGCCCGGAGAGTGGCGAGACCTGCTCGTGGTCATGCGGGACCGGGCTCGCAGCGCGTGGCGACGACCAACGAGACGCTGATGCTCGCCAGTCCTTCACATAGGTCATTTTGAGAGGAAACACGCAATGAGAACTGCCCCAGCCCACTGGCGTCCGGCCTTCCTCTTCCTGATGGTTTTCTCCCTGTCCGCCCCCGCCCAGGACTTCCGCAGCCGGCTCAAGGGCCTCGTCTATGAGGCGGAGGACTGGACCACGCCGAAGGACGCATGGGTGAAGGACCAGCACCCGCCGGACAAATGGTGCCTCTGGACGAAGGAGGAGGATGTCTTCCGCAAACGCTCCGGCGGGCAGTCGCTCCAGTCGCCGCCGATCAAAGAAGATCGCAAGACCCCCGAGGAGGGCGCGCCGCCGCTGCACACCCACATTACCGGCATCCCGCCGGGCGTCTACCAGGTGTGGATGAACAGCCCCTGCCGCAGCATCGCCCTCTCCGACGACGGCAAGACATGGCGCAAGGTCGAGCCGCGCGGCGAGATTGACCTGGGAATGCGCAACATCAAGGACGGCGCGTTCGATCTCTGGCTCGATGACCGCTACGCCTCCCCCGGCCGCCTGGGGTCGTGCTACTACGACTACATCCGTTTCGTAAAAGTCAAACAACCCAGGTTCAGCCACATCACCGCCTTCACCCTCCCCGACGGGCGGACGCAGATCTCCTGGATCACGGACAAACCCATCGCCACGGGCTCCGTGGCATATGGTCTCGACGGAAAGCTCGACCGGCACGTTTCCTCCGATATGAAAAGCATGCGCAACCATGCCGTGGCGCTGCCGGACCTCGAGAGGGGAAGCGAATACACGGCCCAAGTCCAGGTGGCCGACGGCATATTCGCATCGGCGAAATTCAAGTTCGTGGCCGGCGAGCGGCCCGAGCCGCCTGAGACGAAGGAGCAGAAGATTCCCCTATCGGTCATTGAGCCCACGCCGTTCGCTCGGAAGGCGTGGCCCGTGACATCGGGGATCCCCTTCAAGCAGGGCATGTTGGCGCCTGGCGGTTATGTGCATCTCGTAAATGCCAGGGGCGGGCACGTCCCCGCCCAGTTTGAAGCCATGGCCCACTGGCCGGACGGGAGCGTACGGTGGCTGCTCGTGGACTTCCAGGCCGACACACAGCCCGGCAAGCCGACGGAGTATGTGCTCGAGACGTCGCCCAATCGCCCACCGATCAAGCCCCCCTTGCCCATCGCCACGGAGGAGGACGGTGAGATCATCCTGGATGCCCGCGTGCTGCGCGTGCCGATCGACAAGAAGGTATTCGCCCTGTTCCAGAACATCGCTTTGGACCAGAACGGGGACGGATCGTTCAGCGAGAACGAGATCGTCACCGGCAAGCCGCTCATCGGCAACGGCTGGATCGTGGATGCCGAGGGCAAGGGGTACGGTCTGGCGAAGCCCGACCTCGTGACCATCGAGACGAACGGACCCATGCGCGCGACGGTGCGCATCGAGGGAGACTTTGTCGCCAAGGACGGGGCAAAGCTCTTCCGCTATCGGGCCCGGCTCACGGCCTACCGGGGGAAAAGGTTCCTCCGCCTTCAGTGGACCATTGGCAACAACAATATCGATGACGTGCTCACCCCCCTCACCCGCGCGGCCCTCCGCCTGCCGATCCGAAAGCAGGGCGAGGTGACGGGCTGTCTGTCGGACGGCAAAGCCATCCCTATTACGGGCAAGGATGATCTGTGGATTCTTCAGGATTACGACAATCGGCTCTTCAAGTCCGTGAAGGGAACCAAGAGCGAGGGCGAACGAGACATGGGCCTCGCATGCGTCAAGTCGGGTGACATCACGATCACTGCCATGATCCGTGACTTCTGGCAGACCTATCCGAAGGGCATCGCGATCAAGCCGGACGGCCTTCACCTGCGACTCCTGCCCGCGCTCCCGGCCGATCAGTACCGGACAGGAAAAGACAGGACAGACATCGTAGGGCAAATCTCTCTCTACTACTGTTACGACCACGGCAAATACCTGATAAAGCGCGGGCTGGAGTACACCGCGGACATCCTGATCCGCTTCGACCGGGGTGACATGCCGCCGGCGGCTGAAACGGCCCAGCACTTCCAGCACATGCTTTTCGCTTCCGCGAAGCCAGAGTACTACTGCCCCACGCGCGCCTTCTGGGAAATCAACCCCCAGAAGCCGGACGAGTTCCCGCGCTACACGGAGGCCTTCAATGAATCCTTCGCCAATCTGGAAAAGGGCCGGCGGACCATGCGCGAGTACGGCTGGATGAACTACGGCGACTGGTGGGGCGAGCGCCGGTGGAACTGGGGCAACTCGGAATACGACCTGCAGTATGTACTGGCGCTGCACTTCGCCCAGACGGGCGACCTCGCCTTCTTCTGGCGCGGCGACCAGATGGCGCGGCACAATACGTCTATCGACGTTTGCCACTACCCCTGGCGGACGCCGATGCGCGAGCTGGTCTACGCCCACTCGGTGGGTCACGTCGGCGGGTTCTTCGAGCGGGACGACCCGCGCATCACGAACGAGCGATGGGCCATGAGCGGGTTTGTCGCCGGGGCCATGGATGGATCAGGCGGACATTCCTTCCAAGGTGGAAATTTCCTCTACGGTTTCCTCACCGGGGACAGGCGGTATCTCGAAATCGCGGAAAAGGAGTGCTGGAACCAGGCCACCACCTACACCCCGCGCTGGCGTTTCAGCATCGAGCGGGCATGCGGGTGGGCCCTCTACAACGCGCTGTCCGCCTATGAGTCCACGCTGAACCCGTACTACCTGAACGCGGCGCGGATCTACCTGGAGAAGGTCTACGAGCTGCAGGACCCGGAAACGGGCGGGTGGCGCATGCCTCAGGGCGCGCCGGAGTGCGACTGCGGTGTAAAGCACATCGGAGGCAAGGCCTTCGCGACGGGGGTGCTGCTGCATGCGCTGACGATGTACGATCGGGTCCGCCCCGACCCGAAGGTGAAGCAGAGCATCGTGCGCGGAGCGGACTGGCTCATCGATCATTCCTGGAACGAGGAGAAGCACGGCTTCCGCTACAAGACCGGCTGCCCGAAGTACTACAACCAGGGATGGTATACAACACTGGTGACGGACGGCATCGCCTACGCCTACGAGATCACGAAGAACGACAAGTACAAGGACTTCCTCCTGCGCACGGTCCCCGCCCCGCTCGGCAAGCGCACCGGCAGCGGCCGCAGCGCGGGGAAGAGCTTCGCCAGCCACTTCCACAACCTGCCCCACATGCTCTACTACATCAAGCGATGGGGCGTCACGTCGCTACCCCTGCCACCTCCCCCGCTGAAGATTGGCAAGCGCAGTCGCGTCTTCATCGACGAGAAGGGACAAGGCAAGATTCAGATTGTGGTTTTCAATCCAGGCAAAGAGACACTCCCTTGTGAGTTGAAAGTGGTGTCTCTCCCCGACGGCTGTACGGCCGAGCCGCGAACCGCGAAGTGGAACGCGCCACCCGGCGCCAAGGCCAGCCCTGACATCCGCATCACGGCGGGGACGGGATCGATCAAGCTCCTCTGCACAGCGGGGAAAGACGTGCGGCGCGAGTTCGATGTTGCGATTGTGCCCGAACCGAAGGGCGCATCGCCGGGCGGGAAGATCGGCTTCGTCGGTCCCGACGATCACTACACGCTCATGGCCCTTCGTGAGGTCGGTGCAAACATCGAACGGATTCCCGATCTTCGCAAATCCGATCTTTCGCAATACCGAACTATCGTCGTCGGCTCCGACGTGCCCGAGCAGAAGCTCTTTAGTTCCAATGACTGCGCGCTGCGCATCGCCAGCTTCGTCAAGGGCGGCGGCCGCCTCGTCTTCTCGCAGATCAACGACGACCGTTGGCGGATCGACACCCTGCCCGTCGACCTGGAGGTGCAGGACACGAATGGCCAGGCCGGTGAGATCACCGACCCATCCCACCCCCTATTCAAGAACGTCCCAACCATCAAGGGAACCACATGTTACGACACGATCGCCTACGCCGGACCGGAGTGGAAGGCCCTGGCGAAGGACACGGAAGGGCGGCCCTGCATCCTCTCCGCGAAGGTTGGCTCGGGGGAGATTCTGGTCATCGAGGCCAGCTTCGACCGCTGGGCCAGCCCGAAGGAACCGGGGGTGGGTGTGTCGAACGATGTATGCAGACAGGTAATGAAGAATCTTGCGGCATATCTCAAGTGACGAAGGAGATCACATGGCTGTGCAGATCGGGTGTTTCAACCGACCGTGGAATCAACTGACGTTCGACGAGGCCCTTGACCACATTGCCCAGGCCGGGTTCGAGTGCACGGGACTGCTTCGGCAGCAGGGGCAGCCCGTCGTGACGGGCGACTCGGCGCCGGAGGAGATCGAGGCGGTTGTGAAGAAGGCCGCCGACCGCGACCTGCCAATTGTCGTGGCCACCTGCCCGATCAACCTGGCCCTGCCGGCGCCCGAGGCGGCGGAGGATTTCAAGAAACACATCGACGCCATAAACGCACTCGGCGCGGACACGCTGCTCATGATGGGGGCGAAGGTGGAGCAGAAGGACGCCTTCTGCAAGGCTGTTTCTCTCTGCACCGATTACGCAACGGAAAAGAACGTCATCCTCGGCATGAAACCCCACGGCGGGATCAGCGCAACGGGGCAGGACTGCCTGGAGATCGTCGAGCGCATCGCTGCCGACAGCTTCCGCATCTGGTACGATCCGGGGAACGTGATACACTACGCCGGGGCGACGCCGCATGAAGACGTGAAATGCGTCGCAAAATACGTAACGGGGCTATGCATCAAAGACTCCCCCGGCCAGGGCGAGGGCGTGAACGTCAGTCCCGGCAAGGCGACGGTGGACTTCGAGCGATTCTTCGGCGCGCTGTTCGAGGCCGGGTTCGACGGTCCAGGCATCGTGGAGTGCGTCGGCGGGGAGACGCCGGAGGAAGTGGATGCGGAGGCAAAGTACACGGTGGAGTTTCTGAAGCGGATCATCAGCCGGTAGCGCCCCTTGCAATGCCCGGCGTCCTTTCATAAGATGTTTGGGTATCGGAGTAAGGAGGAAAATGTAGGGCGGGCCACTGGCCTGCCACATTCTCAAGGTAGAAGAGCCTTCCAGGCTCTTCCCGAAGCGGCAAGATGCCGCTTCTACTTTACGGCGGGCGAATCGTCCGCTCTACATCTGGATTCCCGCTTTCGCGGGAATGACGCAAGAAAGGCATTGTGAATGACCAGGGAGACAACAGGAGGAGAAGTATGAAAAAGCGACTGAACCTGATCGTCATCTGCGCGGACACATGGCGGTCGGACTATCTGGGATGCAACGGCAACACCTGGATCAAGACGCCGAACCTGGACCGGTTCGCACCGGAGAGCGTGAATTTCACGAATGTGTATGCCGACGGTCTGCCCACGATCCCCATGCGCCGGGTCTTCTTCACGGGCAACAGCATCCTCCCCCTGGAGCACACGCCGGAGATTCGCGGCTCGCAGCCCAGCGGCGGCGCGTGGCGTCCCCTCGGCCAGGATGAGATCACCATCACGGAGATACTGAAGGAGAAGGGCTACCGCACCGGCTTCATCACCGACTGCTTCCACTACTTCAAGCCGAACCTCAACTTCCACCGCTTCTTCGACACCTTCGAGTTCATCCGCGGCCAGGAGCGCGACTACTGGCGCCAGCTCCCGCACCACCTCTTCGACCCGAAGAAGCACATGCCCAAGCACCTGTGGAACCCGGACTACGACCAGAAGATGCGGCAGTACATGATGAACACCGCCCACTGGGAGAAGGAGGAGGACTACTTCTGCGCCCAGGTCTGCCGCTCGGCCATGCAATGGCTCGAATGGAACTCGCAGGACACCCAGCCCATGTTCCTCTGGGTGGACATGTTCGACCCGCACGAACCATGGGACGCGCCGCGCCGCTTCCAGGAAATGTACATCGACAAGATACCTTACGACCGCTACCTCTTCGGCTATGGCGTGAACCCGAAGGACTGCAAGCCATCGGACATCCCGATCCTCAAGGGCCTCTACGCCGCTGAGGTGACGTTCACCGACCAGTGGATCGGCAAGCTGCTGGACAAGATCCGCGAGCTCGGCCTGATGGAGAACTCGATCGTCGTCTTCAGCACCGACCACGGCACTCACATCGGCGAGGAAGGCTGCGTGCAGAAGACCCACGGCCTGCTCAACTCGGCCGTCGCCCGGCTGCCGCTTCTGATCCACCACCCGGACCCGAAGTACGCCGGCAAGCGCGTGAACGCCCTGGTCTCAGGCATCGACTATGCGCCGACGATGCTCAAGGCCCTCGGCGTCCAAGGGCCGAAAATGGATGGACAGGATATGTGGCCGTTGGTGACGGGCCGGAAGCGGAAGATTCACGATCGCGTATTCGTGGCCTACGAGCAGCACGCGGCGGTGCGCGACCTGAACTGGCACTACTTCCAACACGTCGAGGGCGACGATCCCGGCCATGGCCCGGCCCTGTATGACATCCGGAAGGACCCGGGCGAGACAAAGAACGTGGCGAGGAAGTACCCGAAGGTGGTTGCCCAGATGCGCAAGCACCTCGAGGAACGCCTGGGTTTTGCCCTCCCGTAATGAACGGGGGGCCTCCCCCGGAACAGGCGCGGCGCTACGATGAAGCCACGGTCAAATGGACCGCCTCGCGGCTTCGCCCGACATTGATCGGGCCGCTCCTGCCGCCTCAGGCAACCTGTGTACCGGGTCGGGGTGCGAGGTCTTCGAGGTGCGTGAGGCAGGAGAGACAGAGGCCGCCTTCGCGTGGGGCCGCGCCGAAGCGCACGTGCATGCCGAGCGACCGACCGCACACGGCGCAGCGCGGCGCGCTGGCCGACGCCTCGCAGCGCCGGTCGCCTCGCAGGTTGGTCATCCGTGAAACCGTCACCATCGTTCCTTCCTTTCCATCGTTCATCCACTTCATTAGACGCGCCAAATCCGAAAGAGATTCGAGAAAAATTCGACGGTGTCAAAAGATGGGACCCGGCGAAACGTACCGCCGCGCCGACCAACCTTTCCCTTGACTTGCCCATACCCGCCCCGTAGAATCCACTCCCGTCCGTTCAAGGGAGAAATGCCTATGCTGGAACCCAACCTGCCCGAGCAACTCAACGCCACACAGGTCTTCGTGGATGTGCACATCGAGGAAGGCCGAGGCGACAAGACGGCCCTGCTCTGCGAGGGCGAGGCGGTCACCTACCGCGAACTTTACGAGGGTGTCAATCGCTTCGGCAATGCCATCCGCGGTCTCGGCATTCGCATGGAGGAGCGCGTCGCCATCCTCCAGCCCGACACACCCGGGTTTGTCTATGCCTTCTTCGGCGCGATGAAGACCGGCGCGGTGGCCATCCCCATGAACACCCTCCTCAAGCCCGACGACTATGAGTACCTCCTGAACGACAGCCGCGCACGGGCGCTGGTCGTCCATTCTTCGCTTTTGAAAGACATCGAATCGGTTCGCGGTGAGCTAAAGTACCTCGAGCATGTCATCACGTCCGACACGAAAGTGGACGACCATTTGTTCCTCGGCGACCTCATGGCCGACGCCTCCCCCGCCCTCGACCCCGCCGACACGAGCAAGGACGACGCGGCCTTCTGGCTCTACAGCTCCGGCACGACAGGCTTCCCCAAGGGCGCGATCCACTTGCACCACGACATGATCGTCGAGGCCGATCTCTACGCCCGCAACGTCCTCGGCATCCAGGAATCCGACGTCTGCTTCTCCGTGGCCAAGCTCTTTTTCGCCTACGGCCTCGGCAACGGCCTCTACTTCGCCCTGCGCGTTGGCGGGACAAACGTCCTCCTGCCCGGCCGGCCCATGCCGGACACGTGCTATGACCTCATCGACACCTACGAGCCCACGATCTTCTACAGCGTGCCCACGAGCTACGCCGCCCTCCTGCACGAGGCGGAGAAGTCCGGCCGCGACAGCCTGGGAAAGGTTCGCATGTGCGTCTCGGCGGGCGAGCCCCTGCCGAAGCCGATCTTCGAGGCGTGGAAGGAACGCTTCGGCGTGGAGATCCTGGACGGCATCGGCTCGACGGAGATCCTCCACATCTTCATTTCCAACCGCCCGGGGCAGGCCCGGCCCGGCAGCACGGGGCAGATCGTCCCCGGCTATGAGGCAAAGATCGTGGACGACGACGGCATGGAACTCTCCGACGGGCAAGTCGGCACGCTCTGGATCAAGGGCGACAGTATCGCCGCCGGCTACTGGAACAAGCACGAGCAGACGAAGCAGGCCTTCCACGGCGAGTGGATCAACACGCACGACAAGTTCAGCCGCGACGACGACGGCTTCTTCTGGTATCAGGGCCGCACCGACGACATGATGAAGGTGAGCGGCTACGCCGTCTGGCCCACGGATGTCGAGGCCATCCTCAAGGAGCACCCCGCCGTCCTCGAGAGCGGCGTGGCCGGCGTGCCGGACTCGGAGAGGCTGGTCAAGCTGTGGGCCTACATCGTGCTGAAGGACGGGCTGGACCCCTCGCCCGAGCTGGCCAAGGAGCTGCAGAACTTCGTCAAGACCGCCACCGCCCCCTACAAGTATCCCCGGTTCATCGTCTTCGTGGACGACCTCCCCAAAACCGCCACCGGCAAGATTCAGCGCTTCAAGCTCCGCGAGATGGCGATGCAAGAGCAAGGGAGCAAGTAGGGAGGACTATCGGCGACCCTCCCGTGCCGAGAAGACACGTTCAAACGAGTGTGAGCACGGCGCCCGGCGGCCAACGCGAGGAACCCCACGTGTCCAGATCACTTCAGGGGACGCGATGAGCGGTAATGCAAAGTGGAGCCACACCAAGATCATCCTCCTGCTGATCCGGCGTTCCACCGGAACGACTTCTATATGACCCCCTTGCGCCGTTCGAGTCTCGTCCTCTCTCTCCTTTTTTTCATTGGCATCAGCAAAAGAATCTACGTAATCATAGACGACACGAAGCGGCGCAAGCGCGGGAAGCGGATGGCGGGCAAACGGAAGGGGCGGTCACGGGGAACTGCATTGAGGAATACAGCTATGTGGCGCTCCTCTTGGCGGCGCGGGGAATTGTGTTGACATGATTCGGCCTGGTGATAGAATAGAGCGAATGGACAGGCTGTGACCCCGGAGACAGGTGGGGGACCTGAAAAAGGAGAGGACCCATGGTCCAGGCCGAACTGGCACGAATCATATTGAACGAGGCCGACGAGCGCCAGATCATTGTTCTGAAGGAATGCGACGGCCAGCGGAGCTTTCCGATTGTCATTGGCATCCGCGAGGCCCAGGCCATCCACCGGGGTGTTCACGGTCTACGGCACGAGCGTCCTCTGACCCATGATCTGATGTTGAGCGTATTCGACACGGTGGGGGTCAGACTGGAGCGAGTGATTGTGAATGACCTGCGCGACGGCACGTTTTTCGCGCGGCTCATTGTCGTCCGCGACGGCGAGACGTATGACATCGACTCGCGGCCGAGCGATGCAATCGCCCTGGCCGTGCAGCGGGAGACACCCATCTACGTCGAGGAGAAGGTCTTCGACGAGGCCTGCCGTTTCGATATCTGATCGGGTGCAATCAGCCGGAGGGATGGCTGAGTGGCTGAAGGCGACGGTCTTGAAAACCGTTGCGCCCGCAAGGGCGCCGGGGGTTCGAATCCCTCTCCCTCCGCTTAATTCCCGCCCATTCCGCGTCATAATAGAGTGAAGACCGTAGGTTTTCATCCGGGTGTTCCGGCGTCGCTCCGGTAGTGCAAGAGCGCCTCGAACGGCTTTTTTCTGTGATCCCGAATTGAAGGAAGTGCTCATCGCCATCGGAGTGGGATATGCCTTCCTGCTCTTCCTCAGCGCGCCCCGAAGAAACAAACGCATTACACCCGGAGTAACTATTTATTAGCCAAGTGTGGTGGGTCGATATCTGACCTCCGTCATTCCCGCTTACGCGGGAATGACACGGCTAAATCCTCATCACTACATTTGGCCAAATGGTCACCACCCGGAACCCTCGCCTTCTACGCCGCCCGAATGACGAGGAACGGCAGACCCGTGGGGTCGCAAGCACGACGCCTTCTATACGACCAACGGGAACATCGAGCACCCCATGTCTCTCAGCGACACCAACCTGAGCGATTTCCTGGAGGACCGAAAGAACGCCTGGACACCGGCAGACCAGACGACATTCAAAGTCGATTGGACCGAATTTCTGTCTGAACGAGGTCGGGTGGACGAGCAGGTCGCCGGGATGCTGGCGAAAGGCTATCTGAAGTCCGAAGCCGTGAGGCTAAGCCGTCCGGCAGTGACGTACAGAATGGACCGGATGCGGGAGGATTGGGAGACATATTGTGGGGATGTGACGTTGTGACGCAGGATGGACGTGTGGCGGATTCAGCCACCATGCGCTGCTACTTGATCTCCCTTCCCGATTTTCCACCGTGCTTGCGCAGAAACTCAGCCATGTCCCCGCGCTTGAGCCTTATTGCGTGGTCCAGTGGAGTGATGCCGCTGCGGTTCTTTGCGTTCACGTCCGCTCCTTTGCCCAGCAGAAGCTCCACAACGTCCTTTCGATCCTGTTCCGCAGCCATGTGGAGGGGACGGTTGCCGGCATTGTCCTCCCCATTGATCTTCGCTCCATTGGCGATCAGTATCTCGATGATCTCCTTGCGCCCTTGAAACGCCGCGATATGCAGGAGGGTCATGCCCTGCAGACCTCTGACACCGACCCGCGCCCCCTGGTCAAGCAGCTCCTTTACTTTGGCGGCATCTCCGGTTGTAACCGCCTTCATCATGGCGATATCCAGCGCGGCCAGGTTAGCGGGGTCTCTCTTGGCGCATTGACACTCCGTAAATGACAGCGCAGCAACGGTGACAACCAAGGTGAGTTTGCGCATCATCGGCATCTCCTCGGGATAATCCTTCACGCCCCCCCAGACCGCGAGACATATCGTTACATCCTTCCCCCAAACATACATGTGGATAGAAGCCAAATCAAGAGCAAAAAGGACAAATCGGTGACAGTATATTCTATTGACCCAGTATTTTCTGAGGTTTTGGCTTGTCGAAATTGCGGGCGTGCGGTATATTCCTCAAGGACAAGGAGAGTTTGGGCGGGAAAGGATTATTTTCATCTTAAATAGTATACTGTCCCCTAATTATCCTGCCGCAGCGTTACGTCATCGAGACAAAGTTCCCCTTTGCCCCGAAGCGTCGCCACAGGTTTGAGGTATGACACATCGGGGGGGACTGACACGCGGGTCATGAAGCGCTTCCACTCCGACGATGGCTGCACGGACAGGGGCCGCATCGATTCCGGCTTGCGTGAAGGCCGCTTGCCTTTCAGCAAACTGAAACCGAACTCCCAGGGGATGGTGGCTTTGTACATGCAGCGGAACTCGTATGACCTCCCCCGCTCGACGACGATCGGCCGGTACGGCTGAGCGATCGCCATGCTCTTGGCCTGCGGGCATACGAGCTTGAGGAAGACCCTGCCCTCCGGCGCACCGTCGCGGCGCCATTGCTTGGTCGCGCCATCTCGGAGGAGGATCAGCCAGTTGCTCTGCCAGGCGGTGGGCTCCGTGTTCTCCTCGAATCCCGAATTGGGAATGAGGTTGGTGTGGGGGTCCAGCAGGAACGCAATCGCGTTGGCGAGCATGCGTTCTGTCTGCAGCTTGCTGCCGGGTTCGAGCCTCGGCTTCTCCAGCTCGTAGTAGGCATTCCCTCCCTGGGGGTCGGGGCCGATGAGCAGGAGCAGGCCCTGGCCGACGCGCTGAAACGCAGCGGCGGAGTAGAGACCGCCGCTGTCGTAGCCCAAGATCGACGTCGCCTTCGGGCCGAGGATCATGAGCGGGCCCTCCGTGGCGCGGAGCAGGTTCGGCACGCCCGACTTCCACCCGTCGAAGGGCTTCACGCCGGGGTAGCCGAAGGTCAGGCGGTGATAGCCATGGAACACGGTCATATGAACGGTCGTGCCGGTGAGGTAGTAGCCCTCGGCGTCGAAGAGCCTGTGCTGCATCATGCACGTCGCACCGCCGCCGATGGCGAGAACGTGTCCGCCGTTTTTCAGGAAGCCCTCTATGATCTCTTTACCCCGCTCGTCCACAGGGGGCTTCGTCCCGCAGACGATAAGCACTCGATGCTTGCCCAGTTCGCCGGCATCCAATTTTTCCAGCACGGTGAAAGGCTGCTTGATTCGCTTCAAGCTGTCCTTCATGGGCAGGATGTCCGGGCCATCGAGAACGCACACCGTCGGCTGGGCGGCGAGAGCAACCCATGACAGAGAGACGATCAACAGAAGAAGAGCAATTCGTTTCATGGCAATCCTGTCATGGCCCAGTCCAGCGCGCTGATGGAGAGACAGTCGCGGGGAATGAAGCCGGAGCTTCCCTCGGGGTGGGGACTGAAGGCCACCACCCGGCCGCGGCCGACCTGCTCCGCGATCAGCGCCGCGTAACGGTCCACCTTGTCGTACCAGCCGATCACCTCGCACCCCGGCTTCGGGACCATCATCCCGCCGTTGCGGCGATTGATAACGATGACCGGCGGAAGACCGAGGGAGATGAGATGATCCTTTCGTATCTGCACCTGGTGCGGGCCCTGGCCGCGCAGGTAATCCGTGCCGCAGGTGGCCAGGTCGCCCTTTGTCGCCAGGTACTGCCCCGCGCAGATGCCCATGAAGCCCCCGCCTGAATATACGTAATCGCGAATCGACTCGACGCCGACGGCCGATGTGTGATCGAAGTGCCCCCCCGTGCCGGGATAGCCGAGGGCGATGTACTTCGCTCTCAGCCCCTCGGCGCCGATCTCGTACGGCTCGAAAAAGGGCATGATCTCCCAGCGCACCCCCATCCGCTCCAGCCGGGGGAACCACCCGCCCCAGCTCCCGTGCAGCGTGACGCCAACGGCCCTTTCGGCGGCAGGCGTCGCAGCGTGCTCCGGCGCCAAGGCGCGGGCGATGTCCACCAGGGCATTTGCCTTGATCTCCGCGGGCAGCGCGCGGGCATACTCGACGGCTTCCTGCACCTTGCCCACCTCCGCCAGGCGGAACGCAAGCAATTGCCGGGCATAACCGTTCGACAGCCGCCTCTTCTTGTTTCGGGCGAGCGCACCGGCGGGATCGCCGGCCTGCACGAGCATGGGCAGCAGCCGACCGCGAACCTGCGGAGACAGACTGTCCCGAAGAGTTTCCATGATCGCAGCCCGGGCATCCTCTTTGTGGCCGAGGAAAAGCATCGCCTCGACAAGCCGGGGCGACAGGGCGTCGCGGACCTCGGTGTCCTTGACGTGCGAAAGTTCCTTCTTCGCATATTGCAGGTGTTGCGCAGCCGTTTCGGTCGATCCAACATCGCCGTACACGATAGCCAGGCGGATGTGCGCGGCGAAGCGCCAGCCGGGCTGGTCGATCTGCCCCACGCATTCCGCCGCCGAGCCGAGGAGGCGTTTTGCATCAGCGGCAGATCCCACCTTCGCCAGCGCCCCCGCAGCGGAGCACAGGGCCCGGAGGCGCTGCCACGGCCGGCCGATGTGCCTGGCTGCATTCCTCGCACAATCGCCGAGCTTCCTCCTGCCCGCAGAGATGGCCAGCACTTCCCAAAGCAAGGGCCGGTCTCCTTCGGGGCAGACGGCAATCGCTTTGGTGGCATCATCAAACGTTTCTTCTGTCACCAACTCACATCGTGTGCGGGCCGCCAGGCACGGGGCTTTCACCTTGGCCGCGATTTGCTCCGCCTCCTCGGCGAGGCCCGCAGAACTCAGCCGCCGCACGGCGAAGAGAAGGGCGTAGCCTTGTTCCGCTTCGTTCTTGATCTTATCGGCTGCTGTGTTCAGGGCATCGAGCGCCTGCGGCAGCCCGTCGGCATCCTTCGCAAGAACAGCAGCCAGACGCGAGCAGCCGAGGACGGCCATGTAGGGATCGGGGATCTCCCCGGCGGTCTTTAGTGCATGGGCGACCTGCCCAGCCTTGGCCATGGCGACGGCGATGCCGCTGTACCCTCCAGACCGCCACGGTTCATAGTGCATGGTATCGGCCAGCGCGCGGGCGAGGTCGGGCTTCTTCATGCGAACGGCCAGACGCACGAAGGCGCGCGTCCACATCTCGACCCGTTTATCGGGCCTTGCCTTGGCCGACCGGTTCAGAGCCGGGGCGTCGCGGATGGCTTGCTCGGCCGCAGCGGCGTCACCCACCTCCAGCGCGGTCCGGGCGATCAAATATCGGCCGATGGCGGAGTAGTTGCGGAACGTGATTGCTCCGGCGAGAGCCAGCGCCTCATCCGTGCGCCCCAGGAGCGTCAGGTCTCGGCAGAGCACGGCGGCGATTTCGTCACGGACGGCGTCGAACTCCGACTTTGCGTTAAGGGCCTGGCACTCCCTGTAGGCATCGGCCGCTTCATCTTCCATCCCGTGCATCTGCATGGTTTCCCCCATGCGGAGGAGGAGCAGAGGCGCTTTCCAGTCGCCGTAGCCCTTCTTCCGGGGAATTCCCCGGGCGGCATCCATCGCCTCAATGAGGAGGGCCTTGGGGCTGATGCCGCTGTCCTGTCCGCAAGAGGGGCTGGACAGACCGAACGGAAGGATGAGAAGCAAGAAGAACCGGAAACGACAAGCCATGCGCATCTTGTGTGGATCACTCTTTCGCACTTCATCTCCAGCCGTTAAACGCCCTGAATCTACGGCAAGGGTGCGGCAATGTCAACGCCAATTCCGGTTCGGGGAGAGCCTTCGCATTTAAGAACACCGGGACGTGGGGAATACTGGGGAAGGAAACACGGCGCAAGGCCGGAGGCGGCAAATGGCGGCGCGGGTAAAATCGCATCCTACGATCGAGGGGCGCGCTTTCATACTATCATCGCGAGGAGTCGTGCGCTTCGCGTGACGACGAAGCCTGTTTGCGTGCGACGCACAGGCAGGCAATCTCATCACACAGTGCGAGTTGTGGGGAAACTGCTGCCATCGTTAATGCCCGCACATCCGCTGCGGGCAAGGAATCCACCGCAGCCGCATCCACATGCGCAGCGCCGTCGGCGGACGGTATTACACAATTACGAATGTTGTGCCCCTCGGACGCCCTGCGCCGCAAGGCCGGTCCCCCCTATGCACCGAGGTGATATTGTGAATAATTTCACAATGCTTGCGCTGCCGAAATTTTCCCTTGTACGGCTTGGACGAGACTCGGCAAAAAACTGCTTTGCGCCCCGATTTTTCTTGTTGCATGTCCCACCGCCTGCGCTATAATTCAGTGGCGTGTTTTCATCTAAGGAGAAATGTAGTCGCAGGCCCTATGCCTACGCAACGACCGCACCCAGGAAGGGGGCGGCCACAAACGCTCTGTTTTCCTACAGGCTCGAAGGTATATTCAACCATGGCGAGGATCATTGCAATCGCAAACCAAAAAGGCGGCGTCGGAAAAACCACCACGGCGATGAATCTGGCCGCAGCACTCGCACTCGCCGGCCGCCAATGTCTTCTCATCGACATCGACCCCCAGGCCAACACCACATCCGGACTCGGCCTGAACAAGCACAAAATTCTCGGCACCTTCCATGTCCTTTTAAACCCTGGCCGTGTCGGGGCGGCGCTGGCAAAAGACGTGCTGGATCACCTGGCTCTCCTGGCCGCGTCACCGGCCCTGGTAAACCTGGAGCAGACGCTTGCGACCGATCGAGCACCCGAGCTGAAACTCGTCCCCATCATCGAACAACTCGAGTCCGACTACGACTTCATCCTCATCGACTGTCCGCCGTCGGTCGGTCTGCTTACCCGCAATGCCCTCCGTGCAAGCACCGGCGTCATCATCCCGATCCAGTGCGAGTACTATGCGATGGAGGGGCTGAGCCATATCCTGACCACGATTAACAACACCCCTTCGCGCGACGGCCAGGCGCTCCGGGTCGAGGGGATTCTCTTCACGATGTATGACCCCGATAGCGGCCTGGCGAAGGAGGTAATCGGAGAGGTCGAAGGCCACTTTCCCGCACAGGTCTATCGCATCAAGATTCCCCGGGACACAGCGCTCGGCGAGGCGCCGAGTTTTGGAAAATCCATTTTCGATTATGACATTCGATCACGAGGAGCAAGGGCCTACATGGAACTGGCCCGGGAGGTAATCATCCATGGCATCTGATGGCAAACTTGGACGTGGGCTGGACTCGCTCATGGGCGGCGACACGACGGCGGGGGGCGAGGTGCTGAATCTGCCCATGGACCAGATCGCGCCGAATCCCTTTCAGCCCCGGGAGGCGATCGACCCCGCCGGGCTGGAGGGGCTGATCGAGTCGATTCAGGAGAACGGCATCCTTCAGCCGATCACCGTCCGGCCCTCGACCGGTGGGTACGAGCTGGTCACCGGCGAGCGGCGGTTCCGGGCGGCCCAGCAGTTGGGCATGGCGGAGGTCCCGGCGGTGGTGCGGGACGTGAACGACGAGAAGATGCTTGAGCTGGCGCTCATCGAAAACATCCAGCGGGAGGATCTAAACCCGATAGAGAAGGCCCGGGCCTTCCGGCAGTTAACCGACAACTTCCACCTGACCCAGGAGGAGACGGCGCGGCGGGTGGGGCAGGACCGATCGACGGTGACGAATATCATCCGGCTGCTGGAGCTTCCGCCGGAGGTGCAGGAGCTGGTATCGGCGGGGGGCATTTCCATGAGCCATGCCAAGGCGCTGCTCAGCTTGGCTGATGCAAGGCGACAGATCGGTATCTGCAAATTGATCATCAAGCGGGATCTTTCCGTGCGCGAGACGGAGCGGATCTGCGGCGGGGGAAAGAAGCGGGCCAAGGGTCGGAAGAAACCCCCGCTCAAGGACGCGCACGTCCGCGACCTGGAGGAGGAGCTGCGGCTGCGGCTCGGGACGAAGGTGCAGATTGTGGATAAAAAGGGCAAGGGAAAGATCATCATCGACTACTACAACACGGACGATTTCGAGCGTATCATGGGGTGCATCAAGGAGGCCTGACACGCCCGATGTTCCACGTGGAACACTCGCGATCCGACCCCCTGAGCCATGCAATGTTCCACGTGGAACATTGCCCTTTCCGAGGAGGGAAATCACGCCCAAATGAGCCGATATATCCTCGCCATCGACGCCGGAACCACCGGGATTACAACCACCCTTTTCGACCCGGAGGCCCATCCCGCGCACAGCTTCTACCAGGAGATTGCCCAGCATTACCCCCGGCCCGGATGGGTCGAGCATGACCCCGCCGAGATATGGAACGTCACCCTCCAGCACCTGCGCCAAGCCGCTGATGCCGTCGGCCCGGAAAACATCGCCAGCATCGGCATCACCAACCAGCGCGAGACCACAATCCTCTGGGACCGCACCACCGGCCGCCCCATCCATAACGCCATCGTCTGGCAGTGCCGCCGCACCACGCCCCTCTGCCGGGAACTCCGGGAGCGGGGCATGGAAAAATCGGTCAAGGAAAAAACCGGCCTCGTCATCGACCCCTACTTCTCCGCCACCAAAATCAAGTGGCTCCTCGATAATGCCCCCGGCGCACGGGCCCGGGCCGAGTCCGGAGACCTGGCCTTCGGCACGGTGGACACCTGGCTCCTCTGGAACCTGACCGGCAGGAAGTCGCATGCCACGGACTTTACCAACGCCTCCCGCACGATGGTCTTCAACATCCGCAAGCGCGAGTGGGACGGCGACCTTTTGTCGGCACTTGAAATCCCTGGGGCCATCCTGCCGGACGTCCTCCCATCGGCCGCCGAGTTTGGTGTTACCGATGCCGCATTGGTCGGCGTCGAGATTCCCATCGCGGGGATCGCCGGCGACCAACAGGCCGCCCTCTTCGGACAGAGTGGATTTCATCCCGGCCTGGCCAAGAACACGTATGGCACCGGGTGCTTTTTCCTGGCCAATACCGGCGATCGGTTTGTCGAGTCGTCGGCCGGTCTACTGACCACCCTCGCATGCGGACCGAGAGGCGAGCCGACCTTCGCCCTGGAAGGGTCCGTGTTCGTCGCGGGTGCGGCCATCCAGTGGCTGCGCGATGAGATCGGGTTCGTCACCTCCGCTGCCGAGTCGGAGGACATGGCCCGTTCGGTGTCACACACCGAAGGGGTCTACATGGTCCCGGCCTTCGTCGGACTGGGTGCGCCGTACTGGGACGCCGAGGCGCGCGGCACGATCGTCGGCATTACCCGCGGCACGCGACCGGCGCACATCGTCCGCGCTGCGCTTGAGAGCATCGCCTACCAGACGCACGACCTCATCACCGCCGCCCGGCAGGATATTGCCGAGCCGATGCCGGAGCTCCGGGTCGATGGCGGTGCGTGCGCCAACGATCACCTCATGCAGTTCCAGGCCGACATCCTGAACCTGCCGGTCAATCGTCCGGCGAACATCGAGACCACATCCCTCGGCGCGGGATTTCTGGCGGGGCTCCAGGTGGGATTGTGGAAGGACCCCGCCGAGATCGAGAAGCGCCGGCGGGTCGATCACATCTTCGAGCCAGCCATGTCCCCCGCTGACCGTGAGCGCCACCTCGACGGCTGGCGCACCGCCATCCGAAAAACGCTGGCGTAGTGAAAATCGGGGACAGTATACTATTTAAGACGAAAATAATCTTTCCGTACCCAAACTGTCCTTGTCCTTGATGAGTATTCCGCACGCCTGCAATTTCGGCAAACCGAACCCCCGGAAAATGTCGAGTTAATAGAATATACTGTCCCCGATTTTGATTTCCCCTACTTGAGCTCCGACACGGCGGATGCAATGCTGTCGATCCGGTCCTTCCAGAGATCGGTGTGGGTCTTCTTGATCTTCTCCGCGAAGGATTTCGGTTCGGCTTTGAGCAAATCGGTTTTTCGATTCATGGCCTCGATCATGTCCCGCGCGGCGCGGCGAAACTCGGCCAAGGTCGCATCCAAACGTTCGCGGGATTGGTTTTCGGCGGCTTGGGCCTGCAACGTGTTCATAGCCTTCAGCAGACGGATGAACGCGGCGACGTATTGCGTTTCGAGGATCAACTCTTCGGTTTTCATGCCTTTGGCAATGGCCAGGGCCTGCTCGCACGTGGAGAGTTGCTTGCCCATCCGTTTGGCGTTGAGAATCCCGCCGAAAAACCCTTGGGCGGTCCGGAGCGCCTGGCGGGTCTTAATCAGGTCGGGCACCTTGGCCCAGCTCCGCGAGCGCAATGGGTTCTCGTATACCTCTTCAACCGGGTCCATGAGTTCGATCCAACTCGCCACCTTCTCCGGCTGGCGGTATCCCGCCCGCGTAGCCCATGCCCTGGCAAAGTCCTTCAGGCTGCGCCCGTTCAGGTTCCATGTCCATTCGGCCAGGGCGCTGACGTGGAAGTCAAAAAGCTCCCGCTGGTATGCGCCTGTGGAGTAGACGTAGTTGATGCTGTAGACACCCTTCCACTTGCACTTGTGCACATTGTGAATGTATTCCTTCGTGCGGCTGCCGCCGTAGAAGCGCATGCCCGAATATTCGCCGCGGGTCAGCGGCGGGCCGGCATAGGTGGCCAGCCAGCGTCCCTCAGCGGCCGCCTTGTTGAATGCGTCGCCGTAGATGCCATAGCATCGCTCGATCTTCACCTCGGGGGGCAGTTCCATGAGAACCTGATACGTGTCCTCAAGCGACTTGCCGCCAAAGCAGTAGAAGATACGAAGAACGAGATTCGGATACTGCTTCCGCGCCTCGCGCCAGCCGTCCACGGCGGCCTTTGTCTCCATGCGGAGCTGTCCCGCCTCCAGGCAGGTGGGGCACTGGCACTGTCCCTGGAACTCCGACAGCCAGACACTGATCTCCTGCGCGCCCTTCGACGCAAGGGCGGCCATATACTCGGCGATGATCCTCTTCAGAGCGGGGCAAGCGGCGCACGGCACCCGGATGCGGCGCGGTTTGTACCAGACATTGGGCACAGCGGCGTCGCCTTTCCCCGCCAAGTCGGGGTAGGCCTTGTACCCGCCGTGTTTGGCGCCGATGTAGTTCAGGTGAGACACGTTCGGGACGGCCTTGAGCGCGCGCACTTGCCCGGCTTTCAACACGTTAGGAAACTTCTTCGTGCGCGAGATCGAGGGGCGCACGGGCTTGCCCTTTTCGATCTTCCCCGCCGAGGTCGGCACTTTCGCGAAGTTGAGTTTCAAAGAGGCAATCCACGGGATGAGGTCCAAGTCGAAATTCCAGAGCCCCCGCTCGTCCATGTCCGGCCAGTCAACGACCGATGCGAGCGGGATGGCGATCTCGTCTCTTGTACTCCCCGGACCGAGGAGCTGGATGAGCGTCTGCACGCCGTAGTAGACGCCCTTTGGGTCGAGCGCCGCGACCACCAGCTTGCTCTGTCCCACGGGCTGGATGAGATAGGCCTGGTCCCTGTTGGGGAGTTCCTTGAGCCGCGCGGCACAGTCCACGGCGACCCCCTCGACTTGCCCGGCCTCATCCAGTACGCCGATGAGTATCTCGAATTTTGTCCCGCTCGGGGCGCCCCCCGCCATTGTCCGGAGCAGGTCCTTCAGCTCCGTCAGGGACTGCTTCTCGATGTCCCCGGCGTCCTGCCGAAGTCGAATGGAAATGTCTCCCGGCGGGATGGTGACCTTTTGCGTGATTGATATTTCATGGGGGAGCGGGACAAGATGGTCTATCCAAGTTGCAGCCTGGTCTTCCGGCACAGGGGCGATGTTTGCCTGGGCAAATGCGAAACGAGCGAGCAGTATCAACACCGTACATGTCCTTTTCATGTAAGCCTCCACCAAAGCGAACGAACCGTTCACGAAACTGACCCGATCCATCGCAAAAGTCTATGGATCTCTCCCGGCGTTGTCAACCGATAGCCCTGGAGGAGTTTCCCCATAACCTTTACCGTGTCATCGCGAGGCGCCTCGGGACGGCATAACCGTTCGGCGCCGCCTCTTTGCTGCGAAAGGAGTCAGGCAGAGCCTGACGGATGACCCGTTCCGAGGCAGAGCCTCGGAACGAGAAA
>JAADGH010000134.1 GCA_013152475.1 Planctomycetota bacterium
TTCTTGGTGTCCGTCTTCTTCTCGCCGCTGGCGATCTGCTGAACCGCCGGCTTCTCGATCTCGACGCCCGCCAGCACTCGCAGGTGCTCGGCCAGTTCCCGGGCTTGGCGCTGCATCTCGGCCTGGGCCTTGCGCTTGGCCCCGTCTTCCTCGAACCAAGCCCGGTCAATGGCCTCAGCGAAATCCTCGGGTGTCTCCGGCGCGTTGTCGCTGAACCCCAACGTCCAGACGCGCTGGATACCCTGACAGAGACGCCACAGCCGGGCGGCATCAGGATCGTCATCGCCAAACGCCTGCATGTACCGAGCGACAATCCCCTCGACATGGACGCGGCGTTGGTCCTCCATCGCATCGAGCCTTTGCTCGTAAGCGTCGGCGGCTGCGCACAACTCCTCGATTCGGCGCTTCAGGTCTTCGATCTGATCGGTCTTGCCCTGCGCCGTCAGGAGAGATACCGCCGTTCTCATCGCCCAGTCGCTGGCCTCTCGTAGCCGGGCCGCCCACTCAATGCTGCCTTGGTCATCCAGCACCGGGTTGGTGTACGTCAGCTCAATACCCAACCCAGCCGCCCAGTTCGCGATCTCGACGGCCAGGGCCTTGAGCACGTCGCCCAGCGCGGGCATCGGTTCCTTTCTTTCCTCGTTCATCCGTGTGCTCGTTTTCACATGTAGAAGCTGTACCGCCGGGCGATCTGGTCGGGAGGCGCATTAAGGGGAACATACTTCATGATGTCACCGACCCTGCGGGCGGCGTGTATGGTCACCGGATCGCGCATGTCGAATTCCGTGCTGTTCCAGTTCATCTTCGTCAGTGCCAGGACCTCTCGGCACAGCATGTCCGGGGATTGCTCGCAGGCCTCCATCTCTATCTGAAGCGCCCTTGGGACGTACATGCCGGGATAGGTCTCGAAAAAGGGGACGCTACCCCGCGTGTAAAGCAGATGCGTCGTGGGGCCCAGAGGAAGATGCGTGCCGCGAAGGACAGGGTACTGCCCCATGCGGAACAGCCGGATGTGGCTCGGGCGCAGGCTGAGCATGTCGGCCATACCCACACGCTCTTGCTGAAGGGCGCTTCGGAAACCATCCAGTTCATCGGGGACGAAGTACGAGCTCTTGTGGAGAACCACCCTCGCGGGCATGTTCCCGTGTTCAGCCCGATACCGCTGCAAAGCCTGCACCAGAATCTTGGCCGAATCTTCAGCGGTCAGATGAGGTGTCCTATCTTTCTTGGACAGCCTGGCTTGCCCGCCCCGGACGACGATGCCCTCGCCCCGCTCGTTGAACACCTGGGCGATGCTGGTCATGACGGTCTGCTCATCGAGGCTCTTGTAGAAGCTCACGCCGATGTAGCAGGTCGTGTAGTCGCTTGCGTCTCGAACCAGACGCCACGGCGCTCCGCCAGCCTTGTAGTACATCGCCGTGAAGAGGTTCCACGCACGTGTGGCCGGGTCCTGGAGCTGGCGATCCTTCTTCCGCCGCCTTGGCCGCTTCCGTTTGGTGGCCTTCCCTCGGGTTCCCATCTCGAAAGTCGAAGGGAGGGTAAGCTGGATGGGCGTCTGATAGCGCATCGCCTCCGCCTTCAGGCAATGGTGAAAGTCGTGCCGATAAGTCTTCCCTGAAGTGTCGTCGTCCTCGTCGTCAGCCCGTTGAGCCAGGGGCCTCGCGAGTTCTGCCGCCCGGTCAAGCTGTTCGCTAAGTTCATCCGGCACGATGCAGAAGATGACATCCGGTCTCGTCTCGTTGACCAGATACTCAATCTCCGCCAAGTAAAGACGAACCGCCCCCTTGACGATCTCACCGGGTGTCCCCAGCCGCCCGAGGCCTGCAATGTCAGCCGACGAAAGTCCGCGCCTGGATCGCGCATCGCAAGTCCAGCAAGCGTTGAACGGTGAGTCCTCACCGAAACCAGGGAACCGAGGGAAGAGGTTCGGCCTGTTGCTTTCCTTAGCGTCCACCCCGTCCCCGCACTTATTGAGCCATACAAGGAATCCGTCGATCAGGCCGACTGTCCCGATGATCCCGATCTTGATTTCCCATGCCTTCTGTCGTTCGTCGCCATCCAAGACACCATGGTTGAGGATGCCGAAGCGTATGTCCACATGTCGCCCGCTACCGGCGAATTCCAGCTCAACATCCACTTCATCAATGAAGCTTGTGCTGTTCATCAGAATAACCCCCAGTCTGCGGACTCGTCGTCCCCGTCATCATCGCTCTGCACCGCATCAGTGCGTAACCACGCATCGTCATCCACCCCTCGCTCGCAGGAAGCTCTGAACAGTTCACCAAAGACAATGAAGGGATGGGCCTTGTTGCCATCAAACAGCGTCCGAGATTGCGTGAGCTTTCTCGCCCACATGACAACTTGGCCGAGGACAGCCTCTTGCAGCTCCATCCGCTTCATGCCGGAAAGCAATTCTTCACCGTAAGAATACGGAACATTGCCGTCCGTCGTGTACAGGTAGTGCGGCGTAATCGCCAGGAACCACTGCCCGGCAACCTGCACGAATGAGCATTTCATTGCACTGTGGCGGCAGTAAACGAATTCCTTGGTCTCCGGATGATGGTGAACCGACGCCACTTCTCGTGAGGTCCTGTTCTGCAGGCCCTGATAGCCGAAATAGCGAGGAAGAAGGTTTCCTTCGTCATCGCGTTTCGCAGGGAAATAGAAGCATTTTTCATCCCGTGACCGCCATAAGTGGCGCAGCCGCATGTCCTCCTGCAAGACCTTGTTCATCAGCCAGACGAATTCGCGCTGCCGGTCGGTATCGTCGGAGTCGGACCATTCGTTGAGGTCGAAGCGCTCCACGGAGCCCCGGTCCACCAGGTCCACCCAGGGCTGTTCCCGCAGATCGTGCACAGACCGGATAGATTTCTCGGTCAACAACCATCCAGACGGCAACTGAACGTCGTGAGACTTGGCCCAGTCGAATATTTCCTGAGGGTCGCGGTACTCCGTCGACGCAACGTAGATGTTCGGCGGGAAACTCTTGACTTCAAGCAAGTTCGAGACCAGCGTCTCCCCGTGCGGCGTGGCTGGCATGTACGGGCCAGTGTCCCTCGGAACAGCCAGTTTCATCAGTGACGATGCGGCCGATGCATCGAATCGCTGCGTCGCCTTCTCGAACCGCAGAAACCCGTCCTTCCGCCGTTTCGGGTCAACAAAGGTCTCCTTGACATTGGCCCAGTACCCCTCGCCACCGTCGGGGCGCACGGCCACCAGAACCACCGGCGTATTGCTCCGCATCCAGTAATCGATGTCTCGCGGCTCACATCGGTAGGTAAACTCGACTTTGCTCTCGTAGACCCAGCGCCGATTCGTGGCCTTCACCTGTACCTGGATGATGTTGTTCGTCGCCTCACCCGTTTCCGGGTCGCGAATCTCGATGATCCCGTCGATGCCCGCTTCCAACGCTTGGTTCGTCGGATGCCAGCCGAATCCCATTGCCAGAACGACCCCTTCTACGAAGTTGACCCCTTGTTGCCCGGTGATCTGCTGCGCCGAGATGCGCTTCGGCCCTCGCCGGCTTTTTCTGCGTGGCGTCATTTGCCGGCCCCCGTCGGACGCTTGGCCCGTCTCTTCACCGATTTCTTCTTGGCCGATTCTTGCTGGATGCGGGCGAGGAGTTGCTCGGCCGATTCGTAGTCCCGGCCCTCGGCGCGGGCGATGTCGGCCTCGGTGGGCACGAGTTCACCCCGGAACGCCCTCGCCAAAACGCTCTGCGTCAGCGCCTCGGCCTGTTTCGTCGCCGCTTGCACCCGCTGCTCAATCGAATCCGCCAACGCGAACAACGCCCGCACGCGCCGGACGATCTCTTGCTGTTCGGCGAGTGACGGCAGCGCAACCGGCATTTCTCGGATCTGAGTCAGATTCAGCCCGGGTTTCCCTGCCCCGTAAGCATTGCGTTCAAGTTTGCGGCGGCCGTGCTCCCGACTGATTACCCAGAGATAGAGGTATGGTGCGAGGTCAGGCAACACCGGCCGCACCAACGCGACGTGCTGACTTACGTATGCCTCGCCGATGTCTTCTGTCACCCACGCGGATTTCGTCACGTTCGCGCCGGTGATCGTGATCAGCAGGTCAGATGGTTCCACCTGCGTTCGTGCACCTTCGGCGCTGGTCGGTGGTGACACATGGGCTGCGTCCGCAAGGTCAAGCCAGTCGGCGTTGATGTTCTGAGCACGTATGAAAAGCGGACCTTCGGTCGAGTAGTACTTCGCCCAACCCCGCGACCCACTCGTCACCAAGCATGTCAATTCATCAAAGGAAACAACAGGCCATTCCTCTGGTGCATCGAAGGTTTCGCCTTCAAGAGCCGGAATCGCCTCTCTG
>JAADGH010000154.1 GCA_013152475.1 Planctomycetota bacterium
ACGCGATGGGCTGGCCGGGGAGGATGTGGTCCGTGGGATAATACGTCAGGTGCATCGCGGGCGGGGTCCTCGCGGGATCGCCGTCTTGGGGTAGAATCTGCACCACGCAGAAATCAACGTCCGTCTGGCCCCGATCATCGGCAACGGTGAGCATCTCGGAGTACATCCCCTCCTGCTCGTACTTGACCGTCGTTCGGATACTGTCCGCCGTGCTGCCGTTCTGCAGTGTCCACTGGTACGATGTGATCTTGCCTCCGTCGCAGATCGACCGGCTGCCGTCCAGCTCGATCTCCTCGCCCACCATCCCCACGCGGTGCGGTCGGGTGCAGGCAAGCAGCGCGCCGGGGTGCTCGTGCAGATAGGCCTCCACGAGGAAGGGATAGCCCTCCACCTGCCCCAGGCGGCCGCTGGGCTGGATGCACTTGATGCCGAAATGAAGGTGCGCCCAGCCGCCCGAGGAGCCCTCCTTGCCGAGTGCGCCCACGGGATCGCCCGCCTCGATGGGCCGGCCGAGCTCGATCGTTGGGTCGATCATGTCCAGATGGGAGTAGAGGTAATACCATCCCTGCTCATCCTGGACCACGACGCGGTCATACCGGGGGACGCGTGCCGAGTCGTCGAAATCCGGGGCTCCCCGCGAACGACGACGATCCCCGCATGGGCGGCGACAATCGGCACGGCACGGTCGTGCCCGCCGAAGTCCATGCCGTAGTGGTGATAGACGTACTCATCGGGTTTCTTCGGCGGCGATTCGCACGCATTCACGAAGCACCGCTCGTTGGCCATCTGCGTCATCGAGGCGAACCATCGCTGCTTCACGGGATAGACCAGGGGCGGATCATCAAACAAGGGCGCGTCAGGATCCCAGCAGCGGATGCGGGCGTCCTTGTCGAGGGCGTACACATCCTGGTTGCGCCCCACGGCCTCGGCCACGCCGCGTGTCACCGAGCACCCGATCCGCACGCCGTTCACCACCTGGGGCATGTGGTAGAGCGCGGCCGGGACGTCGGCCTGTTCGCCGTCCACGTCCACGGTGATCTTCGGGAATCGAATAACCCCCCGCACGGCGCAGGGGGGCTCGTCCACGGAGACCAGCTTGATCTGGTGGGCCTTGCCGTCGTCGAGCGCCACTTCCACGGTCTCCCCGACGGCCAGGTCGAATACATGTCCCCCTCGGGGCGTCTTGTTTGATGGTGTCACTTGCTTTCCTTTCACATTGAAGGACCATCCCGCGTTTTCCGGGATTGCCAGGTTGTGTGCCACGCTCAAGCTTGCTTGAGCGTGCGGATGCCGGGTTCCTGCTACACCCTAAGACACGCTCAAACGAGTTTGAGCGTGGCACCCGTCTTGCCCATCTGCGTGCCCCTATTTCCGCCTCCTGCCTCGGGCCTTCTTGCATGCCTTGAGGAAATCGGCCGAGGTCGCGGACGCGCCGAAGACCATCTCGACGATGGAGACGGTCGCCTTCGTGTGCATCATCTGCGGGAACGTCTTGGCGCTCTCGATGGCCGTGGTGCAGTCGCGAAGGAGGAGGATGTTGTAGCCGCGCCGCTGCATGGCGACGATGCCGTAGTCTCGATGCAGCACGCACATGTTGGCGGCGAAGCCGGTGTAGAAGAGGTGCAGAATCTTGCGGTGGTGCAGCAGGCGCTGGAGCTGGTCGCCGTTGGCGATGACGAAGTCGTCGGGCTGCGGTTCGACGACGGGCATAATCTTGCGCTTCGGCAGTTCCTCCTTGAGCCATTTCTCACGGCGCTTTGATTTCGGTTTTGCGAACTTGGCATATTTGCCCGTGCGCGAGCGGAACTCCGGCGGGGGCCAGGGATCGGACGCTCCGCCGCCGCCCACGATCTCGCGGTCGCCGGCGTATCGCACCCACTGCGGATACTTGGGCGCTTGCCCCGGCGAGGGGGCGTGGATGACAGTGATGCCTATCTCGCGGCACATCTCCACGACGGGCAGGATGCGCTTCTCCGTGATCTCGGCGCCGCGCTCGAGGTGCGACTGATACGGGTGGATGTCCCAGACATCGACCATGACGAGGGCCGCCTCGGCGGGATCGATCTTCCAGACAAGGTCCTTCAGTTCGAAGTTTTCCTCCCGCCAGGGCATGCCTGCGGGGGGATTCAATTCACAATAGCGAACAGGCAGATTGATTGCGGTCATGGAGTTCCTCCTTCGTTTTCAGACCCCAACTGCGGGGCCGCCTCCGGCGTTGGGCCGAGGGCGCCGAGCGAACCGGCGAAGCGCCCTCACACGTCGAGCCGGTAGAGTTCTTTCGGATTTGTGTAAAGCCACTTGTGGGCGATCGCCCTGGCCTCCTTCAGGCCCATCAGCCCCCGATCAACCCGCCGGCCGAGGACCGTGGCGATGTTCTCCCGCGCCATGACCAAATGGCCGTAGACCTTCTCCACCGGCCGGCCGTAGTCGCCGCCGAAGCCGATGATCTTGTTCATGGGAACCATGTCCATGTATTCATCGAGGGCGGAGAGGGTCATCTGCGGCGAGATGATGTGCGTCCAGCAGAGGTTCAGCCAGACGTTCGGGTTGTTCTTGCCGATCACGCCCGTCCGCCGGACCGACGGCATGCCCATGTGATACAGGTCGAACCGAGTGCGCGGGTGGAGGGGGAAGACGTTGATCATGTGCTCCGAGTCGATCTGCCGGAAGTCGCCCCACATGCCGGCGTGCACCGCGACGACGAGGTCGAGGTCGGCGCACAGCTCGAAGAGTTGATGCTTCAAAAAATCGCAGAGCGGTTTCGCGTTGCCGGCGTTCGCATCGCCGTCCATCATCTTGGTGAAAAGTTCCTCGGCCTCCTTGCGGTCGGGGTTGCTCGTGTCTTGCGCCCGGGTCTTCAGGCCGACGACGCGCTCGGTCTTCAGCTTTTCCAGCGCGGTCCTGACCATCGCCAGGTAGTCGTCGAGCGATGCGACCTTCATGCCCAGCGCGTCCGCCTTCTGGTCCACCCCGTCGGCCGAGCCGGGCCTCGCGTGGGTGTCGAGGGGCATGAGGGGCGTGAGCAGCTTCGTGTCGTAATCGGTCCGCCCGGCCTGGGTGAGGGCGGTGAGGATCCTGCACTTCTTGCGGAGGACCTTCTTGTAGATGCCGGGCTTGTTCATGTCGCGCATGCGCTCGGTGATCTTCATGTAGGTCTTGTCGGTGATGTCGCCGCAGCCGTAGAACTCCTTCGCCGCGATGAAGGCCGGCCGGGCATACGAGCCATAGCGAATCTCTTTCAGGAAGGGGCGGAACAGTTTCCATCGCTCCTTCAACGGCTGCTCGCAGTCCACGACCTTCTCATAATCCTTGGCGGCGAGGCCGGCAGTGACGAGGTCGGTCTTGGTGTAGTGGGCGAAGAGGACGAGAACGTCCACCCTTGCATCGGTGCGGACGTGTTCCGGCGGCAGATGCTCGTGGGCGTCGATGATTTTCATCTGCTCCATCGCTTCGATCAGTTTCTTCTCGGTCTTTGTGTAGTTCATGGCGTTTCCTCATTACCGGAAAAAGTGGCGGCGGGAAGCTTGACGGTGAAGGTGCTTCCTATTCCGGGTTGGCTCTGCGCCGAAATCGTCCCGTCGTGCTGCTCCACGATGGCTTTGCACAGGCTGAGGCCGAGTCCGACGCCCCCGGCCTCCGACCGCGCCTGCTTGCCCCGGTAGAAGCGCCGGAAGACAAGCGGCAGCTCTTCCTCGGCGATGCCGAGGCCGGTGTCTTTTACTTCCACCACGGCCAGGCTGTCTTCGATGCGCGCCACGACACTCACGCGGCCCCCGGGTTTGTTGTATCGGACAGCGTTCTCCACAAGATTCAGGAAGAGGCGTTCGAGGTCGTGCTGGCTACCGGGGATGCACACATCCGTCTCGATGTCCTTTGCGTCAAAGGAGAGGTCCCGTTCCTCGGCCATGCTCCGGCCGATGTCGCAGACCTCCTCAAGGACCTCGCGCAGTGGGATTCGTTCGCGGGGCGGGGCGGTGTCGGTCCTATCGTGCCGAGCCAGTGCAAGCAGGGCGTCCACGATGGCCCGGAGGCTGTTGACCTCCTCCAGGCAACTGGAAAGCACCTTTTGGTAGTCCTCCCGGGACCGATTGGACTCCAGGGCCAGTTCGATCTGGCTCCGCATGGCGGTGATGGGTGTTTTCAGCTCGTGCGAGGCGTCTGCGCTGAATTGTTTTTCTTTGTGGAAGGAATCTTCGAGCCGGTCGATCATGGCGTTGAAGGCCATGGCGAGGTCGTCGATCTCGTTCTCTGTGCCCGAGACAGAAATCCTGCGGGAGAGATCGTGCGCGCTGATCGACTGCGCCGTCTTGGTGATCCGCTTGACGGGGTCGAAGCTCCATTTGACCAATGCGAAACCAAGGAGAAGTGAGAGCAACGCAAACGCGATGACAACGATCCCGATGTTCTCGCGCAGGTTTTCGAGACCCTTGACCTCGCGCCATTGCGATGTGGCCAACTGGGCGATGTATGGCGTCCCGTCGCCGAGGGTCGTGCGAATGGACTGGCATAAGAGGGGGTATTTGGACACGTGCTTGACAATCTCCGTAGATTTTCCCGTGGACTTGGCTTCCTCCAGACCTTCCGGTGTGGCGAGCATCCTTCCCTGCGGGACGTTGTCCGACCGGGCGATCTCCTTGCCGGCCATGTCGCAGGCGTAGAAGAAGAGCCAGGGGTGGCCGAGGGCGTCGTTTGTTTCAACGACGTCCTTCTTGGCGAATCGAACAAGGGCCTCTCTTGTCGAATAGGCATCCCCGACGAATTCACGGACCTCTTCCCTCTGGCGGGCATGGCTGATCTTTTCATAGCCACGGTGCAGCCGATAGTACATGATCCCTATGACGACAAGCAGCAAGGCGTTCGAAAGCAGCCAGTAGAGGACGACCAGGCGGAAGCGGATGCTGCGGAAGAATTTCATTTCGGGGTTCTCAACACGTAGCCCACACCTCGAACGGTGTGGATCAGGGGGACATCGAAACCATGGTCGATTTTTTTCCGAAGGGCATTGACGCGGACGTCGATGACATTGCTGAAGCCGCTGAAGTTCATGTCCCACACATGCTCGGCGATGCTTGTGCGCGTGAGAACGCGATCGGCATTCTGCATGAAGTAGCGCAGCAGCAGGAATTCCTTCGGCGTCAACTTGACGTTCGTGCCCGCCCGGATGGCTTCGTGCTTTTCGAGGTCCAGCACCATGTCGCCGGCGGTCAGCCGCATCGGCTCGATGGCCCTGGCCCGGCGGAGCAGAGCGCGGATGCGCGCCATGAGCTCGCCGAAGACAAAGGGCTTGGCGATGTACTCATCCGCTCCTGAATCCAGGCCGCGGATTCGATCATCGACCGAGCCTTTGGCGGTGAGGATCAGAACCGGCGTGTCCACCCCTCTCTGTCGCACGGACCGCAGGATTTCCATGCCGTCCACCTTCGGCAGCATGAGATCGAGGATGATCAGCTCGTAGGGCTCGGTGGAGGCGTAGTGCAACCCGTCCTCGCCGTCGTGGCACACATCCACCAAGTAGTGCCGCTCCTCGAGACCCACCTTGATCACGTTGGCCAGTTTCAGATTGTCCTCGATCACCAATACGCGCATGAAAGAACCTGCCCATAAGGAATCGATCCCGACAGTCCACATTTCCATTTGAAGCAAAGGGGCGTCATATGTCAATATATATCTCGACCGTGGAGCTGAATTGGTGTATACTTGTGAGTTTCGCAAGGATTAGAGCTTGGTAATGTGTCTGTAATGGTTGTGTAATCCCTTGGACATTAAGCTGAAAAGGTTATGCTGCCGCGTTAGAGAGGAGAGTCAACGGATGCCGACAGAAAGGCGAAACGGTTGATTGGAATGCTGCACAAGAGATGGAGAACGGCGCTTCTGTGTGTCCCTTTGGTATGGGCGCTGGGCTGCACCAATGCACCGGAGAAAAAGGAGTCAAAAACCGTTGCGGAAGTCGTAGAGGAAGTCAAGCAGGAAAAGGAAGCCGAGCAAGGAAGGCAAGTCAAGCAAGAAAAGAAAGTCAACCAAGAGAAGGAAGTCAAGCAAGAGAAGAATATCCAGCAGGAAAAGAAGTCCGAAAACGCCGCAGCAACGCCTGCCGAGCCGGCGCCCAAGAAGGACTGGAAACAACACGCCAAGGAGGACTGGGGAGACCTGGGGCATAACCTGAAGGAAGACATCATGGGGCTTTGGGCGAAAGAGGATATCGCCCATAACCTGATTGTTCTCGGGGGGGCCGGCGGGCTGGTGGCCGTGTCGGTCAATAACTGGGACCAGTCCGTGGCGAGGTACTACGATGAACATGACGCCCTCGGGGGGTGGGAAGAGGTGGGCTATGAACTCGGGAAACCCGAGGTGCACTTCGGGGTGATGGGGCTGTTTTACACCTATGCGAAACTCGCGGATGACCCAAAGAGTCTTGAGACGAGCAAGCGCCTCGCGGAGGCCCTGATCCTGAACGGGGTGACCACGCTGATACTGAAGGGGGCGGTAGGCCGGACACGGCCGAATGGCCGGAACTACTCCTTTCCTTCGGGGCACTCGTCCAGCTCGTTTGCGACGGCGGCGGTGCTCAGCGGAATGTATGGCCCGCGCGTGGGCATACCGCTTTACCTGCTGAGCTCGTTTATCGCCTTCTCCCGTCTGGATGGCCATGATCATTATCTCTCCGATGTGATTTTCGGCTCGGCGCTGGGATATGTCATCGGAAGAACGGTGACCAAGACGCACGAACGAGAGGTCCTGGGGTTTGAGGTGGCGCCGTGGATAGCCCCCGAAGAGCAGGTCGGTGGAGTGATGTTTCAGCGACGGTTCTGAGGGCGACTTCGAGCGGTCTGTGAGGCAGGACCGGCCGGGAACGGGAGGACGGGCGATGATTAGGGCCTCGTAATGTTTTCGTCACTCTCCGGTAATGGGCCTTTGGGTATACTCCAACCAAATGAATGAGAGGTCCGTCGCAAGACACTTTCCCAGGGAGGCGAGAATGAGCGGAAATCGAACCGCAACTCGCAATGCAATCGCGCGAGTGGGATTGCCGTTGGTTATCCCTGCAACCATGGTATTGGCCCTGTCCTGTATCTGCAGTGGGCGAGACCTGAACTTCGGCGTCGTGGCGCCGGGGGTGCTGATGCGGAGCGCTCAACCGAGGGCGGCAGACCTCGCACGAATTCAGGCCGAGCACGGATTGAAGACGATTGTAAACCTTCGCAGCCCGGTACGGATAAAGGAGGACTATGACTGCCAGGCCGAAAAGGCCTTTGCGGAGGAACACGGGATCACGTTTGTGAACCTGCCGATCAGCACACCTCCGAGCCCGGAACACATCAAGGCATTTCTGAAGATCATGGGCGATCCAGCGAACCATCCGGTTCTCGTGCACTGCGCCGAAGGGCAAATCCGCGCGAGCATGATGTGTGCGGTGTATGGCATGGAGCGGCTGGGCTGGTCGAATGAGCGGGCGCTGGCGGAGCAGATTCCATTCAAGCTCGAGCAGTCCACAAAGCACCGAAACGCCGTGCGGCATTTTATTCTGGCGTATCGGGGGGGGTCCATTCCTTCCGCCCAGGTTGCCGCGGAGCCATGAAACTGCACAACAAAAGACCCATCACCCAAAGACTCTTGCTTATCACCGCCTTTGCCGGGCTGCTGTTCTTTGCGGGGCTCGGGGCGCAGGGCCTGCACGACCCGGATGAAACCCGATATGCGGAGATCGCCCGGGAAATGCTGGAATCGGGGAATTTCATTGTTCCGCACTTGAACTACGTACCCTACCTGGACAAGCCGCCTCTCCTCTACTGGGCGACGAGCCTCGCTCTGAAGGTGTTCGGCCTGAACGAATTCGCCGCACGGGTCGTGCCGGCATTGTCCGGCCTGTTGTGTGTCATCGCCGTCTATCTTTTCGGATGCGCCATGGTCGGGGAGCGGGCCGCCTTCCGGGCCGCCATCGTGCTCTCCACGTCGGCCTTTTTCTTCGCTCTGTCCCGAACACTCCTCACGGATATGATGCTCACGCTCTTTGTGACGCTTGCCATAGGGTTTCTGTATCTATCGTGGGAGCGCGGACGTCGCTGGCTCGTTCCGGCCTACATCGCCATGGCCCTTGGCGCCCTGACCAAAGGCCCGGAGGCCGTTCTGCTGCCGGCGATTCCAGCGGGCATCCTTGTGATCAAGACCAAGGGCATCCGCGGCCTCACGTCCCTTCTCTCCGGCTGGGCAATCCTGGCGTTTCTGGCCGTCTGGCTGCCGTGGCACGTTGCCATCTATTACGTCAGGCCGGAATTCTACACGCATTTCTTCCTCACCGAAAACCTGGGCGGCTTTTTCCAAAAGGGAATTCACCACGCCCATCCCTCCTATTACACGATCGGTTACTTGGCGCTGGGCTTTGTTCCGTGGACACTGTTCCTCCCCGCAGCCCTTTGGGGCGTCTTCTCACGCCGCGACAGCCGGCGAGATGTCGTTCTGCTCTGCCTTGCCTGGGCGGGCGCAATCGTCCTCATATTCTCCCTGTCGGTGTCGAAGCTGCCGACCTACATTCTCCCCGCGCTGCCGCCCCTGGCCCTGCTCGTGGGCATGGCGGTCCCGGACGAGAGGGTCCCGCCCCTGCCCGTTCGCATCACAACGTGCCTTATCGGCGCAGCCTTCTGTGTCTCGTTGGTTCTTGTTGCTGTGTTCGTGGCCCCCGAGGTCTTGCGCATGACCTCGGAGATCCGAAAGCTGTGTGTTTTGACTCTGTGCATTCTTGTGGTGCTGGGTGTCCTGCTGGCGCGATCCGCCGGCCGCACGGCCTTTGTGCTGGGCGCGTGTGTGATCCCTGCGACTCTCACGTTGGTTCTTCTCACTCATTCGCCCGAATTCCTCGAATTCCGAAGCCCGCGCACCCTCGCTTCGAGCGTGCTGGCCCGAAAAGATGTTACCGATGTGGCCTGTTTTGGCCAGCAGCATCCGAACCTCTCTTTCTATGTGCGGCGACGGCAGATCATCGTGGACTGTGTGCCGAGGATCTACCGCCTGGGCCTGTCGCTCCAGCCCCAGAACGACAGCTTCATCAGCTCAAGGAAGTTCATGCAGAAAGTGAAGACCCATTCAGGGATTTACTGCGTTGTACGGGACAAAGAGCTGAAAACATTCGAAGAGCGATTTGGTTCGCACTTCCGGCTCGTGACGGTCGTTCCGTACGGTCATCTGGAGTATCTGTTCGTGAACACGGCCCCGGCCGATGGCGAACCCGCAAACGCGAAACCGTTGCCCGACTGGGAGTTGCGCGATTTTTTAAACGCCTACGGTTTCCACACGAAGACCCCGGAGCCGAAGAAGGCCGCCGGCCTCGAATAAATGGAGCGATGGAAGGTCTAAAGAAGAAACCGTCATGAGTATTGCAGGCCAACTCCTGAAGCGCAAGTGGCCCTATGTCGTGGTCCTCACGGGAATTGCCCTCGTGCCGCTGTTCCTCTATATCTTTCAGGAAGACTATCGCTGGGAGCGAAGATTCGGCGTCGTGAGGAAGGGGGTCCTTCTCCGCGGCTCCCAGCCGGCCGTCTCAAACCTCCGCGAGCTACAGCGCGACTATGGGGTGAAGACGATCCTCAGCCTGGTCGGCAGGAAGGACATCGAAGACCGTCCGGAATGCAAGGCCGAAATGGAATTCGCCGCCCAACGCGGCATCCGCTTCCTGCACATGCCGGTGAGTATCCCGCGCCCCGGGGAGATCGCTCGCTTCCTGAAGATTGTTGACGATCCGAAGAACTGCCCTGTCTTCATGCACTGTCTGGCGGGCACGGCGCGCACGGGACTGCTTGCGGCGGTCTTCAGGATGGAGAGAGACGGATGGTCGAACCAGAAGGCCCTTGACGAAATGGTGTCATACGGATTCGACACGAGCAATCCGGAGCATCAGGGGATGGTCGATTTTGTTCGGGGCTACCGCAAGGCCCAGGGAACAAAGGGCGCATCGGCTCGCCTGTCCGATACCCACCGCGCCGAAAAGGAAGTAAAGAAGTGAGAAGAAGGACCGCGCTCATTCTGATTCTGGCCGTCACAGCCCCTCTCCTGTTCGTGAACCTCGGCGGGCGGGACTTCTGGGCCCCCGACGAGCCGCGGTTCGCGCAGATCGCCCGCGAGATGGTGCGCTCCGGCGACTGGATCGTGCCCCGCATGAACGGACAGAATGTGGCGCTGCTTCCACCGATGACCTACTGGCTCGTCGCCCTCCCCTCAGCCCTTCATGGCGACGTGACCGAGTTTACCGCCAGGCTGCCTATGGCCGTCATGGGATTGATCGGCGTGTTGGCGACGTTTACCCTCGGCAGACGGATGTATGGGACCCCCGTGGGGGTGTTCTCGGCGGTCATCCTCGCCACATCGTTCAAGTATCTCTGGCAGGCGCGATGGCTTCAGGCCGATATGCCGCTGACCGCCTTCACGACCCTGGCCATCCTGTTCTTCTACTGCGGCTTTCACGCCGAGCGGCGCAAATGGGTCTTCTACCACCTCTTTTGCGCGGCGATGGGACTCGCCGTCCTCTCGAAGGGCCCGCTGGGGGTTGTCCTCCCCGGCCTGGTGATTCTCCCCTATCTGACATTCACCCGCAACTGGGGCCGTGTGCGAGAGATGCACATTCCCACTGGCATCCTCCTCTTCCTGGCCATCGTCCTTCCCTGGTACCTCGCCGTTGGCTTCTCGGGGGGAAGGGCATTCCTTCGCGAGGTGGTCATCCGGCACAACTTCGGCATGTTCTTCCACACGTGGAGCCACAAAAAGCCCGTCTGGTTCTATCTGCCCCATGTCTTCTGGCTCACAATGCCGTGGGCCCTTTTTCTCTTCCCGGCCTTGGTTCATATAATCCGTCAGAAAGAAAACAGAGAGCAGAAGATATTCCTGGTATCGTGGATGATTGCACAGTTCGTCTTCTTTACGGCCTCCGACGCCAAGCAGGAAAAATACCTGCTCCCCCTGCTCCCCGCCGTCGCCCTTATCACGGGCAAGGCATGGGCCGACTACATTGCCGGCACGATGGCCGACCGAATCCGAAAGACTATGGCGGCAATTACCCTCCTGACCGCTGGAGTGCTTTTACTGGTCGGTTTGGTCGGTCCCATCGTGCCGGCCGTTCTCGTGCACATGGGCAAGTATACCGCTGACATCGAGCGGATCGTCATCACCGCGCTGCCCATAACCTCCATCCTGATCGGCGCGGCCATCCCCATCCTGTTCATCCTGCGCAAACAGACGCGAGCCGCCTTCGTCTCGCTTGTGGTGCTCTGCGTGGGATTGCACCTCTACCGCGTCGGCGTCATCATGCCGGAATTCAACCTCATCAAGTCCGCCCGTGGCTTCTGCACCAAAGTCAAGAGGCTGGCCGCCCCCGGTGAACCAATCGGCATCTTCGGCATCGCATTCCGTCAAACGGGTGCGTATCTGTTTTATACAGACAGACCGCTTGTCATGTTTGAGAACGAAGAAAGCCAGATATTTGAGCGCGGGGCAAAACACTTCAGCATAGAAAAGTTTCGCCAGTTCTTTGAGTCGCCCCGGAGGGCCCTCTGCATTGTGAAGGATCAGTACCTGTCCATGCTCAAAAAGGACTGCGAGATGCCGCCGCGCCTTCTGCTCGAACATAAGGTGGGGCACAGGATGGTATACCTGATCTCCAACGAAAAAGGCCCGCAGGGCCCCGTCGATACGGGGAAAACAAGCGGAAAGTAAAGCCCCCTCCGACGGATATGGCTTCGCATCGAGCCGCCCGTCGGCAACACAGTTTTGAGGTTGAGGAGGAAGAGAAATGTCTATTCGTCGATCCGTCATCCGGCGTGATCGCCGCTGCACCAGCGAAAAGCCTGTTGTTCTCGACGGCCTCTCGATCATCATCCCTGCCTTCAATGAAGAGGAGAGCCTCCAGGCGGTGGTCAAGGCCAGTCAAGACGTCGCGAGCGAGATCTCAAGACAATTCGAGATTATCATTGTCAACGACGGCAGCCGTGACCGCACCGGCGAGATCGCCGATCGGCTGGCGAGCCAGAGCAAGAATGTCCGGGCCATCCATCACCCCAGGAACCGCGGCTTCGGGGCCGCACAGAAAACCGGGTTCGATTCGGCGCGACAGGAGTTCGTCACCCTCGTCCCCGCCGACCAGCAATTCGACGTCCGCTGCCTCAAGAAATTCACAACGCTCATCCCCGAGTGCGATGTCGTCGTCGGGTACCGCATCAACCGCAAAGACAAGGCCCACCGCAAGCTCAACACCAAGATCTTCCGAATGGTCATGCGGCTCATGTTCGGCATAAATCTCCGTGACATCAACTGGGTGAAGCTGTTCCGGACCAAGATCCTCGACCGGATGGAAATCACCTTCGACGGCATCGGCGTGGACGCCGAGATCATTGTCAAGGCGAAGCGAATGGGCTGTCGCTTTCGTGAAGTTCATGTCAGCTATCTGCCGAGAACCACAGGACAGTCCACCGGCGACAGGCCGTTGCGAGTGCTGATGACGCTCATGGAACTGTTCATCCTGTGGGCGAATATCACGTTTTCCAGCCGGTGGTGGCTTTCCGCCCGCAAGAGCGACGAGCGCAAGGCGAAGAGGAGCCCTCTGTCTGCCATGCACCACTATTGGTTCATGCATCTGAGGGACGCCTTCATCTAATCCCGTCCTCTGTATGCCATGCCGACCCGAATTCCATTGCACACACCGGGAATTCGGTCTATAATCCCCAGGAAAATCGGCGCCTTTCCCTGCGAAGCGCATCAGTCCGGTCCTTGGAGGAGAGATCATGAACCGCCCCCGCTTGTGGATGCTCATCCCGGTTTTTCTGACAGGCATGCTACGCGCGCAAGACCGGCCGATAAACCTGCTCGGAAGCGCAGACGGCACATCCCCCAGCCACTGGGGCGCCTGCGTGCGCATCCCGCCGGATACGGGCGAGTTCCTCGTGCGCGACCGCACCATGACCCTCACGCGCAAACGTCCCGGCGGCGACTTCAAGATCTACCGGGTCTTCGGCGGGATCGAACCTGGTGTCGAATACACGCTCAGCTTTCAAATCAAAGTCGATGCCAAGACCCCCGCCAGCGTCGGCGTGCTCGACGGACTCGATGGCCGGCAGTGGTCGTGGAACGCCAAGCCGGTCATTTTCGAGCCGACCGGCGAGTGGCGGCAGGCCACGATCCGCTTCAAAGGCAGACCAGACTGCCCGAAAGGTTGTCTCCAGTTATATCCGCCCAAAGACATGGGCGGCAGCGTCTCCTTCGGCCTCCTGTCCATCTGGCCCGTCCAGAAGAGTATGGCCGCCGAGGGCAGCGAGGAGGTCTACCCGTGCCATCGCCTGAAACAAGCCCCCGTGGTGGACGGCAAACTGGATGAGAACGCCTGGCGGCTGCTGCCGGAGGTGAGCGGCTTCGCGCCGCTGGCGCGCGCCCAGAACGCCGACGACGGCCTGCAGGTAATGCCGGACGGCGTGGAGATCAAGGCCGCGCGGCGGGAGTTCGTCACCACCGCGCTGAGCTTCTTCCAGGCCGGCTACACCGACAAAGCCCTCTACGTGGCCGTGCGCTGCTACCAGCCCCGCGCCGAACGCCTCCCCGCATCCGACAAGAACAAGGCCGATATATGGCGTGACGATTGCGTCGAGATTCACGTCGTCCCCGGCGAGAAGCAGCCCAAGACCCAGTTCATCGTCAACGCCGCCGGCGCGCAGTGGCCCGCCGAGGGCTGGACCGTCAAGACCGTGCGCCGACGCGACTCGTGGCTGGTGGAGGCGGAGATCCCCCTCGCGCTGCTGCAGAAAACCCCGAAGCCCGGCGATAGCTGGCCTATCAACATCTCCCGCCACGCCACCACTCCGCGCGACACCCTCTCCACCTGGGCGCCGAACGTGGCCAACTTCCACGACGTGGCCCACTACCGCCGCTTCGCCTTCCAGGCCGACGAGCCATCACCCGACAAGAAACTTGCCGAGGAGGCTGCGCTGAATCGATCCTTCCGCGAAGCCGGGGAAAAGCCCGCCGACGAAGCTTCCAAGGCCGCCGCAAACAGGGTGCGGACGCACGTGTTCATCTACACGCGCAACGTGGATGCGGCCCTGTTCGTGAATGGTCAGCGCGTGCCCCTGAAGGCCCGTGTCTGGCCCACCTCCTACGCCGGGTTCCTGGAACGAACCCTGAGCGCCGTGGCCGACACACGGGAGGGCGAGAACGTCGTCGCGGTCATCGCCCGCGCATCCGGCCCCGAGCCGGGCATCCGCATCCAGGCCAGCCGCGCCGCCACCGATGCAGGGTGGAAATGCGCTCCCGCCCAGGGCGGCGACTGGCTCAAGCCGGGCTTCGACGACAGCAAATGGACGACCGTCGAGCCGGGGGAATCGCGCCGGGACAACTTCTACTGGCCCGGCAAGGGGGACCAGCTCATCTTCCGCCAGGTCATCCGCGGCGTGGAGAAATGCAGCCAGGATGTGCGCTACACCGTGCATGACTGGAAACGCAAGGGCCTGGGACGCCACCGCGCCATCGTCCGTGTGGAGAAGGGACGTGACAGAATCGGCGGCACGGCCGACGCCGCATACTCCACCGCACGCTATTCCGCCCGCATTGTCTGGGCCCACATCCCCTGGCGACGCCGCGACGTCCACCCGGAAAAAAAGGGCATCCGCATCGTGGACGCCAAGACGGGCAAGTTCGTGACGAACATGGTGGTCCTCTCCTGCAAGCAGGAATACGGCGACATCGCCTTCGAGCCGCCGACCGTGCCGGGCGACTACGAGATCTACTACCTCCCCTACGTGGAGCTCCGCTGGTGCCCGCGCCGCTGGGGCATGACCGATCCCTACCTTAAACCGTTCGAAGACCCCGACCCCAACTGGCTGACGCGTGCGGCAGGGATCATCGGCGACCAGGGAGTGAGCCGGTATAAGATCGGCGACCTGTCGCGAGGCAACTGGCAGCGCCTCCCCCGGGCGGAGCTGGTCGAGATCCAGGCCAAGACCGAGTTCGACCGGGTCGATCCCATGGAGATCATTGCTGCAAAAGAGGAGATCGGCAACCTGCTCGCCGCCACCGCAGACCGATCTTACCTTGTTTTCCCCGAGGACCGCAAGCACCCTGTCCGCATGTTCGAGACCATCCCCCTGCGCTGGATCAAGCGCGGTCCCACTGCGGAATTCACGGGCAAGGCCCAACCCGACGAGTACTACTGTTACCAGCTCGGCGTGTTCGCCACCAACGCCTCAATCAACGGCTTGGAGCTGGAGCTTGGCGATCTCCGCAATGCGGCGGGAAAGACCATCCCCGCCTCGGCCATGACCTGCTTCAACCTGACCGGCATCGACTGGCTCGGCAAGCCGTTTGAAAAGGTGTTCCGGGTGGATGCCGGCCTTGTGCGTCCGCTTTGGATCGGCGTGCAGGTCCCGAAAGACGCCGCCGGCGACTACACCGGCACAGTGACGGTCAAACCGAAAGGACTGCCGCCGACAGCGGTGAAGGTCACGCTCACCGTCTCCGGCGACCCTATCGCCAACCACGGCGACGACGACCCGGTCCGGCACACGCGCCTGCGCTGGCTGAACTCGACATTGGGCATCGACGACGACTGGCTCGTGCCCCCGTACACGCCGCTCGAGGCCGAGGGCAACCGCATTTCCTGCCTGGACCGGACCGTGGAGTTCGGCCCGCTCGGCCTGCCCACCCGCATCACCAGCCGCGGCAATGATGTGTTGGCCGCCCCGATGACATTCCACGCCACGCGGGAGGGCAAAGCGCTGGACTGGGAGCCGGTGGGCGAGCCCAAGACGGTGCTGGAGAAAAAGGGCAGGATCGTGCGGGAGTATGTGGCAGAATCCGCCGGCGTGCGCCTGACCAACACGATGACGATGGAGTTCGACGGGTGCGTCCATTTCGAGTTGACGTTGAGCGCCGACAAGCCTGTGTCGCTGACCAACGTGGGGCTGGATGTGCCGTACAACCGCGCCGTGGCCGAATACATGGCCGGAGCCGACGGCCCGGGCGGGTACCGTGTGCCCGAAAAGGACTGGGCCTTCCAGGCCCACAGCCGGAGCAACGGCAACGTCTGGCTCGGCAACGTCAACGCCGGCATGCAGCTCAGGGCGTGCGAGGGGACCGGCAAGCTGCGCGAGGAGGGCGACGCCGTGCGGGTAAGCGCGACGGCGGGCAACATCGACCTCGTGCCCGGGAAGGAGCGCAAGCTGGTTTACCGCCTCCTTATCACTCCCTTCAAGCCCATCAACAAGAATCACTGGCGGACGCGGGTGGGGGATCCCTTTGCCAAGACGGACGGAGCGCGCGCCACCATCATGCACATTCACCACGCCAACGCCGCCAACCCCTGGATCAACTACCCATTCCTCTATACCGACAAGCTGCAAGATCTCCAAAAGAGGATTGTGGCGCAGGGCGGCCTCGGTGTGCAGCTCTACTACACGGTGCGCGAGCTCACCACCCGCTGCGTCGAATTATGGGCCTTGCGCAGCCTGGGCAGCGAGGTCTTCAGCGGCGCGGACAAGTGCTATCGCGCGGGCACGCCGCTCGACCAGGGAACGGGATTCCCCTGGCTGCGCGAGCATCTGGTCGCGGGGTACCACAAGGCATGGCGCACCGGCTCGCCCTACGACACGGACGCCGCCATCAGCCAACGTTTCCTGTCCCGCTGGCACAACTACTATGTGGAGGGGCTCAACTATCTGCTGCGCGAGAAGTGCTTCTACAGCCTGTATCTGGACGGCATCGGCTATGACCGCGACATTATGAAGCGCGTCGCCCGGGTCATGTCGCGCTGGAACCCGAACTACCGCATGGAGCACCACCAGTGCACCAACCCGACGGGCACGAACAGCGTCATCAACATGAACCTGGAGCACATGCCCTACGTCACCGAGCTGTGGTACGGCGAGAGCTTCAACTACAACAAGCCGCCTGACTACTGGCTGGTGGACATCTCCGGGCTTTGCTTCGGCGTCACCGGCGAGATGCTCGACAACACCGGCACCATCAACATGTGGCGGGGGATGATCTACGGTCTCACCGGGCGCATCAAGGGACGGGAGTACATCTGGAAGCTCTGGGACGACTTCGGCATCGCCGACGCGGAGATGCTCGGCTACTGGAACGCCAAGTGCCCGGTCAAGACGGACAGCAAAGACGTGCTGGCCACGGTCTATCGCAAGAAGGGCAAGAGCCTGATCGCCCTGGCCACATGGTCGCGCAAGGCCGAAACCGTGAAGCTCCAGATCGACTGGCAGGCCCTGGGGCTCGACCCCAAGACCGTGCGGCTGCGCGCCCCCGAGATCAAGGGTCTCCAAAAGCCTCGCGAATTCCGGGTGGGCGAGGCGCTGACGATCCCCCCGGCCGGCGGCTGGATGCTGATCGCGGAGTCCGCCACGTAGGTGGTAATGAGGTCCCCCAGGCCGAGAAAGAGAGAGCTTGGTTGGGCAAGAGGATTCCGTTGGCTGCCGGCGCCGGCCATTCATCATCTGAGGGCGGATGCCGGTGAGCGCCGCATCGGCGGCTTCAGTCTGCCTTGCCCAGGTGCTTGCCGAGATACTCCGGCTGCCTGGCGACCAGCGTGTCCACGACCTCCTCGATCTGATCGATGGTCAGCACCGAATGCGTCAGCGGGTCCATCATCAATGCCCAATAGACTGACCGCCGGCTCTTCTTCAGAATCGCTTCCACTGCGAGTTGATGGACGTGGATGTTCATCATGCAGAGCGCGGCGAGCTGCGTCGGCAGCGCACCATAGTGGCAGGGGCGCACGCCGCTGCGATCCACGAGGCAGGCGACCTCGACGGCGCTGAAGTCGGGAAGGTTCGTCACGAGTCCCGCGTTGGGAACGTTGGCGTAAATGGCGCAGGGGGAATTGGTTACGACGGAGTTGATTATCTGTGAGCCGTACTCCACGCTGCGTTTCATCTCCGGCAACTTCCCCTTTTTCGCATTTCGGTAAAGTTGGCCGTGGTTCTTCTCCTTGTTCGCAATATTCTTTCGATACTGGTCGATGGGGATGCGGTACTTCTCGATCAATTCGTCATTGCGAAGATAATAAGGGACGTATTCGGGGAAATGCGTGCTCGATTCGGTAACGACATAGCCCACGCGATTCAGCATATCGAGCCGCGCTGGTCCGAGGAACGGTCGGATCTGGTCATCGTCTTTCGGGCGGTGGCCATAGATTCCGCGCTCCTTCACAAGACGGCGCAAGCGAGGATAGAGATTCTTCCCATTGCGTTGCAGCTTGGTGATCCAGTTCATATGGTTGATGCCGGCGGCCTCGTAGGTCAATTCTTCATAGGGTACGTTGAGGTACCGTGCGATCACCCGCGTTGTCCCTTGCACGCTGTGGCACAGGCCGATGAAGGGAACTCGTGAGGTGGCGGCTGTGGCCATGACCAGCATCGACTGTGGGTTAGTGTAGTTCAGGACCATAGCGTTCGGCGCGCTTCTCTGCTCGATCTCCTTGCACAACTGGATGCAGAAGGGCATCGTCCGGAGCCCTCGAAAGACGCCGGCGATGCCGCATGTGTCACCGATGGTCTGCTTGAGACCGAACTTCTTCGGCACGTCCATGTCCATGATGGACGCTTTAAGGAAGCCGACCTTGACCAGGTTGATGACGAAGTCGGCGCCTTCGAGGGCGCGCTTGCGGTGGGTTGTGAATACGGGCTTTCGGTCATCGAGGCCGATAGTTTTGAGGTATTCCCCGACGAGGACCCTGACGCGCGCGAGGCGCTTCTTGTCGACATCCATAAATGTGAATTCGCTATCGCGAAGGGAGTCGTAACTCAGGATATCGACGAGAAGACGATGCGTGAAGCCGTAGCTCCCGGCGCCGATGAACGCAATTCGTGGCATGAAGCGCTCCTCCTACGTATCCGTTTGCACAACAATGGGATAGGGAAACTCGTTTCCGAGGTATTCGGCCCGCACTCCGGGGAAGTGCTTCGCGATATAATCGACCATCGCCATCATCCCGGGCAGTTCCGCCGTGGCATGATTCACAACCAGCACGGGGATACCGAGGTCGAGCGACCACAGGCCGGCGCCGGTTGTGGGAATGCCGTCGTCGGTGGCGAGAAGGATGTCCGCTCCCAGTTCGTACATCTCCGGTAGGCGGGTGATGGCCCCGGTCCCGACGGCCATGCGTGTCACCGGCTTTTTCGGGTCACCGATGATACCGCATGTGCGCTGCCCGAGCGACGTGGTCTTGGCGAGGACGGCATGGGCGACTTGTTCGGCGGTCCTTCCCTCCACGAGACAAATCTTATAGAAGCAGCCAACCGCTCGTGGCTCGGTCGGGAAGCCGAGGAAGGTTGCCCACGCATCGGGGATGCCGTACTCCGGCATCCGATCCCACGTATCGTGGCAGCGCATGAGCGTGATGCCGAGTTCGTCGATGAGGCGGCGTTTCTCTTCGTGGCTCCGGTCGCCGCTGGGTGTCCCCTGATACTGGGGATAGAACGCCCCCTCGTGCGCAATGACGAAATTCAGGCCAAGCTCCGCGGCCTTGCGAAGATGATTGTTCGTCGCAAGCCATGTGGTGGCGATACCGGTGACTTCGATCTCTGGATTGCCGTACATGAACTGATCAACGGTCTTTCCCCAGTTGACCCAGGGGGCCGCCTCCTTGCAGTGCTCACGAAAGTCGTTGGCTTTCATGGGACTTCTTTCGTGCGGGGTTGTCTATTTCAGGAACAATTCAATTACCGGCACCGTGACGTTGGGTTTCTTGACCGGAAGCTCAAGCGTCAGCAGATTCGCTGGTGCCCCCTCCGACATGGAGCCGTATTCGGCCTGGCGCGCGCGCCGAAGCATGTTGACTTCCGATGCATCGTTCAGCAACTGGGCATACTCCACCTTGTCCGCCATGCCATCCAGATGGAGATGCTTGAAGGGCCAACTGAACACATGGAGATACAGCCGGTTCGTATCCGGGTTGTAGGTGTATCGGCAGTCGTCAGGGCAGGGATACTCCTCCGGCGCCTGTGTGCAGCCGTAGATCGAACGGCTGTGGCGCTTCATCCACTCGCCCATGTCGGCCAGGCGGTCGAGCGCGCGGTGGTCGAACTCGCCGCGTCCGGTGGGGCCGACGTTGAGGAGAAGATTTCCCCCCTTGCTCACGCACTCGATGAGCATCTTGACGAGCTGATCGGCGCTCTTCCATGTCTCCTCGTCGCGGTAATATCCCCACGAGCCGCTGAACGTGTGGCACGCCTCCCAGACCACGGGCTTGCCATCGACATGGACCCACCCGCGCGGCATGAACTGCTCCGGTGTTTTGATGTCCTGGTCGATTTCGAGGCGGTCGTTGATGAGGATGTCCGGCTGCAGTTTGCGGACCATCTTGATCAGCTTCTCGCTCTGCCACACGTCCTTGCCCTTTGCCTCGAAGGGCGGCGAGGCCTTCAGGGAGAAATCGAACCAGATGATGTGGATCTTGCCGAACTTCGTGAGCAGCTCCTTCGTCTGGCCGTGGAGGTATCTCGCGTATTTCTTCAGATCGCGCTTCTTGTCCTGCTTGAGGTAGTCCTTGTTGTCGCGCATCGGGTGGCAGCGGTCGGCGGTGTAGTGCGGGTGGTGCCAGTCAAGCAAGGAGTGATAGAAGCCGACCTTCATGTCGCGCGCGCGGAAGGCCTCGACCATGGGCTTGAGCAGGTCCTTGCCGTAGGGGGTCTTTGTGGCCTTGTAGTTAGTCAGGCGCGTGTTCCACAGGCAGAAGCCCTCGTGGTGCTTCGTCGTAATCACGAAATACTTCATCCCGGCATTCGCCGCCGCGTCGGCCCATGCCTCCGGGTCGTAGAGGTCCGGGTCGAAGTGGTCGAAGTATTTCATGTATTGCTCCGTCGGAATTTGCTCCCGGCTCTTTACCCACTCGTGCCGCGCGGCCAGGGCGTACGTGCCCCAATGGATGAACAACCCGAAGCGATCGTGCGTGAACCAGCTCGTATCGCCCGGTGTCGGCTCAGGGGTCAATGTCATGGCAGAATCTCCTTTCCAAATGCAGGAAAAACCGAACCTGTAACAGGAAGGTGTTTTTCTACCAGAACGGGAAGGCGATTTCAACTGCCGGTTGGTTTTCCCCTCATATAATCCCCTGCGGTAACCGTCATTCGCGCGCAAGCGGGAATCCTGGGCCTTGAAACCACAGATGAACGCAGATAAACACAGACAGGGTGAAGGAGAAATCTGTGCATCTGTATTCATCTGTGGTTCCCTTCTCCTCGGAATCGCGGAGGTTTTCGTTGACAGAGCAAGGGACCAAGGGCTAATCGATGTACCTGTCTGGGTCATCTTCCCGAGAAAAACCACTTGCAATCAGCACACCTTATTGGTAGGATTTTTTGGGATGGCATTGGGGCGCGTAGTTCAGTGGCTAGAACGCTTGAATCACACTCAAGAGGTCGCAGGTTCGAGTCCTGCCGCGCCCACCACCTTAACTCCTTATTTCCCTTGACATTCCGACTATCCCTGCCTATAATGCATTTCTGGCAAATCGCATTTTGTCGTAATTTTGTCGTACTTGTGTTATCGGGGAGGGAAATCCATGAAGCTGCCCAAACTGCGCTGGATCGCCAGGCAATACGCTGTCGATATCTCTATCAATGGCAGACAACGACGGTTCTATCTTGGCAGGGTCAAGAAGGACGCAGAACGGGAGCACAAGGAACTCATAGCAACCCATGTCTTCCGTCCAGCCAATGCTTCTCCCACACAGGCGCCGACAATCCGCACAAAGGAATCATCGGGAGATGAGAATCTTTCCCTCCGACAGCTGACTCAGGAGTTCCTTGAGCACGTCAACGCAAACAATCCGACCTCCACGTACAAGTTCTATGAGGGGCTGCTCGGCAAGTTCCTCGATGAACACCTGAACCTCATGGCTGACGATGTGTCCCCCCTCCTCTTAGAAAAGTACAAACGCCAGATGCAGAGAAGGTACAAGCCACGAACCGTAAATGCACACCTTGCCGCGATAAAGAGGATGTTCAACTGGGCGGTGGACTTCGAGCTGATCGAGGAGCACAAGCTGCGCAGGGTCGAGAAGGTCTCTGAGGGGTCTGGCAAAAAGAAAACCCTCTCACCGGCACAGAAGAAGAAACTGCGCGAGCACGCGGGAGACGACATGAGGGACATTATCGAGTTGCTGATGCTCACCGGCATGAGACCGTGTGAACTCGGAAATATGTCGTGGGAAGATGTGGATTGGAAGAACAAACAGATCGTACTGTATGAGCACAAGACAGCGAACACGGCGAAGGAGAGCAAGCCGAGGATCATTCCCATCACCCCCGCCATTGCTGCAATCCTCAAGCCCCGCAAAGAGGACAAGGGCATCGTGTTCCCTCGCCCCGATAGGAAACGGCATAACAAAGACTCGCTGGGGAAACGCTTTGCCAGGATCGCGAAGGCGGCTGGATTGAAAGGGGTGACCCTGTATACGCTCCGGCACACATTCGGCACGGAAGTGGCATCGAAAAAAGACCTGAAGACCGTGGCGGAACTGATGGGGCACACGACGACCAAGACGACCGAAAAATACGTGCATCCGGTTCCGAGCCATGTCCGGGACGCGATGCGGCATGCAGAGGCAGGCGTCCTGGACGACGATGACGCCGCCCAGGACTGACGGTCTGCCCTATGCTCGTCGGCGTTTTCTATAGGGTCTGACGCCGACTTTGGCGGGCACGTACAATTTCGACTGCAGGTACGCCTCTAAAGAGGACTCGGGGATCACCCATTTTCTTCCCACCTTATAAGCTTGCAGATTTCCTTCGCGTAACAACTTCTTGATCTCAGATTCCGATATGCACAAAAGTTGCGCTGCTTGTTTCGTAGTGAGTTTCCGTTCATAGAGCACCCCGGGCGAACTCAAGTTCGCGGGTCCTCACCAAAGATCAGCTGATGGGTGTGTCTCATGCTCCTCCCACCGTCCATACAACAGTCTATCATGCTCATTTCTCCATCTTCAACTTTGGACTCTCTCCAGTGTTTCTTTCACTCTCCTGTTCAGCCAAAAAACACAGTCTCCACCAGCTCCTTCGTCTACACGGCGAAGTTCCTGAGCTACAGCCGCACACGGCATTTCTCGCCTGGGGCGCCGTTCAAAGGAAGGTAGAGCGGTCGTAAATTGGTATCAGAATGGAGCTGCAACATACATGTTGCATCACATCGTAGGGATGGCACCCGCAGGCGCATTCTTATCTTGGCATGAAAAGCTGTCCGGGCTCAGAACCCGGTGTCGTAGCTGTGGGGATCGGCGGGAAGCCGAGGTCAGAACCACAGTGTAGCCCCGGAATTCAATCCGGGGAGTATTGGAGTCTCGTAAATCCCTCGCCCTACCTCCGGTCGGGCTATAAGTAAACCACACCACAGATAGTAAAAAGAAGTATATCATAAAACTTGATTTTTGTCAAATCCCATTTTTTGCCCCCCCTCTTGGCTGCAGCAAAACCTGCAACCAATTTCTGCTCGGATCGCGCTATTGCCATCTTTCGTCGCCCCCGTCTACCTCCGCCCCAGCCGCTCATCGATCTCCGCCATCGTCTCGATCCGGACGTGCTCGTCCAGATCGGGCAGGATCAAGCCCCGGTCATGGTCGCTCATGGGCTTCGGCTTGGCGAACGGGATGAGCCGATACTCGGTATCCATGCCCATCCCGGTCCTCGTCAGGCAAATATCGTAGAGGGTCGGATCACCCCACGACTTCGCCATGTCGTTGATGGCGCGCTTGATCGTGACCTGGCGGATCGACCAGATCTTGACCTTTTGGTCCAGACGGTCGTAGATCGGGAAAATCCAGAGCCGCACCCGCTCGGTGTGCCCCCGGACGCACAAGACGCACTCCCGGGGACCCGCGCAGATGAAGCGCCGCCAGGAGCCGTCGGCTGCCTGAACGAAATGTGCGATCACCTGCTTGGGCGGCGTCTGGAGGATCCGGATGCGGTGTTCGCCCGGTTTGGGCATAAAAAGCTCGTATTCGTGCTCTGTGGCGGTTCTCATTCGACAGTTCATGTTCTTACTCCTTTTCTTGAAAAAATGCGCGCCTCTTCTGAGGGGACAGAGTCTCATCGGCAACGAATGAATAATATCTACTATTGGCTCATTGCCGATGAGAAAACCTATTGGCGCGACTGGACTTATGACAATAATTGCGCTCATGCGCACACCTCGGCTACTCGGGAGAGCTCCAGTTTGATCTTTTCAAGGTCCCCCATCAGCCTGTTCCGATCCCCATGGAAATAGAACCGCGCGAGCCCATGAAGGGCGAGCGCCACATCATCCATGCGCTGCCGCGGTCCCGTGAGGGCGCGGCTGGCGATGGTGCGGAACTGGCGCTCCCTGTAAGCCCTGGAGACTGGTTCGAACTCCCCGCCGAACATGCGCGCAACCACACGGTCAAACGGTCTAGCCGGCACGGCTTCATCCTTCCGAGCGAGAATGCCGACCGCCTCCGCGACGAAATTCGCCCACCATCCGTGCGTCTCCAGAAATATCCGAATTTGCTCCGTGACGGCATCGGCGTCCCAACGGCGAGGCTTGATGATCCGTGAGGGGCAGCCCAGCTCGGCAAGCGGGTGTCTTCTACCGATATGCACGTGGATGCGCCCCTCATTGATAATGGGGCGGATCCTGTGAGCGACCTGGGCGAGCTCATCGGTCGTGTGGAGCCGGTGCCATGCCGCGATTCGGGGGTCGCTGTACACCCAGGAGCCATCCGCTTTCTCCATCTCCAGTCCGAGCGGCTCGTTATCCGCATAGATCGCGCTCACCATCTCCAAGAAGCCATGTGGATTGGGCTCGTTGTCGCCGATCGTGAGGATCGCATCGAACTCCTCGTATTCATTCAGTCCCCTGAGCTCGTGATAGTGCCGGGCAACCACCTCGCCGTCATGATCCTCACGGATGGCGCGGGCGCATGCTTCTTCCCAGGACCGGTCCAAGGCATTTCCATGTGTGACAACTAGAGTCCGTGCATCCTGGGGAATGTTCTCATCAACGGCACGGCGGATGTAGTCCAGCAGCCGCGGTCGTTTTTCGCCCTGGCTTGCCCTTCTGCCCCCCGAGGTCCGCACCCAGACCCGGTCCGCCCAGAGCTGGCGGGCGTGGATCTCCCGGACACGAATCTCGGGATTGCCGGGCATCACGGACCTCAGACGCTCCGCATCACCGGTGGCATCCAGGACCAGGACGTTGTCGGGCAGCGCCGGCATCTCGGCGGGGAGGATCGCATGGAGCTCCGGTTCGCCATCGGTCTGCCGCACGACGATTCGGCTGTTCCATCGTTCTTCTCCTGCGCGATATCGGCGGTACTCTCTCCTGATCGCACCAGCCACCCTGGGCATCGCGGCATGGATGGTACGCCCAAGGTCCTCGGGCTTCGTATCACCCTGTGCCATGATGCGCCGGCGTGTTGCGCGGACCGCGGCATCGAGGACATGCTCTATCGGCTGATCCAGACCGTCTATGCTCGGTGCCACGCCAAACAATTCATCCGCGGTGGTGACCACGCCTTCCTCGAACTGCAGCACCCGGCAGAGCACCGGACCGGTCAGCCGTCTGCCTTTCTCGGGCATCAGGTCCATGAAGCCGAAGGCGCGTCCCAATGCCCCGCAGAACTCCTTGCCATACATTCGAGCCTGTGACAGCCGGATCGCCTCAGCATGATCGGTGAGCAACTTCCGGTGGGCGGATTCCGACGAGGGAAAGGAGCAATCCAAGTCGCTCTTGGTGAGAACGACCGGCTGAAGGAAGAAGCGGTGCGGGTCTTCGTCCAGCACGAGCGAGATGACTTGACATTTTTTCTCCTTCAGCTTATCGAGCACCAGGGGCACCTGCTCGTAGCAACAGAAGATCAGTCGCGGCTCCTTCGAGTTCAGCGCCGTCTCCATCGCACCCATGTAGAGGCAATCCGCATCCGTATTGTCCGTGTGCCATGGCGCGAAGGAGCATCTCTGGCAAACGACGGCGCGGGGTTGATAGCCCCGTGCCGAGACCGCCGCGCACTCGGCGTTGCGCATGCACGTGGTCTCGTCCCGCCCCACAAGCTTGCAGACCTCGACTCCACCGGCATCGCGTGCCTGCGTGACCAGGTCGTCCCGGTGTTGCTTGGTGGGGCTCGCGATGATGATCGCGGTGTTGGTTTCTCCACACTCTCTGAGCCGCTTAGCCGCTGCTTTGATGGCGGCGGTGGTCTTGCCCGTGCCCGGTGCGGCTCTGATCAAATGCACCCCGTTCGTATGCAGCGCCTCGGTCACCGCGTCATCCAGCTCGGCTCGTGCGTCTTCAAGCGATTGCCACTGGGATGTGTCCGGCGCATCCGAAGGAATGACCTCATCCCCTTGCTCCTCGGTCTCAGCGGAGCCGTCGCCCAGACCCAGTTGGACAATCCAGCCGTCCTTGCCGTAGGGGGGAAGCCCTTCGTCCGGATCGCTGGCACAGCTGCCCCCGTAGCACTTCAAACGTCCCGTATGCGTCAGCCACGCATGTCCGGTGTTGTGGCAGAACGGGCAGACCGAGAGCTTCCAAAGCGGCTTGCGCTCATGCGTGCCCGACGCGGTTCGAACGGGTCGCTCCTCTCTGTGGGTGAGCCATCCCTGCTCATCGGCAATGCGCATCCATTTCTCGTCGTAGTCGCTGCTGCGCGGAAGGGGGGGCGGCTTGTTGACGGCGTGCGCCGCAGCTACGATCTCGGCACGCTCCGCCCATGCCTGCAAGGAGTCATAAACGCGCCAGGATTTGCGGCGGGTTCCCTGAATGTCCATCATCCCGATGGCGTCTGCAACGGGCGTCTCGGTCCAGGGCTCACTGCATCGGTCCATGATGGCGGCAACATTCCCCTTCGCGACCCATTCGTACTTGATGGGGTTGAAGTACCCGCCCGATGTGTGTTGTGAGTAGGGCATCCGCCAGGGCGACTTCACCCGCCCGTACGGCGCCGTGTCGATCAGCTTCTCCCCGGCGCGACGGTTGATTTCTTCACACATGCTTTTGGCGCCCTTGTCCCAGTCGGTCCGGGCTTCGGGGCTGACGTGCAGAGCGAACGCGTAGGTGCTGCGCCCGCCCGTGCAGAAAAACACGAAGGAGTTTTCGGGGCTCTCGAGTTTGGGAATGGGGGAGTCCGGCAGGTCGCTGAGAATCTCCAGCGCACGCGTCATGTTGACGCACGCGATCCGAATGGCTTCCTCACGGGGTACGTCGTTCGGTCCGTCGCACTCGAAGCGGAAGAGGCAGTAGTGCGGAACCCCGGTCAACGTGGATGAGCTGAGCTCGGGCAAAATCTCTTCCTGATGGCGCGCGTGCTTCTCGTCCCCGGAAATGGGGAATAGGTTTGCGCCGAGGTAGCATTGCCGGTTCTCCGTCATGCCGTGCTCGCCGAAGCTTAGATGATACGCATCTGACTCCGTGAGTTCCGACAGCCGAACTAGACTGGGGCTTGTGTCCAACCGGTCCTTCTTGAAGACCCAGAGGTCGGGCGCGGCAGGTGTGGGTTCGGTGACAGCCAAGGGGGAGGTTTCTGTTATGTTCATGCTCATTTTCATTCTTGTATTGGGGATCGGGTTCTAGTCGTGTCGGTGATCGTCCAGAAATCTGCGCAACTCGCTGATCGCGGCGAATAGATCTCTGGGCGAAACCTTTAGCGTGCCGTTGGCGTACTGCTTCGAGAGATCGTGCGCTTCCTGTCTCGACAGCGTGAAGAGGAAGGTCGCGCGCTTGCCCCGCCATTCGACCTCGTCCAAAGGCGTAGCCAGAGCGAGGAGCGTGCTCGCGAAATAAAAATCAGTCGTACGGAAAGAGTCAATTGCTGTGGCATGGCTCATGCTCATCACCTCCGAAATTTCCCTTTCGTCTCAGGGCTTGTCTTGGTATCATATGAAATATCTGGCTTATCCTGTGAGTTGGTATTGCTTACTACATGTATACATTATAGAAACATCTCGGTAATTTGTCAACGAAGAAAAAGAAGAACCAAAGCCCGTCTGAGCGCCTGATGGAAGCCATCCGCGAGCTCAAGCTGCGCGGCATCCAGCAAACAGACATCGCCAAGCGTCTGGGCTGTCAGAGCCAGTTCCTCAGCGCCCTGAAATCGGGGGATCGCAACCTGTCGGCGGGTTTCGCCAAGCGTCTGGAACGTGCCGTCGGAATAAACGCCCATTGGCTCCTGAGCGGCGAGGGCGACCCATGGAAGCCC
>JAADGH010000062.1 GCA_013152475.1 Planctomycetota bacterium
CCGCGATTTGTTCTCTGGCGCAGACACGAAGGATTTCACGTGGACATGGACCACCTTGTCCGCCAGCAGCTTCGCCGCCCGGTGCGAGTCGCAGCCGGCCAGGATAAAATTCCCCCCGTCGAAGGTGATCTTCATATTCGGGCGATCCACCATCTCGATGCAGCGCTTCAGCTCGGTATCGGTGTGGCACATCTTGCCGGCGTTCTCGATACTGAGGGTGATGCCCTCGGCGGCGCAGAGGTCCGCCGCCTGCTGCAGGCCGTCGACGTATCGCGCCAGGGCCTCCTCGCCCTCGTTGTTGTGCTGGCCGCCGTGGCTGAACAGATTGTCCAGGCCGAGTTCGTGGCACGCGTCGATGCCGCGCTTGATCGTATCGAGCGACTCCTTCCGCGCCTCCGGGTCGGGCGAGACGAGGTCGGTGGGCACGCAGTAGAGGCTCGGTGCCAGGCCGAGGTCGCTCAGGGTCTTCTGGATCCCCGGCACGGTCTCGCCCACCGCCTGGAGCATACGATCGAAGACATCCACCGCCTCCAGGCCGTGCTGCTTGCACTCCTCCAGGTGCTTGCGCCAGTCCATGGGCTGGCCGTCGGGGTCGCGGTTCGACATCAACATGATTCCGATCTTCATCTGCGATCTTCCTCCGAGAGTATCCTGCTTGGGTTAGAGTCTATCCAAAGACCTGTAATGGTAGGCCTTATGCCTGCGGAACGCCCGCAGGCCGAGACCTGCGACTACAGGAAGATGGCTTCCCGGCAACTCCCAGCGGACTATTTCTTCCCATCCACCAGCTTCATGATGTCTTTCGGCCGGGACATGACCTTCTGGAAGCCCTTCACGTAGCGCTTCATCTGCGCCATCGTGTTTTCCTCGTTCCGAGGCTCTGCCTCGGAACGGGTGGCCCGGCAGGCTCAGCCTACCTCCCATTGTGAGGCGGAGCCTCACGCTCTCCAGCGTCCCCAGGCAGAGCCTGGGGACGAGAGAGAGAAAAAGGGTAAAAGGGTAAAAGAGTAACAGAGCTAAAGGGTAAACCCAATAAAATCACCGGGCCGACAAAGACACAACAACACGGAATCCGCCGCTGCCGCTACGGCCCGACGGGCCGTATCGAAGGCGGGTCGCGGCTCGACAGCATCCTGAGTTGCCGCTCCAGGATCCGCCGCGAAAAACGCGGGCCTTCACGCGCCGACCTCCAAGCTCCACCTCGTCCGCCTCCATCTCACTCGGGCCCATCGGGTTCTTACGAGCGTCCTCCAGAAGGTAATACTCTTTCTTATACCAATCCAGACACCACTCCCGCCGTGTCATACAAACCATACCGCGTTCGAACCCGCTTGTAACTTCCTACGGGCGTCGTATTGCCGCCAGACGCACAAATCTTGTCCCACACCTCCTTGTGCGTCTTTTGAAATTTGTTTAGCATGTCATAAAACACATCGTCGTTCGGCGGGCGAAAACCAAACTTCGCCAGGTTGTATCCGCTGTTGCACAGCTTGTTGCACTGCTTCATGTCCCACTCATCCCCCCACGGATACCTCGTCTTGCGGCGTTTCCTGCTGTCCCAGCTCGCCGCCTTTTCCCACTCCGCCTCCGTCGGCAGGCGAACCGTCCAACCCGTCCCCTCGCTCACCCACTGGCAATACTTCTGCGCGTCCTCCCACGACACATCCGGGTGGTTCTCCTTTCCCTCCGGCGGAGCGCCCGCTCGCCAGTGCACCGGAAAGGGGCGGAAATTCGTGGCGTCCACGAAGGCCTTCCACTCCGCGTTCGTCACCTCGAACTTCCCGATGCAGAACGAATCGAGAAACACCTTGTGCTCCGTGTTCCCCTCGCCCATGACGAACTCCCCCTCCGGCACCAGGACCATGCCCTCCGGCACGTCGATCTTCTTCCCCTTGGCCCGGACTTTCCGGCTCTTCTTCGAGAGCGGGTGCGGTATCTTCTCCTTATTCCCCGCCGTGGCGACGTAGGCATCGTTGTACGACTTTGCCCCCTCTTCCCCTTTCTCCTGACAGAACGCGACCGATACGGCCAGCGCCACACAGAATACGGCTAACACCATTCTCATCGCGTCCTCCCTCCTACTTGATTGGGGGCCGCTACCGGCCCTCACCTTCCCTCATTTCTTCCCGTCCACCAGCTTCATGATGTCTTTCGGCCGGGACATGACCTTCTGGAAGCCCTTCACGTAGCGCTTCATCAGCGCCATGGTGTTCGGCGGATAGACGCCCGTCAGGTAGGCGTGCTCGGCGATGAACTGGTTCGTGACGGGATAGTCCGCGCCGTCGTACTTGATCTTCTTGCCGTAGAACTTGCACGTCCACGGGCAGCCCTTGCCGTAGCCTTTCATGTCCTTAAAAACCGACTGCGCGGGCACGGGCATCTTCTGCCACTGTCCCATGCCGATGCCCTCGGCGGCCAGCGCCTTCTGCACCGCTGTTTTGTACTTCTCCATCGGCACATCGCCCAGGCCGACCTCCTTGGGGCGGAACTCGACGATGTAGCTGAAGTAAACCGGCTCGCGCTCCGGCGGCGTGTAGGGGCCGGCGACGCCCGGTATCTGCTCCAGCTCCGATGTCAGGTATTGGGCAAACTCTTGCCGTTTCGCATTGTTCTTGGGGAATCGCTTGAATTGGGAGAGGCAAAGCGCATTGACGAACTCATGGGCGCGATACATCCAGCCGAGGCCGTAGGCGTTGTACTCCCGCTCCTTCCCGTGCACCACCACCTCGCCGAACTCGCGCAGCTTCTTGCCGTGATTGTAGGCGTCCTCGTTATTGGTTACAAACAACCCACCTTCACCGCTGGAAAGGTTCTTGGACCGGTTCGTGCTGAAGCCCGTCGTGTCCTCGATGGAGCCGGTATACTTGCCCTTGTATTTCGATCCGTGCGCCTGGCAGGCGTCGCCGATCACGACGAGACCGTGCTTTTTCGCGATCTTCATGATCGGGTCCATAGCGCAGGGCATGCCGTGGATGTGGACGGGCATGATGCCCTTCGTCTTCTTCGATATCTTCGCCTCGATCTTCTTCGGGTCGATGCACCAAATCTTCGGCTCGATGTCCACGAAGACCGGGATGGCGTTCTGGTGCAGGACCGTCGCCGCCGAGGCCCAGAACGTGAAGGCGGGGAGGATCACCTCGTCGCCCGGCTCGATGCCCGCCGTGGCGACGGCCATGTGCAGCGCCGACGTGCCGCTGTTGGTCACCAGACAGTACTTCACGCCAAGGAAGTTCGCCCACGCCTCTTGCAGCTTCACCGCGTTCGGCGCGGCGGTGCCGTGGAGGATGTTTGAATCGAACACCGCCATGACGGCGTCTCGGTCCGCCTGCGTCAACGGGGGCCAGGTCTTCACCATGCCTGCGGGGACGGCTCTCGGTCCGCCAAACACTGCCAGCTCCTGCATCGTCCTTCTCCTTCTCTTGCGGAAACAGGTTCACGTCGAATGGGGGATGTCACTGCCCAAGCCAGTCCGGGCGATACTACCGCTCCATATTCCCTGTGTCAAGCCTCTTCCCCGGGTGTTTCCCCATGGCCCGGGCGGTGTCATTGCGCCGTCGCACCTTCCGCTATTGCGAAAGATACTCCTTGCAATGACGCCACACAGGTTATGGGGAAACTCCTGCTCGTTCCGTCCTTGACACCCGACCGGCGAACGCCTATCCTCTTTCTCGTTGTACTGGCTTGCACCGATATACGGAAAAATAGGAAATGAAGATGAAGAAGATCAAGTGGCGCTTCCCTCTCACGCGCGTCCACCGGGGCATCCTCCAGGCCAACGGCGCCTTCGGCGCGATGATCTGGGGGGAGAAGAAACTGCATATCACCCTCAATCGCGCCGACTTCTGGGACCGCCGCGGCGGGATGGAATGGCACGAGGAGATGACGTTCAAGAACATCCGCGAGTGCCTGGAGCAGGGCGACGAGGATCGCTTGCGCAAGATCTTCGAAGGTCCTCCCCCACCTGATGGCCAGCCCCACCGCCCCTCGATCCTGCCCATGGGACGGCTGGAGATCGACTTCGGCAAGAACGCCCGCCCGGTCATGGGTATGCTCGATGTCCAGACCGGCGAGGCCACCGTCACGGTGCAGCGAGGCAGGAAGACGTTCGACCTGGGCTTCGTTCTCTCGATGGAGCGGCCTCTGCTCTACATCTCCCTGCCGAAGGGGTTGTCCGTCAGACAGGTCCGCCGCGTTCCCTCGTGGGAGTTCGTCGGCGACTATCTGGAATCCATCAGCTTCAAGCCGCCGAAACGCTTCAACGGCAAGGCGATGTCCGGCTGGGTGCAGATGCGCCCCGCCGACCCATCCATGTGCCTTGGCTATCGAAAGACAAGCGATGGCGTCATCATTACCTCGGCGTACGGCAAGACAGGCCCAAAGGCGCAGAAAAACGCCCTTGCCCTGATCGACGAAGCCGCAGAGAAGGGATTCAAGAAAGTCCGCAAGAGCAACCGCTCCTGGTGGAAGGCGTATTGGTCGGATGTGCCGGCCATCGACGTGCCCTCGGAGGACCTGGCGTTTATTTACTACTACGGCATGTATAAGTTCGCTGGGCTGACGAATCCCTCCGGTGTCCCCGCCACACTCCAGGGCGCGTGGGTGGAGGAGCACCAGATGCCGCCATGGCAGAGCGACTACCACTTCAACATCAACGTGCAGGAGTGCTACTGGCCCACATTCATGGGCAACCGGCTGGAGCACATTCGCCCGCTCTTCGACATGATCCTCTCGTGGGAGCCGCAGCTCCGCCACAACGCCAAGACCTTCCTCGACATCGACGACGGCCTCATGCTCCCCCACTCCGTGGACGACCGGTGCGTCTGCATGGGCGGCTTCTGGACCGGCACCATCGACCACGGCTCCACGGCCTGGGTTGCGCAGTTGATGTGGCTATACTACCGTTACTCCATGGACGAGGCGTTCCTGCGCGACACGGCCTACCCCTTCATGAAGGGCGCGATGCGGGTCTACGAAGAGATGATGGAGGAGCGCGACGGCAAGCTCGTCCTGCCTGTGACCGTCAGCCCCGAGTACGGCGGCAGCGGCATGGATGCGTGGGGGGCGAATGCCTCGTTCCAGTTGGCCTGCGCGCACGGCCTTTGCGATGCGCTGATCGAGGCATCGAAGGTCCTCGGCATCGAACCGGAGGCAAAGTGGCTCGACATCTCCAAGCGCCTCCCGCGCTACTGCACCGTCGGCAATCAGATCGCCCTCTGGGAAGGACAGGGCCTGGATCACTCCCACCGCCACCACTCCCACCTCGCGGGCATCTACCCCTTCGACACGATCGACTGCGACCGCGAGCCGGGCAAGGGCGCGGTGGCCCGATCCATCCACACCTGGACCGTGAAGGGCATGGGCGAGTGGAGCGGCTGGTGCGTCCCATGGGCCTCGATCATCCATTCGCGTTTGCGTAACGGCGACATGGCCGAGCTGCTCCTCAACATCTGGCGGCGGGTCTTCACCAACGAGAACGACGGCACGCTGCACGATGCGCATGTCAAAGGCTTCTCCGTGCTGCAAGGCCGAACGCACGAGAAAGAGATCATGCAGATCGAGGCCGGCATGGCGGCCATTACGGCCGTGCAGGAGATGCTGCTGCAGTGTGTCAAGGGCACGATCCGCATCATGCCCGGCGTGCCGGAGCGATGGCGCGATGTGTCGTACACCAACATGCGCACGGAAGGCGCGTTCCTCGTGAGTGCACAGAAGCGGGACGGCATGTTGACCAAGGTCAAAGTCATCAGTGAAGCGGGCGGTCCTCTGCAAATCGAGAACTCCATGGCGAAGAAGGTGATCGTCGAGCACGGCGGAAAGAAGCAGGCCATATCGAAACCGGTCATCGAGCTGTCCACTCGCCCCGGCGATGTCGTCACCCTGAAACCCAAAGAAGCATCATCGTGATCGAACTCAAAGCCGATCTCCACTGCCATACGAACATTGTGGATGGCCAGGGAACGCCGGAGGAGTGCGTCGAACGCGCGAAGCGGAAGGGCCTTGACGTCCTCGCCATCACCGATCATCGGCACGCCGAAGGGGGCCTGCGCTACTGGCGCGAGCAGCCCGTCAACGGGATGACCGTCATTCCGGGCGAGGAG
>JAADGH010000187.1 GCA_013152475.1 Planctomycetota bacterium
AGAAACGGGTTCGTTCCTGGAGATGAGGCAATACCCGCAGCCAGCGATTTTCCTTGACTTAGGCCGACTAAAGGGATATACGTTAATCGTTTAGTGCATGCCGTGCTGTTTTCCGCGTATCCCGTCGGGGAGAACGCACAGGCCCCTGTGAGAGGAAGTATGAACTGACATGGAAGGAGTAACCCATGCATGTCGTCTTTTTTGAGGACCATCTTGCCGGCGAGAACCGCCCTGTCACACTGGCTCGGCCGGCCTTTGGCGTCAGCTTTGCCGCCACGACCCTCTATGACGTGGCCAAGGGATACGCCTCCGGCGTCAGCGCCATCGTGCGCGACTACCTGCGCGACACGACCGATGCGGCTTTTGACCTGGCGCCGCCCGCCGCGTCCGAGGTGCTCTTCCTCAACGCATCGCTCGCGCCCTCGTTCGCCTTGATCGAGCATCTCATGGACCAGGCGAAAGAGCACAAGGACTTCGTGGCCGCAGGGGAGTCTCGCGTCGCAGCCGCCTACTTCGAGTCCCTGCCCGACGGGACCACGGACCAGACCGCCGAGACCATCACGGACTTCCTGCGCAAGCCGCACGCGTGGGAGCTGCACGAGGACCTGCCGCTGGTGGAGTTCCCCTTCGATATCATCCACTACCACCAGGAATACTTCGACGCGAACATCGAGAAGCTGACCGAGGGCCTGACCGAGGAACAGCCCGGCGTGTTCGTCGGAGAGAACGTCAAGATCCATCCGACCACGGTCTTCGACACCGAGGAGGGCCCGATCGTTCTGCATGACAACGTCTCCGTCGGGCCGTTCGCCCTGATCGTCGGGCCGGTCATCGTCGGGCCGAACGCGAAGATCATCGAGCGGGCAAGCATCAAGGAGCAGGTCCAGATCGGCCACACGTGCAAGATCGGCGGGGAGGTGGAGTGCGCCATCATCGAACCCTACAGCAATAAGCAGCACCACGGCTTCCTCGGCCACAGCTACGTCGGCAGTTGGGTCAACATGGGGGCGGGAACGTGCAACTCGGACCTGAAGAACACCTATGGTGAAGTGACCGTGCAGCACCGCGGGCGGAAGATCAACACGGAGCGCCAGTTCCTCGGCTGCGTCATCGGCGACTTCTCCAAGACGGCCATCAACACGAGCATCTTCACGGGCAAGTTAGTCGGCGTGTGCAGTTTTCTATATGGGTTCGTCGGGACGAACGTGCCCAGCTTCACCAACTACGCCCGCACCTTCCGGCAGGAAACGGAAGTGCTGTTGGACGCGGCCATCAAGACGCAGCAGCGCATGTTTATCCGCCGCAAGGTGGAGCAGACCGAGGCCGACATCAAGCTCCTCGAGGCCATGTACGAGACGACCCGCGACGAGCGCCTCATGTCCACGCAAACGGTCGCGTTCTGATCCCCTCACTCCGCCATCAGCAACAAACCATCCTGCGGCGGGACAGTGACACGCTGACCCACCGGCCGGCCGTTGTTCACATCCGGCGCCTGCGCGCCGCGGAACCGGCGGTATGCCCGGCCGCCTCCGAGTTTCGCAATATCGAAGGTGTAGGGCAAGACCGATGAGCCGTTGGCGAGAACCAGCCCATGCTCAAACCGCCGGGCGAAGACCTCGGCGCACCCCTCCCGCACCCGGAGCCCCCCGACACGCACCGGGCCCAGCTCCCCACCCACGCGGAAGGCAACATTGCACTTGGCCGCACTCGGCGCACGAAGCGTCAGGGCCACGCACCGGGGCTGCGGGCCGACGAGGATCCACTGCTCCGTGCCGCGCCGGTCCTTACTCCGTAGCTGCACACCCACGCACCGCCAGATGTCCGCGAAGCGCTCCCCCTCCTTTTCGTCATACTGCGGATCGGCGCTGATCCAGAACTCCACACAGTACTCCTTCTGCGGGTCCAGTGCGTGCGCCGTCGGTGGGGAAAGGAGCACGGCACGCTCGGCGGCGTCATTCCGTCCGACTTGTGGCAGGCCGGTCGTATCGATGGAGCGCACATTGACCTCGACCCTCTGGCGACCTTCTGCATTCACGATCTCCGGTCCCGCGATCTCCGCCCCGGACTTTGTGCCCGCCAGCTCCCAGCCCTTCAGACCATTGGTGGGGAGCAGGTCCGGCCCGAAATGGTCCGTCAGACGGATCGCCTCACCCACGGGCAGACCGAGCCAGTTGTATGTGCCTTCCTTCCCTGCGTGATACTCGTCCCACGGGTACTCCAGCAGCCCTTGGAACGACAGCGTGCCTTGGATGTCCCTCCGCGATCCGGCGCGGTAGGTGTAGATCCCATCGCCCATGCACGCGAGGGCGATGCTCAGGCGGACCAGCGAGTCGTCGTGGAACTTGCCCCGTTCCCTGAGCGAGCGCCAGTCATGTTCGAGATAGGTGTCGCACGCGAACCGCCCCTGCAGGTAGGAGGCGGACGGCCGCGCCGCCTGGGCGCACCACACACGATAAAGGTCCATCCCCGTCGGCAGGAACCGCGTGCCCTGGAAGCTGGGGAACTCCTCGTTCTCCGAGCCGTTGAGCAGGCGCACGCACCGCGGCCCGGAGGGGTTGCTGCAATCGGCCAGGATCAAGTCATCGCCCAGGCCCTTCCAGCCATCGCCTCCCTCTCGAAGAGTGCGGAAAAAGTCATAAAGCCCAAGTTTCCAGTAATTTATACCGCCGATCTCGCAGCCATCGACGACGCCATCGTTGTTGCAATCGCCGATCCGCCCCTCAGCCAGACCGTCGAACTCAATCCCGTCCGGGTGGGGCTCGACGTTCGCGATGCGCGTGTGCCAGAGGTCGGCGAAGTGCTTCGCCCACCAGGTCTTTGCGTCCATGCCCGTTGCCGGATCGCGCGGGCAGAATTTTGTCAGGTTGGGAACCCATGTCTTGATCAAAGGCCCTTTGTTAAACAACCGATAAATTGATCCGACACTCGGCGCCACATAACTCTCGCCGGCGCGAAATGTGTGCCATGCCCCAACGGCCGCCTTCGGCCAGCGCTTGAGCGTGATCGTTTTCTTCTCCTTGTCCACCTTGACCACGCTGGCGTACTCGCTGTGCGTCCAGTCCGGCTTGCCATCGACACGCCGGTAGATCAGCACATCCCGTGGGACATCCCTGCCGTACCTGCGGAGGACGAACCACTTCGTGTCGGGGACGCTGCACTCGCACGTCTCCACGTCCGCCGGCATGTCCCGGGACATCGTCGCCCCCGGACCGAGCAGCCAGTAGCCCCGGAAGGCGGGCATGGGGAAAATGGCGGGGTCGCACTTCAGGCCCTCCTTGGCCGCGAACTCCCTCGGCACGCAGTGCCAGCTTCCCCAGAGGCCGTTCAGCTCGTCGTTTACCTGCATGAGGACGAGGCGGTCGGGGTAGCGGCGCTTGAACTCCTGGGCGGCCTTGATCTTGTCGCCGATGAAGTCGACGAGGAAGACGGTGTTGTGCCCAAGAAACATGACCGACTGCGGAAAGAGATGCCGGAAGTCCATGCACCGGGGGTAGCCGGCCCGAAGCCACGGCCGCGACCGGGCCAGCTCCCGCGCCGCCCTGTCGGGGTCGGCGGCGAACTGCACGGGCCGGACCTTGGCGCATTGCGGCGCATCGCTTTCCATGAGTTCCAGACGGATGCTGCCGCTCGCGGGCTTCGCCGACCGGAGGGTCCAGGTGAGCTCCTTTTGTTCGTCGAGGCCCATCGCGCCGATCGGCCGTGTCGCATTGCCTTCGACCTCGACGCCCGCCGGCACAGAGAGCCGTGCGGCGACGTTCTTTGCCGGGCCTCCCACATTGCGCACCCACGCCTTCACCGCGGCAGGTTTGCTCACCGCCATGATGCGGCGCTCCGGCGAGAGGGAGAGGATGCGCAGGTCCGGCGGCGCGTGGGAGGTTTTGCCGAGGCGGATGAAGTCGATTCGCACTTGCGTATCTTCCGCGCCCTCCACCCGCAGCCCCATGCCCCAGATCTGTCCTACCCAGCGATCCTGCCGGGCACAGCGAAGCGTGTAGCTGTGCATGGCCCCGTCGGCGATGAGTCGGAACGGGACCTCCTTGACCATCTTGTCCGACACAAAGACACACACGCCTCGCTTTCCACCCGACGCTGCCATGCGAACCGTGGCGACGGGATGGGCGGCCGCGTCAATATCGAGCCCCATCACTTTCAGGAGAGAGCCATCTCCGTTCAGCGTTGCGCAGAGCGCGCCATCCCTGACGGCAACATCGGAACCATCTTTCGCGCGCCATCCCTCGACGGTTTTGTTGAACTCGAAGGACGCATCGGTTCGTTTCTCGGCAGGTTCTGGTTTATCCCCGATCCCGGGCAAGGCCCACGGGGCCGATGGGTCGACGAAAGAACCGGACCTCATCAATGAGACCGACCAGCCCCGCCACGCCCTCGGTCGGTCCGCCCACCACAAACGGCGCGCTGTTCGGCGTGCACTCGCCGGGCTTTCTGGATGCGGTGAGTTTCCCGTTCACCCAGACCCAGGCATTGCGCCGATCCCAGGAGGCGATGATATGGTACCACTTTCCCGCCTCGGGTCTCGGTCCGCGAGCGCGTGGTTCCCACGAGGCGTCCTTCGTTTTAACGTAAAAGGAGACGCACCCGCCGGCCTTGTTTGGATCGACGCGGAGCATGTACTCGTTTGCCTTGGTAATAATGTTCATGGGCGGACCCGCCGGGCCGCCGTCCAGCTTCACCCAGCACTCGAGGGCAAAGCCCTTCCCCGCGTGCAGCAGCGGAGAGTTGGGCACGGTCATGCCCGATGTGCCGTCGAGTTTCAGCGCCCGGCCCTTACGCCCGGGCGCGCGGGTGCAGCCGTTGGCCGTGCCATCGAGACCCCGGGCCGATCCGTCTTTCACCGCAGGCCCCGGATCCTCGAAGGACCAAGACGCCGTGGCATCATCGGCGGCCCTCGCCGAGGGATGAGGACACGACATCAGAAATACGGCAAATAGAAATGGAACGTATGAGACGTATTTTGATTCCACAGCAAGCTCCTGCACAAATATCTTGTTTCTCCTGAACTCGCCATCCTATCACATGGCCGGGAGACTTGCAAACGGCAGTCGGGGTGTGGTATGGTCCGGCGTCGGTGAAGGCAAAACGCCGGAACAGAAAGGAAACGCAAGTCATGGAACCCCGCGAACGCTGGCTGGCCGTGCTGAACCATGAGAAACCGGACCGCGTGCCCATGGACTACCGCGCGACGGGCGAGGCGACGGAGAAGCTCCTGAAGTACATGGGGCTCGACAACCTGTCGCAGGTCTTCGAGAAGCTCCATATCGACCCGATCGTGACC
>JAADGH010000037.1 GCA_013152475.1 Planctomycetota bacterium
CCGTCCGGTACGCTCGGAACCGCACTTCAACTTTCAGGCGCTGGCGGCGTCGATGATCGGGATGTTGTGCCGGCGGGGGAATCCCACGCCGTTCGTCTTTCTCCTGGACGGAAAGTGGGGCACGGGCAAGACCTCCCTCATGAAGACGGTGATCGCCGGTCTGGAGCCGGTGCTGGCGCGGATGTGCTGGCTGCCGTGAGCCCGCGCCTGCCGGCCGACGATTCGTTGGTTCAGCTCGTCGAGGGATCGATCCTCCGGTGGGCGCCGTTCGCAGTTCTGAGCTCGCAGGCGAAACAGACGTTTGCCGAAGCGAAAGAAAGGGTGCCTGTCACGCCGTTCCGCCATTGTCCTTGTCACCCGGTCCTTGCAGTAGAAGACTCAGGAATACTCCGGGCGAACAAACACCGTCCTCCTCCGGCGGGCGCGACGTCGTCGGAGGGACGAGGCGAAAAGAGCACCCGCCGGAGTCCGGTGCGGGACGCCTCACTCGATGGCCAGCACCTTCTGCCACCGGTGTTCCCGCGCATTGCCAATCATGCACTTCTCCCCTTGGCGTCACGGCGAAGCTGAACCACATCGGGAGAAGTACATGGTTGGCACGTGCCGCTCGGCGCGCCCTTCGCCGGGGGAGATGGTTTCCCAGCGCACCGCCAACCCCTGCCGCTCTCAACTCTCATCATTCCGCATTCATCATTCGTAATGGGTCCACATGCGGAGGACCTTGACGATGTGGTGCTCTTCGAGGACCTGGTAGACGAGACGGTGCTGGATCGTGATGCGACGGGAGTATGCGCCGGAAAGATCGCCCACGAGCTTTTCGAAGCGGGGTGGGGATTGAAAGGGATCCTGTCGCAAGACATCCAGTAAGAATTCGGCCTTCTTGCGGAGTCCGGCTTCGGCGAGGCGTCGTGCGTCCTTCTGGACCTGGCGTGTGAACACCAGCCGCCAGCGCGTCACCAGCCGGGCTCCTCGGCGCAGGCCTCCACCGGTGTTTCCATGCCCTCGCGAATGGATTCCCGCATGCCGGGGATGGAGAGGAGGTACAGCGTTTCCTGAATCGCGTTCCAGTCGTCTTCGGACAGGAGGACGGCGTTGCCTCGCTTGCCGACAATGGTGATGGGTTCATGGCCTTCCAGCGCCTCGTCCACCAGCCGGTAGAATCGCTTCCTCGCCTCCGTTATTTTCAGCGTCGGCATGATTCCCCTCTCGCTCATAGCGTACGGAAATACGTACTCATTGTCAACGGGGACGGGAAAGAAAACCCTAAAAGATCGTCTGAGGGTAGGCTCCATCATCCGTAGCCCAGGTTTGACGTGACAAGGACTGTACGCCATTGGACTTCAGTACCTGGTAGGCTCCGGCAGCTCCGCGACGAGCTTGGCGGCGAAGGCGGCGAAGAGGGAGCGGATGCTGGTCGGCTCGGAGAGGGTTGTGAAATGGCCGGAGGCGCTGCCGGAGGTTCTCTCCGACAGGATGAGGGCGGCGGCGCTGTAGAGGCGGCGGGTCATGAGGCGCTCGCAGAGGATGCGGTAGCGTTCAGCGTAGGAAGCGCCGGTGAATTCGGGGAAGGTCCGGTAGTGGGGTTCGTCGACTCCGACTGGTGCGCGTGAGCGGGGGCAATCTTCCAGGAGCATGAGCCAGGCGAGAAAGGGTGGCCTTGGGTCGTCCTGAACGTTCGGGTTGAGGAGCGGTTCGCGGGGCTCGGAAACTGAGTCGTTTCGGGTGGTGCTGGCATTCCCAGGGAAGTACGCACCTTCCCGGTGAGCTGCCCAGAGGTCGGCCGCAGCGCCGATGGCCTCCTCGGAGCGGTTGTTGAAATTGTTGCCGAAGGAGCCCACCTGGGACTTGAGCTCGAAGGCCGCCAGGAGCCTGTCGCGATGGATGACCAGTACGTCCCAGTTTTTCGTCGCTCTGAAGTAACCGGGCAGGGTCGCCCTTCGTCCTCCTTCGTGAACACAATTTTCGGGGAGCCCACAATGGGCGGCGACGGTACGGACCAGCTCGATGAAGCCGTTCATGTTCTTTCCGCCGATGACGGCGTCGCGGCCACCCCCTTGCGTGGGACGGGCGGACTTCCTGCCTCGGGTTTCCCAGAATGTTCGGACGGCCCTGGCCACGTGTTGATCGAAGTCCTCGGGCAGAAGCTCAACGGTCATGTTGTAGCACGCTCCTTTTTTGGAACGATCTGAACGCGTTCGGCAAGCCTGGCGACGATATCGGCCTCATTCGGGGAGAGCGCGTAGAGCTCGAAAACGGCTGCGTCGACCGTGGCCCGGTTTGGTTCTTCGGCCAGCTCGACGAGCCTGGAGCGTAGGATTTTGGGCACATCTTCCCACTGGGGGACGCGAATGCGCCGAAGGTACTGGGCCTGAAAACGGAGAAAGCCACCCGCCATCCGTGTACAGTAGGCAGCGACAAACATGACGGAGACAGAGGAGCGGAGAACGGTCTGCAGAGCCCGGAGATTCCATGTGGCGGAGGTGACGTAGTAGAGGTTGTGGTGCGGGTAGTACCGGCCCTCGTCGTAGACGACAGTCGCGGTGCCCTTGATATCGGGGATGAGAAGTTTCGGTGTGCCGGTCAGTTCGGGATAGATCCTGTCGATCGTGCGGTACCAGCCCGATGGGTTTTTCCTGGCGACGTGGCGACGACGTATGGCCGATCTGTGGGCTTCGATGTAGGCGCGAAACAGGGGGTAGTCATCGAGAGAGGCCAGGGTGCCATCGGGGTTGAAGGGATTGATGATGCCGTGTCCGCTCCAGTCGATCCGCCCGCCCTTGAGATCGCCCGCCATGACGAGTGGCAGTTTCCGGCTTTCCTCAACGGGAAGCTGGTCGAAGTCCCCGATGAAGACGCTGTCGGCGCCGGTGGCGACGCCAATGCCGACCTTGCAACCGGCGTCCTCCAGGGTGGGCAACCGGCTCTCCAACTCTCTGAGCAGGGGAAGTGCCTCGACATTGCCGACAAGCCAGGGATTGCGGCCGTTGGCGACTTCGGCGATTTCAACGACGCCAGAGCCCGGTGGTACGGCCGGTTTGGTCATGGCGCGCGCGAGGCGCGGGAGATCCTCGGCGGTCATGCCGGCGGCCTGCGCCATCCGTGTTGGCCTTACGCTTTCGCCCGGGCACGGTCTCTCGATGACGGTGATCGCGGGATAGGCGATGACCTCGCTGTGGAAGGCGTCCAGGCCGTCCAGATCGATGTAGAAGGCCAGGCGAAAGCCGCGCGCGATCTTTTCCCGAAGGGGACCGCCGTACCTGTTCTTCGTCCACCGGTTGGCACAGATGAACCCCAACATACCTCCCGGCGCAAGGAGGTCCAAACCACGTTCGAAAAAAGGAACGTAGAGATCCGCCCGGTCATAGATCGTCCAGTAGCGGCGCCGGTATTCGGAGAGGAGGGCAGCTGGCACACGCTCCTGGCGCACGTAGGGCGGATTGCCCACGATCACGTCGAAGCTGCCTTCGAGGTGGGTCAGTAAGAAGTCGTCGCAGATGAGCCATTGTCGGGCCAATGCGGAAGCGTCTTGCGCATTCAATCCCCAGGCGGTCAGGCGATCCCGGACCTTGAGAGCTGTACGCTCGAAACTTGCCTTGTGGAGCTCGACACCCCGGAGGGCCGCCTTCAGATCGTCACGAGCGGATGCGGGTGAGCCTGCGGCACGTGTGTAGGCCTCGAGAAGGTGATCAATGGCTGGGAGGAGGAAGTCGCCGTTGCCGAACGAAGGCTCCAGGAGGCGGAGGCGATGCAAGGGCCGGTTGGGCGTGTAGCCCGTCAGGTGGAGGATGGCGGCGACGACCTCTGCGCGTGTGAACACCGCCCCACGTTCCGTCTCGTTGTTCTCGGCCAGGCGGCGAACCGCATCGGCAAGCTCGGGATGCCGCTGCTCCGGCCCAAGCCTGTCGAAAAGCAGCTCCATGCTTGATCCTCCCCAGGGCTCGAGGGTATCACGACGGAACCGAGAACATTGTAAAGTGAGGCTGGCGACGGTCCCCGCTCCTCTGAGCTTTCATCATTCCGCATTCATCATTGATTCCTCCCTCCGGCTGAGGGTTCTTGACAATCCGCCGGAAAATGGTGGATAATCCACCAGATGTTGGAGGATCTACGGGGTCTCATTCCTCGAATGCAGGCCGGGCGGCTCAGGGCAGCCCTGGGGACGATGCGGGTCGTGGTGCTCACGGGTGCGAGGCAGACGGGGAAGACGACCCTGGCACGGGTGGTCGGGGCCCAGGAGGGCCGTCACTACGTGAGCCTGGACCGCCCGGAGACCCTCG
>JAADGH010000238.1 GCA_013152475.1 Planctomycetota bacterium
GCCCAGTTGATCTACGACAAACCGGTCGTCAACATCGAGAGCCAGTGGGTCATGACGGACGGGTTCCAGATGTACTATCTGGCCACCTTCCAGAAAGGCCAGGTCGAGTTCGATTCGGCCAAGCTGAAGGATGCCCTCACGCTCACCGTGGGGACGAAGGTCTCCCATCCGAAGGTGAAGGCCACGACCGGCTGGAACCTGGAGATCGAGTACTTCATGGACTGCGTGAAGAAGGGCAAAGACCCGAAGATGTGTATGCCTCAGAGCTCGATTGCGTCGCTCAAGATCGCCGAGGCCGAGGTCAAGGCCGCGAACTCCGGCAAGACGGTCAAGCCGTAAGAGAATAGAGAGACTTAACCACGAACACGAAGCGGCGGCCTTCGGGCCGCCGCTTCGTGTTCGCTTCCATCCGTTGGCGTTCGCCTCAGTCCTGGAAATCCCCCGCGCCTTTTTTCGCGTTCTGCTCGTCCTTGCCGAACCAGATGAGGCCGTCGTCGATCTGCCAATTCTGGTTGAAGTATCCTGCGCAGAGATACTTGTTCATGGCGTCCCAGTCGCGCTCGGCGGTGAAGACGATGTAGTCGGGCACAAAATCCCACTTGTGGTTGATGGAGAGATGCTCGCCCCAGAGCATGCCGGAAAGGATCACAATATAGCGCTCGGGGTTGAGCGGGTTGGGATAGATCATGAGCAGCCCATGTGTCTTCATGGGATATTTGTGTGCGCCCACGACATAGCAGTCACTCTCGAACTTGACCGGAAGCTGATCGGCGATTCGCTTGAGGAACGCATTGTCTTCCGGCGTGCCGATGAGGATCAGGTTCTTGTCGGCGATGTCCCTCTCGTCGATTTTTGCATCGGCCCGCATGTGGACCTGGCCGGCGGAATAGGCGGCCCACTCTCGCGCAGCCGCTTCGCACAGCTCCTGGTTGCGTTTCGTTGCCTCCTCCGGCCCTGCCGTGCCCGGCACGAAGAGGAATGGCCCGACATACGCCTCGCGGACGGGGCCGCAGATCTCGTGCGTCTTCATGAGCGCCCCGGCGGGCTTGGCCTTCTCGATCACGATGGGCAGCTCGCTGCCCTTGCCGATCTTGCGCTCCTCCTCCGCGCCGTTCACGACCACCTTGACGGGCTGGGTCATGTCCACCAATTTGTCGCAGAGCGAAAGACGGAGCGCCGCGACGTTGTGGGTCGTGACGGCAATTCGGTTGCCGCCCTTCACTTCGACGTCGATCGACGCCAGTTCCCCCCAGCGCTTCAATCGGTCAATGGTAACCCAATAGGCCCGGTTGTATTTCAGCGTATAGGTTCGATACACCACCCGCTTTGGAAAGGAGTTCCGGCGTGTCGTCCGGAGCCACGGGGCATAGTCCTCGTGCTGGAAACACTGCGCCCAAATCCAGTGATCCCCCTTGGTGATCTCGCGGTAGATCACGCTTGCCCCCAGGCCCTTCAGCAGATCGCGCATGCCCGTCGACTGGCCGATCTTGATGACGAAGTCATTGCTGCCGTGGAAGATGAAGGTGGACATGTCGGTCAGGTTCTGCGCAATGCCCTTGGCATAGTCGATGTCGTTCTGGATTCGCTTGAAGCCGGTGAACTTCTGGGGGTCCAGATCCTTCCACAGGTAGTAGTCGTAGCGACCCGCGATGGCCATCGCTCCGGCGAAGAGGTGGGGGTAGTGGCAGGCGATGGTATAAACGCCCGAGCCGCCCATCGACGCGCCGGAGAGAAAGACGCGATCGGCGTCCACATCGTAATGCTTCTTGACCAGCTCGATGGTCTTGAGCACGTCCGCCTCGCCGATGCCCATGAACTCCGTGTTGCTCCGGCCGAAGGGCATGAGCATGAGGAAGCCCTCCTGCTCACACAGCTTCTCCAGATCGGGGGAGTACATGTACTGGATCCAATTCAGCTTGTCCAGGTCGCCGGCATAGCCGTGCAGGAACGCCAGGACGGGGAGCTTCGCGCCCTTCGGGGCGCTGGTCGGGACGTAAACGAGGTAGGGCTGGGTCGAGCCGTCGCTCTCGGCGATGTAGGCGCGTTCGAGGAAACCGGTCTTGCCCTCGAAGGGGTCCTTGGTGTTGCCGAGCTTGGGCAAGAGGGCTTCGCACGCCTTGATTTCCTTCGTGAATGTCTCTCGTGAGCTATAATACTTCGCGCCCATGTAGGCCTTCTCGTGATGCAGCTTGAGCGCGGCGTAGGTCTCGTCATCAAGCAGTTCGCCGGGGGACTTGCTTTTTTGGTATTTCTTCAGTATCTGGTACAGGGTCTTGAAGCGACCCACGAGCTTCTGCGTCTCGGCATCGGCCTCCTCGGCCTTCGCGGCGCCTTTCTTGTCGGGGACGTCGGCTTTGCCGCCTGTCGGGGCCTCTTGGGCGAGGCCCATGCGGCAGGTACAGAGTGTGCAGAGGACCCACAGGGAAATCCATAGATAGATACTACGCATCGGGAGAGGCTCCGCTTCTGAATGGGTGCGACGAGTTTTACTCAGCTCTTCGCTTTCTCGTCTCCCTCTTTCGGCTCTTCGGGGGCCTCGTCGGGAGAGAGGTCGTTGACTTGCCCCGCAAGCGCGAGGAGGATCACAAAGACAATCCCAACCCCCCGCACAAGGACGTTGGTGAACAGGCTCGCGATCAGCACGCTCGTCATCGCGCCGTAGATCCCCAGCGCAAATCCCTTCTCCAGACTCGCCGGCAGGAGCGAGAAGCCCTGCGCGCCGAACTTTTGGAACTTGAACAGGATCCAGAGAAACGCCACCAGCCCCGGGATGCCCATGGTCATGGCAAGGACAAGGAGGCCGTTCATCGCATCGGCCTCCATGTAGTTCTCCGCCGGCTTGAGGATCTCGCCGTAGTACTGGTTGATATTTTGCTGGTAGTTGCCCACACCCACTCCGAAGATCGGGTGGACCGTGATGGCGTTCACCGCCGCCTGCCACTCGACGTAGCGCTGCTGCCAGCCATAGCCGCGCTTCGCGGCGTCGCTCTGCTTGAAGAGCTTGATGGAGTCTTGCAGCATCGTGATATTCGGCCGCGCCGCGTACTTCGCTTCGAGGCGCTGCAGCTTGCTCTTGAGGAACAGCCCGGCGCCGATGGCGAACACGAGGACCAGCACCGCAAGGATCGAGAAGAACTTCTCGTCACGGATGAACGTGATGGCCAGGATGCTGAACAGCACCGCGAGCATCGCCCCGCCGGACGTCATGACCGAGAGACCGGCGACCGTGAGGATCACCGCCCACGTTCGGGTCACGATGGCCAGGCCCTTCTTGTGGGCCAACGCAATGCCCCAGAGGAACGGCAGCATCAGGGCCAGGTAGGCCCCGAGCACGTTGCGGTTGCTGAAGGTGCCCCGAATGCCCATGGCGTCGCCCTTGTCAACGTGGAGCAGCCGTGTAAGCGGGCCCGACAGCGGCCCGAGCTTGCCCGCTGTGTCCTTCACGCAGGGACAGTAGCTGCTCCAATACTGGAACATGGCAACGGTGATGACAATCGTGCTGGTCAAGATGAGAAGGCGCACGATCCGCCGGAACGACTTCTCCGTATCGGCGTTGTTTGCGATGATCAGATAGCCGAGGATGAAGTACTCGATATACTGGAGGAGTTCCTTCACGGCCGATGGCTTGTCGATGGACTTGATCTGAATGACCATCGACAGGATGGCGAGAATGACAAAGACCAGGATCGGCAGTGGGAACAGGCGGACCTGCTTGATCTCCTTATAGACGATGATCTTGACGACCCACAGGACGAAGATGATCCACACCAGCGCATCGGCCAGTGTGAACCGGGCGTGAGGGATCTTGCCGATCAGCCTGGCGATGGCGCCCTCGCCCTCCTCAGCGGGAGCGGATGGCGCCTGGGCCGCCGGCTGCGCCGGGGTCGGCTGCGGGGCCTGCTGGGCGAAGGGCAGACCGATGCCGCCGCCGTCCGGCTGTTTCTTGTCTTCCTTCTTGGGTTGTTCCTTTGGCTGCTCCTTGGGCGGCGCCGGCTTGGCCTCCGGCTTCGGTGCGGGGGCAGGCTTCGGCGCGGGCTTGGCCTTCGGCTTCGGTGCGGGGGCAGGCTTCGGCGCCGGCTTGGCCTTTGGCTTCGGCGCGGGGGCAGGTTTCGGCGCCGGCTTGGCCTTTGGCTTCGGCGCGGGGACAGGCTTCGGCGCGGGCTTGGCCTTTGGCTTCGGCGCGGGGACAGGCTT
>JAADGH010000139.1 GCA_013152475.1 Planctomycetota bacterium
TGCAGGCCGATGCGCTCATGTTGCCTTTCCGGGATGGGCAGTTCGATGTCGCGGCTGTGGCTTTTGGCGTTCGCAACTTCAGCAGCCTGCCTCTCGGTCTGGCCGAGATGGGCCGGGTGGTTCGCGGAGGAGGGGGGACGGTGGTTCTGGAGTTCTCCCGCCCATCGGGTCCAGTGTTCGGCAGGATCCACGACTTCTACATCCGCCGGGTCCTGCCGCTTGTCGCCCGCGTCTTCTTCCGTGGCAGGATTGATGCGTATAAATACCTCCCCCGGTCGATCATGGGATTTCTGGACGAGCGGGAGTTGGCCGAGGAAATGGGGAAGTGCGGTCTGACGGATATGGATGTCCAGCGTCTCACGCTCGGGACGGTTTGTGCCTATATCGGAACCAAAGGAGAGGAGGAACAATGAGTACGCGGGATGTGGTTGGTCGGCTTGTGAAAACGGGACGCTGGGATGCACAGGGCTCTTGACACGGCGAGGCTGAAATCGGGCGAGGCGATGGTCGTCAAAAGGGTCGAGTGCCCGGTCGGCGAATACGCCGAGCCGCTGACCACACAAACGCGACACCACCTTCCGCGACATGAAGCAGCGGTTGCGGGGGAACTACGCGCGGCACAGCCTGGACCGTTTCTTTCTCGGCGAGATCGACGGCGAGATTGTCTCGCAAATGGGCTACATGCTCCCGAGAGACACGATGGACGTGGGCGTCTTCGGCCACGTCTATACCGCCCGCAAGCACCGGGGCAAGGGCGCGGCGTCGATCCTCATGCAGTACTGCATGGACGACTTCAACGCGGGCAAGGGCAAGGCGCTTTTCTGCGGTGTGGGCCAGGAGCATGCCCAGCGGCTGTATGCCCGGCATGGCTTCGTGCCCCTTTCGAAGGAGCGTGCACCCCTTGGGCCGCAGGGATACATCCGATCCAGCTTGGCGAGTAGCTTCGGTGAGCTCCAGGAGATGTTCTTCGCCCCTGGCCGGCCCACGCACGTCCGCCCGGCGCACATGGGCGACCGCCCAAAGGTGGACAAGATCCTCCTTCAGTCCGATGGCGCAAGGGCGGAGGCAGGGCGCCGGCACAGAATCGGCCTTGCAGGGAAGTGCGATGACTTCGTCTCCATGTTCCAGGCGATGGAGGACGGGAGGGGCCCTCTGTTCGTCCTGGAAACGGATGAACGGCATGTGGTGGGGTATTCCTTCGCCTTCAGCGCCGGTTCGCCCGCCGAGCGCGATACGAAGTTCCTCGACTTCCTGGTCCATCCGAATTACCGCGATCAGGAAATCCGTCTGATTGAGGACACGCTGAACCGGACGGAGGCAAGGTCGGTGCGATGTCTTGTCCCCGCCTGCGATGACCGGCGACTGGCTGCGGCGAGGGGAGCGGGTATGAAGCGCGAATGCATCCTGTCGGGCTATCTCACCGTGGGCGGCGGGCCGGTCGATCTGGTGGTTCTGCTTTGTCGTTGACTTGACGGAAAAAGCCGGTATAATCGCGCGTCAGCGCAGCCTCTCCATCCGTTCTCCATAAGTTCATAAACCATGGCAGACGAAAACCGACTCACCCGCATTTATGTTGCGATCATCCTGATCGGGTTCTTTGTGACCATCCTCCCCAATATCGGCACACGCGATCTGTGGGAGCCGGAGGAGCTCCGCTACGCCGAGGTCTCCCGCGAGATGATGAGCCGCGGCGACTGGGCCCTGCTCCGGATCAACAACAAGCTATACCCCGACAAGCCGCCCCTGTTTTTCTGGCTTATCTGCGCGTCGGCCAAATGCTTCGGGGGTCTTAATGCCATCACCGTGCGCGTGCCCAACATCACGTCCTCTTTCCTGCTGCTTCTGGTCGTGTTCCTTTTCGGCAGAAGGCTGATCGGCGAGCGCCCCGCCTTCCTCGCCTGTCTGGCGCTCATGTCCACCCCCTTCTTTGTCTGGACGTGCGCCGAGGCGCGGATGGACACGACGCTTACCCTTTTCATCGCTCTCGCTCTGTGGTGCTTCTGGCGCAACTACGAGAAGGGCGGGAGAAACATCCCCCTTCACCTGGCCTTCGGTATCTTGACCGGTCTGGCCACATTGACCAAGGGCCCCATCGGCTTCCTGCTCCCTTTCCTCACCGCACTGGTCTTCACCCTCAAGGAAAGGCAGCCCCGAAAACTCCTGAATCTCACGTTCCTCCCGGCCATCGGGGCCTGCCTCGCAGTGGTTCTCCCGTGGCTCATCCTTGCGTGCTATCGTGGTGGAGAGGACTTCACGCGCAACATCCTCTTCACCCAGAACATCGGCCGCGCCGTGCTGGGCATTCGCCACAGCAAGCCCTTCTACCATTTCTTCTGGGTCGTACCGGGGATTCTCATGCCGTGGACCCTGTTGATTCCAGCCATGATCTACTACCGCCCGTTTGCCGAGGATGAAAAGACGAGGCGGGGGCAGATCTTCGTCCTCTGCTGGTTCCTCACCGTCTTTATCTTTTTCACCCTGAGCAAGGGCAAGCGCACCATCTACATGACCCCCCTCCTCCCCGCCGCCGGCCTGCTCTTCGGGGCGGCGCTGGATCGCTTCATCGAAGGGGAGTCTTCCGGGCGCCCCCAACGAGGGATGCGATGGACCCTGGGGGGCATCGCACTCCTCCTCCCGGTCATCTGTCTGGTCGTGCCGGTCGCCGTTCATTTTGTCTATCCAGACTATCTGCGCTGGGCGCTGGCCATCCTGTGGGCGACGGCCATCGGCTCGGTCGCCGCCTGTGTCCTTTTCTTCACCGGAAGGCGAGTCACATGTCTTTTCGTCGTGATGGGAACCATCGGAGCCAGTTGGTTTCTGGCTTCGGTTATCATTCTGCCGAGGGTGAACGAGGAGAAGTCGGCAAAGGTCCTGCTCGATCACGCGGCCACGATCATCGACAAGGACAAGGAGCCCTTGGCGGTGTACGCAAGCAAGCGGCTGGGATACGCCGTCTACTGGGGGAAGGACATACCCGTCCTGGAGCGGCTTGACGACCTCTTCGACTACCTCTCGGCGCCCGGGCGCGTCTTCTGCATCGCCCGCAAGCGGGACTTCCCCGAGAGCCCGATTTTCGTGGGCGACAAGGGATACATCATGTGGCAGGATACGTGCGGCTATCGCGAGCATGTCCTCGTCTCGAATCGCATCAAATATGTGCCATTGGAGAACGTTCAGCTCTTCGAAAAGGCCCACGCCGACGCCCAGCTCTTCGAGACCGGGCAGTTCACCATGCTCCTCTCCGGCGCCGTGCCCAAGCCGGGGAAAGAGGGTGTGGATATCGATCTGGAATGCACGGGCGACAGGGTCCTGTTCCGCTTTTTTCCTGCCGAATGCGACCATGTGATCAGCGTCCGATTTCGCTTTCGCGGGTTCGATGCCGACCGGGTCGTTCTGAGCGCCCTGCCCCTCGCGAAGGGGCCCTCGCCGGTCCAGTGGGAGGTGGTTCCCCATTCATCGCCCATGGCGGCCAGTTTCTTCTTTCAGAAGCCATGCGGTGCACTTGTGAGACAGAAGAAAGAGGGGGAGTAAGGCCCTGCGAGGCGGCTCTGCCTCCCTGCCAGATTGACAGCCCATCGCCGGTCATCAAGCCGTGTTCTCCTGCCAGATTGGCAGAAGCGACTTTGGCCCCTTGGCCTGATGGGCGCCGTAGATCAAACGTAACTTCCATTCAAATAATAGATTACGCCAAATATGGCAAGGTGCGTGTTGATGTGGCATATGGTTTGCGATTCACCCGTGTCTCGTACTATTGCTATGTCGTTTGCTGGCAAGACTTCGTATCGCTAAAACACTCTACCGTGATGAATCGACTCAGGAAAGGAGGAACACGGGATGGCCAAGAAGCATTTGGCGTTTGAAGCGGAGGCCCGAGATGCCGTAAAGGAGGGCGTCGTAAAGCTCGCCCGCGCGGTGAAGAGCACTCTGGGCCCACGCGGCAGGAACGCCATCCTCGACAAGGGCTGGGGCGGCCCCACTGTGACGAAGGATGGTGTGACAGTGGCGGAGGAAATCGAGCTGACGGACAAAAATGAGAACATGGGCGCGCAGATGGTGAAAGAAGCCGCCTCCAAGACGAGCGACGTGGCCGGCGATGGGACCACCACCGCCACGGTCCTCGCGGAGGCATTCTTCCTCAACGGCCTCAAGAACGTGACGGCCGGCGCCGACCCCTTGTCCCTCAACCGCGGCATGCGCAAGGCCGTGGACAAGGTCGTCGAGAGGCTCAAGGAGATCAGCACCCCTGTCAAGGGCAAAGAAGAAATCAGCGCCATCGCCACCATCGCCGCCAACGGCGACACGACCATTGGCAAGATGATCGCCGAGGCCATGGAGAAGGTGGGCAAAGACGGCGTTATCACCGTGGAGGAGGGCAAGGGCCTCGATACGATGGTTGAGGTCGTGGAAGGCATGCAGTTCGACCGCGGCTATCTCTCCCCGCACTTCATCACCGATCCCGACTCCATGAGCGTCGAGCTGCGCGACGCTTACATCCTCATCCACGAGGAGAAGATCTCGAACGCGAAAAATCTTGTTCCCCTGCTCGAAAAGGTCTCCAAGGCCAAGAAGCCCCTGCTGATCATCGCCGAGGATATCGAGGGGGAGGCCCTGGCGACGCTGGTCGTCAACAAACTGCGCGGCATCATCTCCTGCGCGGCGGTGAAGGCCCCCGGCTACGGCGACCGCAGGAAGGCCATGCTGGAGGACATCTCCATCCTTACCAACGCTCGGCCGATTTTCAAGGACATCGGCGTGCAGTTGGAGAGCATCGGTATCGAGGATCTGGGCACGGCAAAACGCATCGAGATCGACAACGACAACACGATTATTATCGAGGGCGCCGGGGACTCCAGCGCCATCAAGGGCCGCATCGAGCAGATCCGCAGGGAAATCGAGACGACCACCTCCGACTACGACCGCGAGAAGCTCCAAGAGCGCCTGGCCAAGCTGGCCGGCGGGGTGGCGGAGGTGCGAGTGGGCGCGGCGACGGAGACCGAGATGAAGGAGAAGAAGGCCCGCGTGGAGGATGCCCTGCACGCCACCCGCGCCGCCATTGAGGAAGGCGTCGTCCCCGGCGGCGGCGTGGCCCTCCTGCGCTGTGCCTCCGTGCTGGACGACCTGAATCTGGACGGCGACGATGCCTTCGGCGTCCAGATCGTTCGCAACGCGCTCAGCATGCCGCTGAAGTGCATCGCTGCCAATGCGGGACGCGAGGGGACCGTGGTGGCCAAGAAGGTCGCCGCGGGCCAGGGCGCCTTCGGATACGACGCCGACAAGGACGAATACTGCGACTTGATAAAGGCCGGTGTGATCGACCCGACCAAGGTTACCCGCTCCGCCCTGCAGAATGGCCTGAGTGTGGCAACCGTCCTGCTGACCACGGACGTGCTCATCAGTGAGGTCCCCGAGAAGGCCCCGCCCATGCCTCCGGGAGGACCGGGAGGCGATATGGGCGGCATGGGCGGTATGGGTGACATGGGTGGCATGGGCATGATGTAAACCGAGTGACGCATCGTTCAGAGGATAGAGGAGGATAGATAGAGATGAACATCAAGCCACTGGATGACCGGGTAGTTGTCGAGCCCCTTGAGGCGGAAGAAAAGACCGAAGGCGGCATCGTCCTGCCGGACGCGGCCAAGGAAAAACCGATCAAGGGCAAGGTCGTTGCTGTCGGCCCGGGCGCGCTGTCGGACGACGGCAAACGCATACCGATGTCCCTGAAGAAGGGCGATCTCGTGATCTTCGGCAAGTTCAGCGGCACGGAGTACAAGGTCAAGGGCAAAGAGTGCTTGATCATGAAAGAGAGCGACGTGCTCGCCAAGGTCGAGTAGGGACCCGGTATCCAATTGAAGACAAAGGAGAGGTGAGATCATGGCTGCAAAGCAGTTGATGTATTCCGAAGACGCCCGCAAGAAACTCCAGCGCGGCGTCAAGCAGCTCGCCGATACCGTGAGGGTAACGATGGGTCCGACGGGCCGGCACGTCATCCTCGAGAAGAGCTACGGCGGGCCAAACGTGACGAAGGACGGCTCGGCGGTTTCCAAGGAGATCGAGCTGGAGAACCCCTTCGAGAACATGGGCGCCAAGATGGTTAACGAGGTGGCGAAGAAGACCAATGACATCGCCGGCGACGGTACCACCACGGCGACCATCCTCGCCGAAACGATTTTCAATGAGGGCAACAAGTACATCACCGCCGGGGCCAATCCCATGGCCGTCAAGCGGGGGATCGACATCGCGGTGGAGACCGCCGTCGAGGCGCTTAAGGGCATGAGCAAGCAGGTCAAGGGCCATGCCGAAATCGCCCAGGTCGGCGCGATCTCCGCCAACAACGACCGCGAAGTCGGCGAGCTCCTGGCCAAGGCCCTGGACAAGGTCGGCAAGGACGGCGTCATCACCGTCGAAGAGGGCAAGGGCCTGGAAACCACTCTCGAGTTCGTGGATGGCATGCAGTTCGACAAGGGCTTCCTGTCGCCTTACTTTCTAACAGACACCAAGACGATGGCGGCGCTGCTCGATGACCCCCTGATCCTCATCCACGAGAAAAAGATCTCCGCGCTGAACGAGATACTGCCCTTGCTGGAGAAGGTGGCGACCGGCGGCAAACCGCTGCTGATCATTGCGGAAGATGTGGAGGGCGAGGCGCTGGCCGCGCTGGTGGTCAACAAGCTTCGAGGCGTCCTCAAGGTCTGCGCCGTCAAGGCCCCCGGCTTCGGCGACCGACGGAAGGCCATGCTCGGCGACATCGCCGTCCTGACCGGCGGAAAGATGATCTCCGAGGACCTCGGCGTCAAGATCGAGAATGTCACCCTCGACGACCTCGGCAAGGCGAAGCAGGTGCAGGTGGACAAAGACAACACCACCATCATCCGCGGCGCCGGCAAGAAGGCCGACATCGACGGGCGAATCGGGCAGATCAGGACCCAGATCGAGACGACCACCTCGGACTACGACCGCGAGAAGCTCCAGGAGCGCCTGGCGAAGCTGTGCGGCGGCGTGGCCGTTATCAACGTGGGCGCTCCCACCGAGACGGCCATGAAGGAGAAAAAGAGCCGCGTGGAGGACGCGCTGAACGCGACCCGCGCCGCTGCCGAAGAGGGTATCGTGGCCGGCGGCGGGGTGGCCCTTCTCCGGTGCGAGAAGGCCCTTGATGCCGCCCACAAGAAGGCCAAGGGCGACGAGAAGTTCGGCGTGAACGTGGTCCGCAAGTGTCTCGAGACGCCGATGCGGACCATCGCCAACAACGCCGGCGATGATGGCGCGGTGATCGTGGCCGAGGCCAGAGAAAAGGAGAAGAACGTCGGCTTCGACGCGAACACGAGAAAGTTCGTGGATATGCTCAAGGCCGGTATTCTCGACCCGACCAAAGTGACGCGCTCGGCCCTCCAGAACGCGGCCAGTATCGCAAGTCTGATGCTTACTTGTGAGACCCTCGTGACCGAATACAAGGAACCGGAAGACGGAGAGGAAGCCAAGGAGATTGAGGACGCTGTTCGTTGAACGCCGAGCGGGCGCCTGATCTCAGATGGAAGAGCGACAAGGCCGCGCAAGCGGTCTTTTCGCTTTTCAGAGACCCGATACAGCGAACCGGCGGCTGGTGCCTATGAACAGGGACGAATGCTACAGGGCGCTGGGGGTATCACCGGGGGCCTCGCATGTGGAGATCAAGCATGCGTTCCGGAGGCTTGCGATGCAGCACAGCCCCGATCGGCATCCCGACGACGAGGAGGCCCTCGCTAAATATCGCCGAATCGTCGAGGCCTACCGCACACTGAGCGATCCGGACGAACAGCGGCGGCGGGAGCTGGAGCTCGCCGAAGAGAAACCCAAGGTGCGGGGGTTCAAGAGCTTTGAGGACATGTTTACGGCCTACACCGACCCCGGCGAGGTACGATGCGAGATCCGTCTGAAGCGCAGGGACGTCCGAAGCGGCTGCGACCGGCTGGTCCAAATCCGCCGTTTCCGGGTATGCGCCGCCTGCCACGGCCGGTCCGGCGAATCCCCTTGCAAACAGTGCGGCGGGGCTGGTAAGATTGAGGAAGACGTAGAAGTCAAACTCCGAATCCCCGCTGGAATCAAAGACGGCGCCCTCCTCCGCCTTCCCGGGGAGGGGGACCTCAGAGAGGAAGACGGCCGGCGGGAGGACGTCTACTGCCGGATAAAGGTGGAGTGAGAGACCGTTGGAATAGTGGAGTATTGGCCGAGTGATTGGCCCGGCAGCTCCTTACTCCATCGCTCCGTCGCCCCAACAATTATAACGATATAATGATGGTCAAAGCGGACTACTACAGCATCCTGGGCGTTGAACGGAATGCGCCGCAGGACGATATAAAGAAGGCCTACCGCAAGATGGCCATGAAGCACCACCCGGACCGCAACCCGGGGGACAAAGAGGCTGAGCGGAGGTTCAAGGAGGCGGCGGAGGCCTATGATGTCCTGGGCGACCCGGAAAAGCGGCAGATCTACGACCGTTACGGGCACGATGGCCTGAAGAGCGCGGGAGTTCGCGGCTTCAGCAGTTTCGAGGATATTTTTTCCGCCTTTGGCGACATCTTTGGCGGGAACATTTTCGATGCCTTTTTCGGGGGCGGCCGGGGGGCGGGGCTGCGACGCGGCGCGAACCTCCGATGCGAGATTACACTCAACCTGGAAGAGGTGGCCAAGGGCGTCGAAAAGACGATTCAGCTCCGGCGCCACGAGCTCTGCAAGACGTGCCACGGCGCCGGAGCGGAGCCCGGGTCGAAGAAGACGACGTGTTCCATGTGCCAGGGGCGGGGGGAGATTCAGCAGGCCCAAGGGTTTTTCGTGGTTCGGCGAACGTGCCCCCAGTGCCGGGGGCATGGGGAAAGGGTGGAGAAGCCCTGCGCGGAGTGCAAAGGCGACGGCCGAGTGGTGGGGCAGGCGGAGATCGCGATCAAGATCCCTGCCGGCATCCAGGACGGCACGCGCCTGCGTGTCGGGGGCGAGGGGGACCTTGGCGACAACGGCGCGCCCCGGGGCGACCTGTTCTGTGATGTGTTCGTGAAGGACCACCCCTTCTTCCATCGCCGCGGGGATGATATCATCTGCGAGCTCCCCGTCAGCTTCGTCGAGGCGGCGCTGGGGACGGAGATCGAGGTGCCGACGCTGACGGCGAAGGAGAAGATCACCATCAAGCCCGGCACACAGAGCCACGACCTGATCCACCTCCGCGGCAGGGGACTGCCCAATGTGCACGGGCGCGGCGTGGGGGATGAGATCATCCAGGTGGTCGTCGAGGTGCCGAAGAAACTGACGGAAAAGCAGGAAGAGCTCCTCCGCGAGTTCGCCGAGACCGAAAACAAGCATGTGATGCCAAAGAAGACGGGTTTCCTCGAAAAACTCAAGCACTACTTTGAGGGAGAATGATGCCTGACGAACGAGAAGACATCATTGAGGAAAAGGACGAGATCGTGAACGGCGAGGAGACAGACGGTGAATCCCTCGCTCAACCCGTCGAGCTTTCTCCCGACCTTATTGCTGAACTCCAGAAGAAGGCCGATGAGCGGGATGACTTTCTCGACAAGCTCCAGCGCACCCGCGCCGACTACCTGAACTTCCAGAAGCGTGTCAAGAAGGACCGGAAGCAGGCGTCGGAGTTCGCGGTTCAGGACTTTGTGACGCAGCTTGTCCCCCTCATCAACGACCTCGATCGCGCCGTCCAAGCCGGGGAAGAGAGCCATAACATGGACGCCTTTTTCGAGGGGGTGAAGCTCCTGCGGACCCAGCTCTACAAGGTCCTGGAGGACAACGGCATCAAACCGATCGAGTGCGTCGGCCGGTCCTTCGATCCGGCCTACCACGAGGCCATGACCCAGCAGGAGACGGACGAATACCCCGATAACACCGTTATCGCCGAGCTCCAGCGGGGTTTCACGATGAGCGGTCGGACCATCGTTCCCGCCCGGGTGATCGTGGCCAAGGCCCCGAAGCAGAAGACCGACCCTGCCGAGGAGGGCGGAGACGAAGAAATTTCCGACAAAAATGACTCACCGGTGGGGTAGGACGAGAAAGGAGACGAGCCGTGCCGACGTACGAGTATGAATGTGACGCGTGTGGGCACACCATGGAGATGTTCCAGTCGATCACGGACAAATCGATTCGGAAGTGTCCGAAATGCAAAAAGCTGAAGCTCCGCCGTCTGATCGGCGCGGGGGCGGGCATCATCTTCAAGGGCAGCGGCTTCTACGAAACGGACTACCGGAGCAAGGACTATGAGGCAAGGGCCAGACAAGAAAAGACCGGCGACTCGACGAGCAGTTCCAAGTCCGAATCCAAGTCAGACACCAAGTCGGATTCCAAGGACCCCAAGAAAAACGGCGGCAATGGCAAGGATTGATTGCCCTCACTGCGGCAAGACGCTTGAGTATCAATCGATCAAGGACTATCCCCATTTCCCCTTCTGCTCCGAGCGATGCAAACTCGTGGACCTCGGCAAGTGGCTCGACGAGGAACACAAGATCAGCGACGACCTGCTGGACGAAGGTCGACCGACCGCCACGGAGTCGGAGGATACGAAGAAAGGGAAGCAATAGCTTTCGGCGCACGCCACCTACCCACCGGCCTCGCCAACTTGCCCCTTGACGAACTCCGCCGCCACTGATAGCATACACGAAGAGGGAACGACTCGCTGCCTTCACGCGCCGCACTTGCGGAAGGAGAAGACCAATGAAAGGCTGCATGTCCCGACGCCGGTTTCTCGCGTCGACTGCCGTGGTAACGGGAGGGCTGTACGGCGTTTCCCTTCTCGGTTCCGGGAAAAAGCACCGGAAGATTCGGCAGAGGCGCGCCGACAATCAACTCGAAAAGGGCCTTGCCGTTGTGCATGGTGAGGACCCGAAGGCCATGACCTATAAGGCCATCGAGGAACTCGGCGGCATGGGTAAGCTGGTGTGCAAGGGGGATGTCGTCGTCGTCAAACCCAACATGACCTGGGCCGACCGGGGGCCGGAGTATGCGACGAACACCAACCCCCAGGTCGTCGCCGCCGTGGTGGAGATGTGCCTTGCCGCCGGGGCGGCGAAGGTCAAGGTCTTCGACCATACCATCTCGTCGAACCCTCGTCCCGCCTATGAGGGCAGCGGCATCCAGGTCGCCGCCGAAAAGGCCGGCGCCGACGTGGTGTATGTGAACCCCGACCGGTTCTACATGATCCAGATTCCAGACGGCGCGCGCCTGAAGGAGTGGGCCTTCTACGAGGACTGCATCTACAAGGACAAGTGCGACGTGCTGATCAACGTCCCGGCCACGAAGCAACACGGGACGTCGCGACTGTCCATGGGCCTCAAGAACGCCTTCGGCATGGTGGGCCTCGAACGCGGCAACCTGCACCAGGGCATCCACCAGAACATCGCCGACTTGCATCGCGTCGTGCGTGTGGACCTGACAGTCTTGGACGCCTTCCGCATCCTCCTTCGCAACGGCCCCTACGGTGGTCGGCTCCAGGACGTGAGCAACTCGCCGAAGAACGCCCGGCGCGTCGTCGCCAGTGTGGACCCGGTTGCTGTAGATGCCTATGGGTCAACGCTTTACGGATTTCAGCCGAGCGACATCGGGTTTATCAATGAAGCCCATAAGGGCGGCCTCGGCGAGATCGATTTCAAGAAGAACGGCTTCGAGGAGTTTACCATCTAAGTCGTTGATTCCTCCATACGGAACCCCCAGTATCCACCGAGAGGCAAATGGCCGAAGAGAAAAACGCGAAAGACAAGAGCCAGGGAAAAAGAAATAACTTAAGCCCCTCTCCGGCGCGTCTGTTGCGGCGGATTGTGCAGGCGGTTGCGTTCATCGCCTTCCTGATCCTGCTCATTTACGCCAGCCCGCTGACCGACAAGAAGATCGCCGCCGACTGGTTTCCGCGCATGAGTCCCCTCGCCGCGCTGACGACGATGATGGGGAGCGACTCGCTCATCCTGAAATACTGGCCGGCGATGGTGGTGCTTGTCCTGACGATCCTCCTCAGCCGGTTCTTCTGCGGATGGATTTGCCCCCTCGGCACGACCATCGACATCACCGACCGCCTCTTCCGGGGCAGACGCGAGGCGCGCCAGAAGCGCCTGAAGGCGGAGGGAAAAACCCACTGGCTCTATGACCGGCGAACATTTAAATACGGCCTGCTCTTCTTCCTCATCCTCAGCGCGATCTTCGGCATCCAGATGTCCGGATGGTTCGACCCGCTCAGCATCGCACCGAGGATCTACTCCACCGTCGTCCACCCGTACCTCATGGTCCTCTTCGAATCGGTTTTCAGGTTTCTCGGCGGCGTTCCCCAGATTGGCGAACCGGCCGACAAGATGTACGCCCTGACGAACCGTCTCTTCTACAGCCTGCAGACCCGCGTCTTCGCCACCCACCTCGTCATTTTCTGCACGTTCCTCCTGATCGTCCTGCCGGGAGTGGTCTATCGGCGCTACTGGTGCCGCAACCTGTGTCCCCTTGGGGGTCTGCTGGGGTTGTGCTCGGAGTGGACCTGGGTCAAGCGGTCCGTCTCCGACTCCTGCATCCATTGTCGCCATTGCGAACGCATCTGCCGTACGGGGGCCATCCCGCCTCCGGGCGAGGACAAGTCGGAGGCCGGGACAAAGACCACCTCCGGCGAGTGCATCCTCTGCATGGACTGCCAGCGCATCTGCCCCACCGGCGCGATCCGGTTCACGAAGTCGCAGCCGGTCGCGCAGAAAGTCGACCCCGATCTCTCGAAGCGAGGCCTCCTGACGGCCGCTGCGATGAGTGTCGCTGCACTCCCCGTCATGAAGTCCAATTTCCCCAAGAAGCGCGGCACGGGCCGTCTGACCGTCATCCGTCCCCCGGGCGCCCTACCGGAGGTGGACTTTCTTCTGAAGTGCGTGCGCTGCGGGGAGTGCATGCGCATCTGCCCGGACAACGCGGTCCACCCTACGCTCCTGGAGGCCGGGCTGGAGGGCCTGTGGACGCCGAGGCTCATTCCCCGCATCGGACACTGCATCTATGAGTGCACCCGGTGCGGGAGTATCTGTCCGTCCGGCGCGCTGAAGCCGCTGACCAAGGAGGAAAAGCGCCAGAAGGCCATCGGCCTCGCGCGATTCAACCACAATCGCTGCATCCCCTGGGTAGCCTATTCCCGCCTGGCGGACATCAAGGAAACCGGACAGGACCTGAACTGCGGGACGTGCGAAGAGGTCTGCCCTGTCCCGACCAAGGCCATCCGGTACGACCACGTTGAAGTCCGCGACGATATGGAGCTCCGGCTCCCCTATATCAAGGAGGAGCTCTGCGTCGGCTGTGGCTACTGCGAGAATGTCTGTCCTGTCCGGGGCGAGGCGGGGGTGTACGTGGAGGGGCGGCAGGAGACGATCACCGTCGCCGGCGATGAGGCAGGCGCAGCCGACGTCGATTTCTTCCCTGCCGTCGTGGGCGACTGGAAACGCTCCGGCGAGCCCACGGTCTATGCCGGCCGCGCCGGTCTGGTGAAGTACATCGACGGCGGCGCCGAGCCCTATCTGACCTACAGCTTCAAGCAAGCCGTTGTCGCCCGGTACGCTCGGACCGATCCCGCCGGCGCGATCGAGGTTAGTGTGTGGGAGTTCGGCAACGGATCCGACGCCTTCGGCGCGATGATGAAGGACATCCTTCCGGAGGGGATCCAGCGGGTTGAGGTCGGCGATGAGTCGATCCTTCTGGACAATTATCTGTACGGCCGGAAGGGTGTGTACCACCTCCGGGCAAAGCCGGTGAAGGGCAAGGTGACGGTGGAGGATGTCACGGCCGTCGTCAAAGCGGTTGCGAAGCAACTGGATGTGGAGAAGGCGCCCCGGCCGGAGGTGGTGACCCTCCTGCCCGAAAAAGACTTGGTCGAGCACAGCCAGAAATTCCTCCGCCACCAGATGATCCTCGACAGCATCTACCTGACCGACAATCCGATCAACACGAACGTCTTTCAGCTTGACAAGGAGACGAACTGCGCCGTCGGCGACTACAAACCGAAGGGCGCGGAGTTTCCCTTCAAGCTTCTCATGACCCAGTATCCCCACGAAGAACAGGCAAAGAAGGCCTTTGAGGAGTTCAAGAAGCTCCGCCTGAGTTGGAAGGAGCCTGCGGAGACATCGGGGAACATGCTGATCTTCAAAGACTCATCGAACAAGTTTTCGACGCTCGCGGTGAAGGGCCGTTACCTGGTCGCCGTGTTCCGGTCGCCTGATCGCAAGGCCGCCGAGGATCTGACCCTTGCCGCGTTGAAGAGAGTCGGGAAGTAGGTGGGTATGAGCGCTCGGCTTTGCGGCAGTCCGTCGGCAATCGGCGAGGCATGGGGCGCCGTCAACGCGGTGAAGATTCGTGAGCATCTTGGGGCGTTTCTCGATGAATGGCGCGGAAAGGGCCTCACCGAGGAAGATCTTCTCCGGCGGGCCAAGCGGGGGGGCCAGATTATCGAGCGCATGGCCCCGCACTGGCGGGAGGAAGCCGACGCCATCGCCCGGCGAGCAGACGTCGATTCCGACCTCTACAACGCCTACCTCATTGGCAAGTATCGCAGCGTTCTGTCCCGTGAGTGTACATCCTTTGCCGCCGTCGGAGAAGCGACGGCCGACGGGCGTCCCCTCTTCCACAAGAACCGCGATAATGTGGATCGCTGGCAGGCGGGATACGTCAAGAAGACCAAGGTCCCCCGTGAGGACATCAACGGGTTCATCGCCACCGGCGACGTGAGCGATACAGGCGTGATGATGATGGTGAATGACCATGGCCTTGCCGGGTCGGCGGACAGGGGGGTGGAGGCCCCGGAATGGTATGGGGAGGGGCTGACGAATCCCTACGGCCTCCGCTATATTGCCGAAAAGGCGGAGACCTGCGAACAGGCCCTCGACACCGTAATGTGGATGACCAAGGACCGTCTCTACGCGGGAGGCGCACGGCAGACGAATTGGCTATTCGTCGATGCCTCCGGCACGGCGTTGCGGGTGATAAGCTCGAACGAGGCGATCGTGGACTATGAGTTCATCCGGTCCGGCGTGCTGCTCAATTGCGAGCGACAGGGACTCCGCGGGGTGCTCGACGGGAATGTCGGGAGGATAGACGGCCGGCTGATGCGGCGTGCATCCCGGATGGGCTCGGTCGCGCTGGACAGCACGATCTGCGCCCTGACCGCCGAGATCGACCCGGAGCGTCCGGCCGAACTAACGTGTGCGTGGATTGCCCTGGGCAATCCCTCCGAGTGTCCGTATGTCCCGGCGCTCATGGCCGCCGATGAGACGCCGCAGGAGATGATGGACGGCATGCTCTACCACCTGAGCCGCAGTTGGCAGATTCTCCCGGTCTATATCCAAAAATGCGAGCTCATGGGAGCGGAGGAGGTGGAGCGGCTCAGGAGCGTTGAGAGGCATCTGACGCCCCGCGCCAATGAGTGCCTTCTGGAGAACGCCACGCGCGCCCGTCGGCTCTTTCAGGGCATGCCGGCGGACAAGAACGCCCCCTGACACCGTTGCCTTCATCTGATGATACAGCATGTTGCAAATGTGACGTATAGCCGTCCCAATCATTTTTTGCCTGGGTCTTGACTTCTATGTTGCGATTGGGGTATATTGCCGGCCACGAGTTCAAGGCCGCACAGGGGACAGTCTCATTGCCTGTCCCCTGTGCGGCCTTGTTTTTGGCGTGAAAGCCCAAGGCTCTGCGGGAGCAAGCGGATGTATGACATCACAGAGAAACATGAGTTGTCGCCCAATGTCTTCCTCATGAAGGTGAAGGCGCCGCGCATCGCACGCAAGCGAAAGGCCGGCCAGTTTGCCATCCTTCGCGTGCGTGACGAAGGCGAGCGATTCCCCCTTACCCTCGTCGATTCCGACCCCGACGAAGGCACGCTGACCCTTGTTTTTCAGGCGGTTGGGAAGTCGACCATGATGCTCGGCAAGCTCAACGTCGGGGACTGTCTTACCGATCTGGTCGGCCCCCTCGGCAAGCCGACACACATCGAGAAGTTCGGCCACGTCGTCTGCATCGGCGGCGGCGTAGGGATCGCGTGCGTCTATCCTATCGCCAAGGCGATGAAGGAGGCCGGCAACCGGGTGACCTCTATCATCAGTGCGCGGTCCAAAGAGATTTTGACCCTTCGCGAGGAGATGGAGGCGACGTCGGACGAACTGAAGATCGCCACCGACGACGGCTCCCTCGGCTTCAAGGGCTTTCCGACGGATGTCCTCCAGCAGATGATCGATGCCGGCGAGAAGATCGACCTTGTGGTCACTGTCGGCCCGACCATCATGATGAAATTCATCGCCGGGGTCACCCGCCCGCACAACATCCCCACGGTGGCCAGCCTGAACCCGATCATGGTGGACGGCACGGGCATGTGCGGCGGCTGTCGGATTACCGTCGGAGACAAGACGAAATTTGTCTGCGTCGATGGCCCGGAGTTCGACGCGCACCTGGTCGATTTCGATGAGCTGATGAGCCGGCAGAAGACGTACGTGGATGCCGAAAAGCAGGCTGTTGAATCATTGAACCCCAAGTCTTAGCCCTGCGAGAATGAATCCCATGACCGACACAAGGAAGCCTAAGAAAGAGCGACCGCCCCGGCAGAAGATGCCCGAGCAGGACCCGAAGGTCCGGGCGAAGAACTTCGACGAAGTGCCATTCGGCTACGATGAGAAGCTGGCGGCGATCGAGGCGTCACGCTGCCTCCAGTGCAAGAAGCCCAAGTGCATCGAAGGCTGCCCGGTGGAAGTGGACATTCCCGGCTTCATCAAACTGGTCGTCGAAGGCGACCCCATCGGCGCCGCGCGGAAGATCAAAGAGACCAACAGCCTGCCCGCCATCTGCGGCCGGGTGTGCCCGCAGGAGGGGCAGTGCGAGGCGAGGTGCGTTCTTGGCAAGAAGAGCGACCCGGTGGCCATCGGTCGCCTGGAGCGCTTCGCTGCCGACTACGAGCGGAACCAGGGCAAGGTGGAAGCGCCCGAGATGCCGCCGCTCACCGGCAAGAAGGTCGCCGTTGTTGGGTCCGGGCCATCGGGCCTGACCGTGGCCGGCGAGCTCGTAAAGATGGGACATGAGGTGACCGTCTTCGAGGCGTTCCACAAAGCGGGCGGCGTGCTGGTTTACGGCATCCCTGAGTTCCGCCTGCCGAAGGAGATCGTTCAGGCCGAGGTGGATTACCTGAAGAAACTCGGCGTGGAGATTGAGCTGAACTCCGTCATTGGCCGGCTCATGACCATCGACGACCTCCTCGGGGAGGAAGGCTTCGATGCGGTCTATGTCGCCACCGGCGCGGGCGCGCCGAAGTTCCTGGGCATTCCGGGGGAGAACCTGGGCGGCGTCTATTCGGCCAGTGAGTATCTTACACGGTCGAACCTGATGAAGGCGTACCGGTTTCCTGAGTCCGACACGCCGATTATCAAGAGCAAGAACGTGGCGGTGGTCGGCGGCGGCAACGTGGCGATGGATTCCGCCCGGACGGCGCTGCGGCTTGGGGCGGACAATGTCTACATCGTCTATCGCCGCTCCATCGAGGAGGCCCCGGCGCGGAAGGAGGAGATCCACCACGCCGAGGAGGAGGGGGTCCAGTTCCAGTTTCTCAACAATCCCGTCGAGATGATCGGCGACGGCGAGGGCCGCGTGTGTGGGCTGAAATGTATTAAGATGAAACTCGGCGAGCCGCAGGAGGACAGCAAGGGACGTCTCAGGCGGTACCCCATCCCGATTGAGGGTTCGGAGTTTGTCATTGATGTAGATACCGTGATCGTCGCTATCGGCAGCAACGCCAATCCGCTCATTCGCCAGACAACCCCCGACATGAAACACAACCAATGGGGATACATCGAGGCGCAGGGGGAGAGCGGGGCGACGAGCAAAGAAGGCGTCTTTGCCGGGGGAGACATCGTCACCGGCGAGGCCACGGTCATCTCGGCCATGGGGGCGGGGCGCCGGGCGGCGATGGCGATCGCCGAGTATCTGAAGGGCAAGTAATCTTCCTTTTCATGCCGTTATGCCCTCGGGGGACGCTTGATTCGCGCGAAAAAGCGCTGGTTATGGCCCCCGCGTTGTGTTACGATACTTGCTCTTACCTGCTTTGATATCAGACGTTTGGGAGAGTGATTGGTGTACAGACCTGCGATTACCGTGTTGGACTGTTCCATCCGCGACGGCGGACTTATGAACGACTCACGCTTCCCCATCGAGATGGTGCGAGATACCTTCAAGGCCATCAGCGCGTCCGGCGTGGACTACTGCGAGCTGGGCTATCGAAACAACCCCGGGCTTCTCGGCTCCAATGACTACGGCCCGTGGCGATTCTGCGATGAGGACAAGCTCCGCGAGGCCACCGACGGCATCGAGCCCCGCTGCAAGCTGGCCATCATGCAGGACGCCCACAAGGCCCTGCCGGAGGACATTCTGCCGTGCGACGAAAGCGTTGTGGACATGATCCGCGTCGCTACCTACGTCAAGGACATGGACAAGGCCATCCGCCTGGCCAACAACGCCACCGATAAAGGGTACGAAGCAACCATCAACGTCATGGCCATCTCCCATGCTCTCGACCGCGAGCTGGATGAGGCCCTGGCGCAGGTGGAGGAAGAGACCAGCGTCAAGGCCTGCTACATCGTGGACAGCTTCGGCGCGCTCTACTCCGAGGATATCGACTTCTACGTCGAGAAGTACCAACGCCTCCTCAAGACGAAGGAGGTCGGCATCCACTGCCACAACCATCAGCAGCTCGCCTTTGCGAACACCATCCAGGGCATCATCAAGGGCGTGAACTATCTCGACGGCACGATTTTCGGCATCGGCCGGGCGGCGGGCAACTGCCCCCTCGAGCTGCTTATCGGGTTCCTCAAAAATCCGAAATTCAACCTGCGCCCGCTGCTCGCCATCATCAGCAAGAGCTATCTTGATCTGCAGAAGGAGCTGGAGTGGGGGTACTATCTGCCCTACATGATTACCGGCATCCTCAACAAGCACCCCCTGCCGGCTATGGAGGTGATGAAGGCCGAGGATCGCAACGACTTCGTCAAGTTCTACGAGACAATACTTGCTGACGTGGACGAGGTCTGAGGACATTCCATCATGCCCGACAAGCGTGTTATCCTCCACGATCTGACCCAGAAAGAGTACGCCGAATGGCTGGAGAGCGGCGACCTGATCGGCGCGCTCGTGCCCGTCGGCAGCGTGGAAAACCACTACGAGCACCTGGCCCTGATCCACGACACGGCCAGCGCCGCGCACATCGCTCGCGAGGCGGCCCTGCGCGTGTATCCGCATGTGGTGGTCACCACCCCGGTCGTCGTCGGGCTGTCCCCCAGTTGGAAAGACATGCGGGGGACGCTCACCCTCCGCGAGGACATCCTCACCGAGGTCGTTTTCGATTACTGCGACAGCGTCGTCACACACCACGGCCTGAAGAACGTCCTCATCATCAATGGCCATCTCGGCAATCACCCGCCCATCGCCGAGCGCATGGATGAGTTTCGGGAGAAGCTGAACGCGAACATCGACATCGTGACCTACTGGGACCTGGCGGATAAGGAAAAGACCGAGTCCATCATGGAGACGAAGCGTTATCCCGCCCATGCTCAGGAGTATGAGACCTCCATCGCCATGGCGGGTTTTCCCGAGCACGTCCGGTACGATGCCATTGTAAATGAGCAGGCCATCCCATCCTCCGCCGAGAAGGGCAAGGTCTTCATCGACGACGCCGTCGAGGGTATCGTCGCCATTCTCAGGGGATGGATCGACGGCTGACGGCCCCTTGCATTTGCCTTCCCGAGATGATAGCCTTATGGTTTGCCAATTGTGAGATGTGGGTATCAAGAATACTCATGGAGCAAGGATTTGGAGTGCTGGAGCCGTGCTCCAGCCTTCGTGTGGCCGAAGTCATGCTTCGACCACGTGCGGGAGCATGGCTCCCGCACGATAAAGCGCAAGCAAGGCTTGCGCACTCCAAGGGTCCGTTTCCTCGGGCAACATGAGTTCTGTTGATGGGCCCAATTGTGAGATGCGTGTCCCTGTGTTGAGGATCAATATGACAGCAAGAACACGAGCCCTTGTTTTTGGGGTGCTCATGGGAGTTGCGAGTGTCATGGCCAGCGAGAGACCCATCAAACGCTCGGATGTCGTCTTCATGGGGGCAAAGGACAAAGGCATCTACGAGATCTACGGCGCCACGGTTGTGAGCTGGGGAAGCCGTCCGTGGGGTGACACCGAGAATGCCATCAAGCAGTTTCGGGAGCGCGTGAAGATTGCACACGACCTCGGCATGCGTTACTGCGGCGGCGCGGCATTCCGCACGGCCTTTGCCGCGATGATGGACTTCGACCCGAACTGGAGAGACAGCCGGTGTCTGACCATCGAGGGCAAGCCCATCACCATCCCCTGGCTCTGGGACCACAAACACAAGAAGACCGGCGAACCGGCCTACTGGTTCTGCACCAACTCCCCCGGCTATCGCAAGTTCCTCAAGTGGCAGGTCATGCTGGCCATGAAGGCCAACGTGGACGGCCTGCACATCGACGACTACAACGGCACGGCTGGCACGGAGTGGAAGGGCTGCTGCTTCTGCAAATACTGTATGGCGGCGTTCACCGAGTATCTGAAGAAAAACGTCCCGGCGGCACGCCTGAAGCAGTACGGCATCGAGTCGCTTGATGACTTCGACTACAAGACCTTTCTGAACCGCAAGGGCATCAAGACGATCAAGGACTACCGGGGCATTCTGCAGAAGCCGGAGTTCTTGGGCCCGGACTATGTGCGGTTTCTCTACTTCAGTTCTGCCGCGTTTGTGGATGAGGCGAGGAAATACGGCGAGCAACTTGTGGGCCACCCACTCATGCTGAGCGTGAACTCCAGTTGCTCCAGCCCGCAGAGCCTCGTCATCGCGCCGCAGCTCTCTTACTTCTGCGGCGAGGTGCATCACGGCGCGGAGAAATCGAAATGGGGGCCTCAGCAGAACTGGAAGCTGGAACCTGTCTGGACCTTCAAGCTGGCCGACGCCGTCAATCGTCCCCAGTGCGCCACCGGGGCAGGGTGGGACTGGGCCTACGTGGCCGAACACAAAAAGCCGGGACTGGTCCGGACGTGGATCGCCCAGGACTACGCCTTCGGC
>JAADGH010000203.1 GCA_013152475.1 Planctomycetota bacterium
TGGTTCGAGCGAAGGGACCTCTTCTTCACCGATGAGCAACGAGCGGCCGAGATTCGCGAGACGTCAAAGGAACTCGGCATCGAGAACTCCTACCACGCCTTCTACTATGACGAATGGGATCTCGGACAACAGGACGTGGAAGCCGCGACCGTAGCTCTGCGGAAGCAGATCGCCGCGTCCACGGCACTGGGGGCCAAACTGATGACCATCCATCTGGGAAGCTACGCCCCTGAACTCGGGCGCGCGGCGACAATGCAGCAGGTCATCGAAGCCATCGGAAAGGCCGCTTCGTTCGCTGAAAAAAAAGGCGTCGTCATCACGATCGAGAACTTCACGCTGTGCCATGGCGACCGCTTCCTCGGCGACCGAACCGAGGACTTCGCCCTGCTCTTCGAGAAGGTAACGTCCCCCGCGATAGCTCTGAACCTGGACATCGGCCATGCCAACGTCACGGGCAATCTCGATGAACTGCTGACCCGATTCGGCGACCGCCTGCGGAACATTCATCTTCACGACACGGACGGTGAGACCGACGGCCACGCCCCGCCGGGCGAAGGAACGGTGAATTGGGAGCGCGTGTTCGATTTGCTCAAGGCCATCCCCTACACCGGGCCGATCAATCTGGAGTTTCACGAGAAGCATGGCAAGTTCACCGAGTGTATCTCCATGATCCGTTCGGCGTGAATCGTCGGTCAGTCCTGCCGAGGAGGAATCTATGCGCATTGATGTGCTGTTGAGCGTTCTCATGTGTTCGGCCATAGCCATGGCCGGCGGGCAGCCGCCGGAGATTCGCAAGCTGGCCGCGCGAATCGTGCCGAAGGTCCGTCTTGTCGATGACGCAGCGTTCTTCGCCGCATGGAACTTAGACTACCCCGGCATGGAGCAGGTAAAGGCGGCCGTTGAAGCGAGAGACTATGCGAAAGCTAAAGGCGCATTGAAGGAGTACTTCCTCCAGCGCCGCAAGCCCGAGTGGAAAATCAACCATTGGAACATGCCCAAGAAGCCGAAGGGCAAGCCAGAGCAGCACTCGCGGTTCAAGCAGGGCGAAGACATCCTCGCCCACAAGTTCTCCGGCGGTGGCCATGAAGTCGAGTTCGGCGAGAAGATCGACTGGAACTACTTCCCTCTCAAACTCGCGAATGGCCGGCCCGACACGGAGTACCCCGTCATCCATTACCTCAACCGCTTCGGCCATTTCTCGCGCATCCTCGGCCCGCTCTACTGGTACAGCCACGACGAGCGATACGCGAAGGAGTTCGTGTATGAGGTGACCAGCCACGTCGCCAGCATCCCCGCCCCGGAGAAATACATCCGCTACACGGCCGTCTGGTCGAAGCTCACATCCATCGTCCCCCTTTGCGGATCATGGCTCGACGGCTACAACTACTTCCTGCCGTCAAAGAGTTTCACGCCTGAGGCCCATGCCATCATGCTCAAGGGCTTCATCGAAAAGGCCCGCTATGCCGTGCGCAATCCTGACGCAGTGAACCGCTACATGATCCAACTCAGAGGCATCTATAACTGCGGCGCTTACTTTCCCGAGCTGAAACAGGCGAAGGACTTCCGGGACTTCGCCGCCCTGGCCATGACAAAGACGGTGGACGACGAGTTCTACCCGGACTGCATCTCAAAGGAGCTCTGTCCCGGTTACCATGGGGGCAGCAACGGCGCCGTCCGGTCGATCATTGAAAGCGCGCGGCTCATGGGATACGAGGCGCCCGAAAAGCTGCTGAAGGGAGTGGAGTCCGGGTACGACTTCTACCCCAAGGTAGCCACGCCGCTCCGCGGCATACCGCAGTTCGGCGACTCGTGGGGCATGCCCGACCTGAGCAAAACTTTTAGCAGCGCTCTGAACTTCATCGACAAGCCCGTCTACCGCTGGTTCGCCACAAAGGGAAAGGAAGGGGAACCGCCGGCTTTCATCTCGACGCGCCTGCCGTGGGCCGGCTTCTATGTGATGCGATCGGGCTGGGACGAGCGCGCCCTCTACCTGTGTATGGATGCCGGGCCGCTGGGGCTGGGGCACTGGCATGAAGATTTCAACAACTTCGAGTGCTATGCCTATGGTGAGCGGCTCATCTCCGAGGTCGGCATCTACTCCTACACGCAGAACAAGTGGCGCGCCTACTTCTACTCGTCCCTGGCCCACAATCTGGTGGTGGTCGATGGTCTGAGTCAGAACCGGGCATGCGAGCGAAAGAAATACGCAAGCACGGATACGCCGCGGGAGAATGACTGGCACTCCGACGGTGTCTTCGACCTGGCCTACGGCGTCTACGACGGCCTCTGGGCGGACCTGTCCAACCCGCAAGGGCGATGGAACCGGTTCGATAAGGACCAAGCCTCGCCCCTGGCGACGCATCGTCGCGACATCTGCTTCGTCAAAGACAGCTACTGGATCATCAGCGACCGATTGACGGCCGACGGCGAACACACCTATTCACAGCTCTTTCACTTCCAGCCCGACCGGACGGTGAAGGTCCTCGGCAAGGACCGCGCAGGCACGGTGGACGCCGACCGCGCCAATGTCATCCTCGTCCAGGCCGATCCCATCCCCGCCCGCGTGATCAAAGGGCAGGAGGATCCCCTTCAGGGCTGGTTCTCAAGAGAACACGGCAAGAAGGAACCGGCGCCCATGCTCAGCTTCGACCAGAAGACGACGGGAGGAGCGATCTACGATACGGTCGTGCTGCCGCTGGACGTCGGGCAGAAAGCCGAGATCACCGTCGAGCGACTGAGCGTAACGGATGATGCGGGGGCTGTCATCCCCCCCGCCGACGTCTGCGCCCTTCGGATCACCACGCCGACGGGCAGAGATATCTATCTGAACGATCTGCGCCAAGAGGAAATCGGGCCGGCAAATGGCAAGATCAAACGCGCCGGGGATATCGAGATCGATGCTCGAGCTGCCGTGCTGCGCTTCGACAAGGAAGGCGGCCTCGTCAAGTGCTCCGCCGTGGGCGGCACATTCCTGAAGCTCTGGGGACGGACGATCTGGGAGCGGAAGGAGTAGTGCAAACTCCTCCTACTTTTTCTTGCCTTTCACGGGCATGAGGATGAAATCGGGCAGGAGGTCCGCCGTGCGGTCCATGCGCGTGTTGTGGGACAGGTTCCAGAAGCCCTCGTACCGTCTCGCATCCTCGTCATAGTCGAGCACCGCCCAGGACAGGCCCATGGTCTGCCCCTCCTCCATCTTGTGCACGGCGCTGTACTTCGGCCCAAGGTGGCTCGCGTAGTTGAACGGCGTGATGCTGAACTCCAAATAGAGCACCCCCGGCTCCCCATCCTTGAAGTCATACCGGAACGCGTGCTCCGCCCATGGCGCATCGATGAGCCACTGCTGGCTCCCCCAGACCCATGCCCAGGGCCGGCCCTTGGCCGGTGGCGTGAAGATGTGGTAGTTCTGGCAGGTCGTGCTCTTGAGCTTCGCCTCGGTCTCCTTGTCCACGTCGTCGAAGCTGTGGTACCGCCCGCCGGAGTGGTCGGCGTCGATGACGACCTCGAAAATATCCCCGCGCAGGTCTCCCTCGCGACGGCCGAAGTTGTGCAGGTCGTCGGACATCTTGTAGAGGAAGTAGAGGCGATTCGTCTTCGGACTCCACCCCACAGTCACATCGACGGCCAGGTCCTTCGGGTCCATGTTCTTCCCCTTGCCGCGAACCGTGTCCCTTAGGTGCGACCCGTCGATGGTGTAGCTGCGCGGAACGATGCCCCAGTCGGACGGATCGCCGTCGATCTTCGGGAGCTTGTCCTCGGGAAACTGGAAGACCTTGTACGTCACGCCCTTGGGGTAATGCGCCGACACACAAACACAAACGCCAAGCAGAACAATGCCCGCCGCGAGAAAAAAAGTTTTCATCTCCACCTCACCTATCCATACACGTTTCAGTTCATAAATGCTGACAGAACGCCTGCTTCCAGTCAAGAGAGTGCTGCCCATCTTGACAATCCGCTCCTCGGTCGATAGGATCAAGCCGAATCTCAACCCTTGATGGAAAGTGCTGCAGATGTCACAACACACGCGCCTTTCTGCCATGCGATTTGCCCGGACTCTCTGCGCGGCGGCGCTCATGGCGCATCTGTGCTCCATCGCCCCCGCCCTCGCCGGCGGCGGGCCGGAGAATGTCATGGTCGTCGTGAA
>JAADGH010000191.1 GCA_013152475.1 Planctomycetota bacterium
CCCGCTCGCCCCCTCGCCAATAATCACACAGATGATCGGCGTGCGAAGATTCGCCATCACGTAAAGATTCTCCGCAATCGACTGGGCAATTCCCCGCTCCTCCGCCCCAATCCCCGGAAATGCACCCGCCGTGTCCATGAACGTAATGATCGGCAGTTTGAACTTCTCCGCCAACTGCATCTTCAACCGCGCCTTCCGAAACCCCTCCGGGTGGGGCATGCCAAAATTGCACGCGATCCGCTCCTTCGTCGTCCGGCCCTTCCGCTGAGCGATCACCATCACCCGGTCCCCCTCCAGTTTCCCCAGGCCGCACACCACCGCCCTGTCGTCGCCGAAATGCCGGTCACCACACAGCTCGATAAAATCCTCAAACAGCAGGTTGATGTACGCACCCGCCACCGGCCGCTGCGGATGGCGCGCCACCTGCACGCGATCGCACGGACGAAGGTTCGCAAACAATTCGCGCGCCCGGCAGTCTTTCGCCCGCCCTAACTGCCCCACGTGGCCCCCCACGTCCAGACCGCTCGCCTCGCCGAAGGCGCGGAGCTTCTCCATCCGCTCATCGAGGTCCTTCAACTCTTCTTCAAACGGCAGCCATTGAGTGGCGGACGCGCGCGCCATGCTCCATCTCCAAACAGACGATCCGATCTGCAACTTATTATCATATCACATCCCTCCCAAAAATCAAGCCCCCTTACAACAGCGCACGCCACAAACGGAAAGGGGGGCAGGCAGACCAAATGCCTGTGCCACGCCCAAACTCGTTTGAGCGTATCTTAGAGCCTATCCGAAAACCTGCAGCCGCAGGCGTTATGCCTGCGATCTTCGCGGCAGGCCCTTGCCCGGATTCCCCCCCGTGACCGAGGCATTGCCTCCCGGATTTCCGTTGCATGTTCCAGACCGTCTGATAGAATACTCCTTTCCGCGACCCGAACGGGGACAGGATGATCGACGGCGCACCTTGCGCGGCGGAGGAATCGCGTCCCCGGAAGCGCGACCGGCGACAGGACATGTGATGACCAAGAAAAAAAGCAAAATATCCTCAGCGGCCTACAAACAGCTCGAAGGGATCGTCGGACCGGACCACATCACCGACGCCATCGAGGACCGCATCTGCTACTCCTACGACGGCACAAAACAAAAGGCCCTCCCGGACGCGGTCGTGAAGCCGGCGACGGCGCAGGAGATATCCGAGATTTTGAAGGTCGCCGATGCCGGGGAGATCCCCGTCACTGCCCGGGGCGCGGGCAGCGGCCTCACGGGCGGGTCGGTGCCGCTTCACGGCGGACTCGTCCTTGACTTCCAACGCATGAACCGGATCGTCGAGATCAACAAGGTGGACATGCTTGCCGTGGTCGAGCCCGGCGTCGTCATGGGCCATTTTCAGGCGGAAGCCGAGAAACAGGGCCTCTTCTACCCCCCCGACCCCGCCAGCGCCGACGTCGCCACCATGGGCGGCTCGGTGGCCGAATGCGCCGGGGGCCTCCGCGGGCTCAAGTATGGCGTGACGAAGGACTACGTCATCGCCCTCGAAATCGTCCTGGCGAACGGAGACATAATCCACACGGGCGCAAGGACTTACAAGTCCGTCACCGGCTACGACATGACCAAGCTCCTCGTCGGCTCGGAGGGTACCCTCGGGATCATCACGCAGATCACTGTCCGCCTCATCCCTCTGCCGGCGTCGCTGCGCAGCGTCGTGGCGCTCTTCGACGACACGAACCAGGCCACCGACGCCGCCATGCGCATCTGCGAGGAGGGCATCGTCCCGCGCGCGCTGGAGTTCATGGACGGCCCGGCCATCGCCGCCGTCCGCGACTATATCCAGGTCGATGTGCCGGCTGCGACCGAGGCCATCCTCTTCTCCGATGTCGATGGCGCCGACATCACCACGGAGCAGGAGCAGAATCGCATTTGCGAAATTTGCACTGACGCGGGGGCCGCTGAGACTCGCACCGCCGCCGGACCCCAGGAGCGCGAGAAGCTCTGGGAAATCCGCAAGTCCATCTCCCCTGCTCTCTACAAGATCGCTCCGAATAAGCTGAACCACGACGTCTGCGTCCCGCGCAGCAAGGTGCGCGCTCTCATGCGGTGGCTCGACGCCGTCGTGGAGGAGGCAACGGTTCCCGTCATCCGCTTCGCCCACATCGGCGACGGCAACATCCATGTCAACTTCATGTTCGACCATTCCGACAAGCAGAAGGCCGAGGCCGAGCGTCTGTCGAAAAAGCTCTTCAAGAAGGTCATCAACGACTTCCAGGGCACGCTGACAGGAGAACACGGCGTGGGCAATCGGAAGTCGAAATACCTCCCCATCGAGATACCGCCCCGCGAGCTGAAGCTGATGAAAGAGATCAAGGACCTGCTCGACCCGAAGGGCATCCTGAACCCCGGAAAAATGTTTTGGCCCTGACGATTTACAATCCTTCGCGGCGAGCCAACCGTGGTCATTCCCGCGTACGCGGGAATCCACGAGTGATCGAGGGCCTGGATTCCCGCTTTCGCGGGAATGACGAGTGGGCGCACGCATCTGATATGGATCTGTGAAATGGTGTAGCAAGGAAAAAGAATCATGAGTAACGCAAAGGCGAAAAAGTGCATCCTCATCGGCATCGACTCCATGATGATCAAGCGCGTCGACCGCTTCGCCAGTGAGGGACGCATGCCCAACCTGAGCCGTATCATGGAGCAGGGCGTGACGGCCTGCGCCTACCCCACCATGCCCACGAGCACCGGCCCCAACTGGACCACCATCATCACCGGCGCCGACAGCGCAACCCACGGCGTCATGACGAACAACTTCGACTCGAGCATCTGCCAAGCCGAGCGCATCTGGCAGTGTGCGGAGCGCGTCGGCAAGAAATCCATCATCCTCCGCTACCCGGGCGGCTGGCCGCCGACGATCAAGGACGGCATCGTCATGGAGGCCGGCGGCCCGGCCAACAGCCCATGGAACATCTGCTACTCAAAGTGCTACACGACCAAGCACCTCACCCGCTTCACCGGCGACGAGCTCAAGGGACCCCGCCTCGAACCGATCATGCTGGAGTTCGAGAAGGAGGAGGAGAAGGACTACCTCGGCGCCGACCTGCCCATCATCCCCTTCCGCGATGGCAAGTATCCTACGCTGCGGCTAACTCTAACTCAAGGAGGTGACAAGGGTTATGATACTGCTGCCATCTCCTATGCCAGGGGCGAACGGCCCATCTCAATCTTCCGAACCGGCGAATGGAGCGACTTCATCACGAGCACCTTCACGATGAACGGCAGGCCCATCGAGGGTACCTATCGCTTCAAACTCATCGAGCTCTCGCCCGACGCGAAGGACATCGTCCTCTATCGTTCAGCCGTCTACGCCGACAAAGGCTTCACCTATCCGAAGGACCTCGCGGCGGAGCTCGTGTCGTTCTGCGGGCCGTACTTCGACAACCCGAACCGCCTCTTCCTCGCCATGGGCTGGTTCGACAACTACTTCGAGGAGCTGGCCTACCACACCGGCTGGCTCCAGCGCGCAGCGCAATACCTCCAGAAGACACAGGACTGGGACCTCTTCTTCACCCAGTGCCACAGCCCGGACTACGCCGAGCACGAATGGATCGGCGGTATCGACCCCATGTCCGGTCGCTACGATCCGAAGACGGCCGATGACTGGTGGAAGGTCTTCGCCCGCGACTACGGGATGATGGACCGGCACATCGGCGCAATGGCCGAGGCCGCCGACGAGGACACGCTCGTCATCGTCGTCTCCGACCACGGCCACATCATGGGCACGGCAAAGGTCGAGGAGGTGAACGCCCTCGTTGAGGCGGGCCTGACCGCTGTCGGCGAGGACGGGGGAATCGTCGCCGAGGAATCGCGCGTCCTGCCGGGACACGCCGGTTATTTCAAGGTGAACCTGAAGGAACGCGAGGAGAACGGCATCGTTGAGGAGGGCGACTTCGAGGCGGTGTGCGAGGAGGTCCGCTCCGCGCTCTATGCCCTTCGCGACTCGAAGACCGGCCGGTGCCCCATCGCGATGGTCCTTCGGAATCACGAGGCGCTGAACCTCGGCTTCGGCGGCGAGAAGGTCCCCGCCGACCTCATCGCCATCGCGGCCCCGGGCTACACGGAGAACATGAGATACAACGC
>JAADGH010000130.1 GCA_013152475.1 Planctomycetota bacterium
AGGAGTTCTCGATGCCGAGTTCCTTTGACGTCTCGCGAATCTCGGCCGCTCGTTGCTCATCGGTGAAGAAGAGGTCCCTTCGCTCGAACCACTCCACCGCATCGAAGCCGAAGGCCATGACTTTGTCGTAGGCCTCGTCGAGGGTCTCAAATGTCAGGTGGCAGGATACGATGCCAATCGGATTGTCCATCTTGCCTTCGCTCCGCAGAGGATGAGAGACTACAGTCTATCATATCCAACACGAGATTCTCTGCAACAGAAAAATGGCTTTGCAGTTTGCCTCGCCGCTCGCTAAGATACTGGCAATAGCCGCCGTTGTATGCCCATGAAACGGGGTTTGTCTACCGAAGGAGGTACGAACAATGGCATTCGATCTGATCTTCCAACCGTTCGACATCGGCAGGTTCCATCTCAAGAACCGGCTCGTCTTCCCGCCCGCGGCGAGTGTCACGGGGATCGTTACGCCGGTCGGCATCGCCTGGTATGAACGCATCGCAAGCGGCGGTGTGGGCACGATTATTGTCGAGGGTACGCGTCTGGATCTCTTTCGTGATTCGGAATTTGCTGCGAACCTCGCCAAGCTGGCGGATACGATTCATGCCCACGATGTCCTCGCCGTGATCCAGCTCTTCCAGGCGCCGCAGACGCCGGGCGGCGAGGCCGTCAGCGTCTCCGGCACGGACGATGCTCGCGCCGCGACCACGGAGGAGGTGAAGCAGATTCCGGGTGAGTTTGCCCACGCGGCGAAGGTGGCCTTCGATGCGGGCTTCGACGGCGTCGAGCCCCACGGGGCGCATGAGTTCTTCCTGAACCAGTTCTTCTCCCCCCTCAGCAACACGCGCACGGATGAGTATGGCGGCTCCCTGGAGAACCGGATGCGTCTGGGGATCGAGGTCGTCCAGGCCGTGAGGGAAGTTGCCGGCTCCGACCGTCTTGTCTTCTATCGCCACACCCCCGAGCAGCGAGAGGAAGGCGGATATACACTTGAGGACAGTCTTGAGTTCGCCAAGCCCCTTGATGCGGCCGGGTTGGACGTTCTCGATGTCTCCCCGAGCACACACAACGTCACGCCACGTGAAACCATCGGCTCCCCCGGTCCACACGCGGGACTGGCCGAGGCCTTCCGCGATGTGGTCGCGTGCCCCATCATGGCCGTCGGCGGCATGAACGATCCCGCCGCCGCGCAGCGGGTATTGGAGCGCGGCAAGATCGATCTCGTCGCCATCTGCCGCGGCCTCATCGCCGATGCCGAGTGGCCGAAGAAAGTGGCCGATGACCGTCTTGACGAAATCACCGAGTGCATCGAGTGCAATGAAGCCTGCTACGGCAACCTCTTCAACGGCCAGCAGATCGCCTGCACGCAGTGGGAGTGAATCACTTCGCATCGAGTTCCTCTCTGGCGCCGAGTACCACACGCGCAATAGGAATCGCATTCCGGTATGATAGTCCGGCAGGGCATGACTCTCCCGCCGGTCAGTGCACACCGAGAAAACCACATCCCACCCAACAGGAATTTCTATCTGTAGAGCCTGCCCATCGCCACCCACAGCCTTGAAAAGAAAACAAACCTAACCATTTTTATAGGCAGTTACATATACCCGGTCAATTTCTGAGCTCCCTCCGAAAATCAGGCCCACGTGATGACTCCCGGCAATTTGACGCCACGCATCCTGCGCACGGATGTGCACATGTGCTTTCGGAATAGGATTCGCAAGGCTCCGTGATTGAACCCCGCACAGGGTAGCGGCATCGGGACGCGCGGGATGCGCAAACGGGACAGGAGTTGGTTGGCGATGTTGGCGGGTTTCGACCTTGGCGGCTTCACGATCATTCTCTCCCTTTGATCCAGAGCCGAAGCACGCATTTCATTCCAGGGCCGGAGCAGCGGGTATTAGCAGGCGGATGCCAAGGAGGTTGCCCCCTATGGAAAGCGGAGGTCGTGTACACAGGAAGCTTCGGGTTGAAGAGTTGGAACCTCGAACGGCGCCGGCGGGCGCTGTTGGTTTGTACGATGTCAGTGCGTCTCTGGTATCGCCGGTATGGTTTGAACGATTGGCGGACCCGGCGGCGCCGGGAGGGGGTTCGGCACTCGAGAGTGTGACGGAAACCATCGACTGGCAGGGGCAGATGGTGGATGTCGTCAGCGGTCAATGGATTGTTCAACTTACAAGCCAGGCCGTGCAGGGGATCAAGTCTGTGGCGGAGACGGCAGGTGTTCTTGCAAACGATGTCGCAAATTTCCAGGTCGTCTCCGGCCTGGGGATGGCGGGTCAGATTCTGGTTCAGACGAGTGGAATGAGCGCGACGGCTGTTTCAGATTGGCTCAGTTACAACACGAACGTGGCGTATTTTGAACCGGATCGTGTGTTGACGGCAGCGGCGATTCCCAACGATCCGAATTTTTCGCAGCTCTGGGGATTGAACAGCGGCGCGGACCATGACATCGATGCGCCGGAGGCGTGGGATGTCACGACAGGGAGCCGCAGCATCGTCGTCGGGATCATCGACACCGGTGTGGACTACACCCACCCCGATCTCGCCGCGAACATCTGGACCAACCCCGGCGAGATCGCCGGCAACGGACGGGACGACGACGGCAACGGGTTCGTCGATGATGTCCATGGATATGACTTCGCCAACAACGACGGCAATCCCATGGACGACAACAGCCACGGCACGCACGTAGCCGGAACGATCGGCGCCGTCGGCAACGATGGGCGAGGTGTCGTCGGCGTGAACTGGACCACGTCGATCATGGCGCTGAAGTTCCTCGATCGGAACGGATCGGGTTCCGACGAGGATGCAATTCGCGCGATCAACTACGCCACGATGATGAAGACCACGTACGGCGTGAACATTCGTGTGACGAACAATAGCTGGGGCGGCGGCGGATACAGCCAGGCGCTCTACGATTCCATTGCGGCGAGCGGCCAGGCGGACATGCTGTTCATCGCCGCGGCGGGGAACAGCGGCGGCAACAATGACAGCCGCCCGGAGTACCCCGCCAGCTTCGATCTGGATTGCATCATCAGCGTGGCGGCGACCGACTCCAGCGACCGTTTGGCCTCGTTCAGTTGCTACGGCGCGAACAGTGTGGACCTGGCCGCGCCGGGTGTCAACATCTACAGCACAGTCCCAGGTGGCAGCTATGACAGCTACGACGGGACGAGCATGGCCACACCGCATGTGACCGGTGTGGCTGCGCTGGCATGGTCGGCTGCGCCCGATGCCACGGCGGCGCAGATTCGCGACGCGATCCTCGCTGGCGTGGATCGGGTATCGGCGTTGAACGGCAAGGTGGCCACGGGTGGGCGTCTGAACGCAAGAGGTACGCTGGATAACCTGAACGTGAGCCCGCCGCCTCCGCCGGACGATCCGACGGCGCAGCTCACCAGCGCGCCGCCGATCAACTCGGATATCACATACTACTTTGACGTGACCTATCGCGACGATGTGGCCGTTGATCGGTCCGACATCGACAGCAGCGATATTCTCGTCACCGGGCCGAACGGCTTCAGCCAGATGGCGACGCTCGATAGCACGAGCCCGGCGGGGTCGGACGATCGTCCCGAGCTGGTCGCCCGGTACGCCCTCTCCGCTCCCGGTGGAAGCTGGGACGTGGCGGACAACGGGACCTACACCGTGAGCGTGCAGGCGAGCCAGGTTAGCGATACCAGCGGCAACTTTGTCGCTGCCGGCTCTCTCGGCACATTCCAAGTCAGCTTTGACGCGGGGGCGGACGGCGATGCATACGAGGTGGACGATACCGCCGCTCTGGCCAAGATCATCTCCACCGGCGGCAGTGCGCAGGTCCACAGCTTCCACGACTACGGCGATGTGGACTGGGTAAAATTCACTTTGTCGGATACCTGTGACGTGACCATCGAAACGAATGGCGCCGTCGGTGATACGCGGATGTGGCTCTACGGGCCGAACAGCTCGACGAACCAGATCGCCTTCAACGATGATGGCGGGAGCGGGTATTTCTCGAAGATCGTGCAGTCCGGATCGAGTGCGCTGGATGCGGGCACGTACTATGTGAAGGTGGACGAGTACTGGGGCGACACCCTCGATCAGTACGCGCTTACGGTGACAGCGATTCCCGTAGGCGGCGGAGCGGATGGCGATGCCTACGAAGACGACGACGCCATGGCCCGCGCGAACGTGATCACGACCGATGGCGCGGCCCAGATTCACAGCTTCCACGACTACGGTGATGTGGATTGGGTCAAGTTCACACTGGCGACAAGTACGTCCGTCACCATCGAGACCGATGGCAGCTACGGTGACACCCGCATGTGGCTGTTCGACGCGCAGGGCAGGCAGATCGCGTTCAACGACGACGGAGGGAACGGCTACTTCTCTAAGATCGTCCGCAATCGAATAGGCGCCGGCACATACTATGTGGCCGTGGATGAGTACTACGGCGATACCATCGAACGATACACGATCAGTGTTACTGCGGCGGACAACCCCGGCGGGGGACAGGGAATCATCCTCGACGCCCAGAACTCGACGTTCCGGTTCGTTGACTCGGACGGGGACTTGGTTCAACTCCAGTTTCGAGGCCCAGGCGAGGCCTATGTGGCTACGGCAACCGGCGGCACGCCGACGAACGGTACGGACATCGGTTCCATCGACCTCCGGAATACAACCGCCGCCACGAACCTGACCATCCGGGACATGGACCCGCGCGCCAGCAGCGCCAACACGATCACGATGGGAAACATCCAGACTGTCGGTGGCGGCTCGATGGGCGCAATCACGATCCAGTCTACTGCAGGATTGGTTCGCAACACGGACGTGCTCGTCTCCGGCGACCTGACCAAGGCCATATTCAGAGGCGCCATCACGAACTGCAATCTTGACGTCGACGGCAGCATGACCACACTCAAGCTTCTCGGAGCAACGCGTGATACGGCGGTCAACGTTGGTGGAGATGTGAGGGTGGCGCAGTTTCTGGGCGAGATGTCCAACACCGACTTCACCGGCGGCGGCAACGTAGCGACGCTCACGGCACGCGGCGACATTGACTCCGGGTCGGTTATTGATGTTAGCGGCGACGTGACGAAGTTCATCTGCATGGGATCTGTGGACGGCAGCTCGTCCGTCCATGTTGGCGGCAACAGTTCGCTCTTGAAGGTGACCGCAGGCGTGAGGGGCAACTCAACGGTTGCGTTTGACGGATTGGTGAGGGTTGCCCAGCTCCGGAATGCAGGCGTCGCGGCCGGCATTGCCAGTGGATCGAGCGTCACCTTGGGCAATCTTGGGAGGATGCTTCTGATCGGTGGGGACCTTGCCGGCGCGCTCGACATCACAGGTTCCGCGCAAGGGGCGAAGATCCAGATCACGTCGGACTTGAGCGGTGCGCTGATCGCCGGCATGTTCGGCAATGTCAAGGTCAACGGTGTGTTCACCGGCCAGATAGGCGATACCGGCACGGCGGCCGGCGTGGGCAACACGCTGCGTGTCAAGGTTTCGGGTGGCGGCGGTGTACTGCTTCCGAACGACAGCATTTTCGCCAATCTCATTGGCTATCCGTAAAAGACCCAGGCGCTCATCCAGCACCTGTTTTCGGGGGCGGGGATTCCCCCCCGCCCCTTCGTAT
>JAADGH010000061.1 GCA_013152475.1 Planctomycetota bacterium
GCGGGCGGATGGCGGAGTCCGGTGGCATAGCGATCATCGACTCCGGCTATCACATCATCGACGCGGTCATGGCCTATCACACCAAGCCCGTCAGCGTCTTCGCCTCCACGGGCAGGCTCCGAGCCGCGAAGGGCGGACGGTACGATATCGACGACAAGGCCGCGCTTGTCCTGAACTACAAAGACGGCAGCCTGGGTGCGCTGACCATCAGCTTCGCCACGGTTCCGGGCGAGTTTCGCGTCGTTCTGCACGGGCAGAAGGGGACGCTCGATATCACGCCCGCCGCGATGAATCTCTATCGCGCCGACAAGCTCGTCGAGCAGATCGCCGTGGATGACTCGAAGGTGAACACGCTGGAGGCGCAGTTCGCCCACTGCGTCCGCGCCCTGCGGCGGAAGGAGCCATCCCTCTGCGACATGGACCGCGCCCTTGACGTGCAGAAGGTCATCGAAGCCGCCTACCAGTCCGACGCCACGGGCAAGGTGGTGAGGGTTCGGTAACGGGGTCTCGCACGAGTATCGATACTTGACACGTCCTCCCACCGGCCTATAATCACGTAAGTCCCGAAGATAAACACAGGGAGTCGAGCATGACCTCACGCGAACGTGTCCTTGCGGCGATCGAGCATAAAGAAGCCGACCGCATCGCTGTCCATGATTCCCCCTGGCGCACGGCCATTGTGCGCTGGCGGGAGGAGGGCCTGCCGGAGGGGCAGTCGCCGACGTCCTACTTCGGCTACGAGTTCCGCGGCAACGCGGCGGACACGACGCTGCAACTGCCTGTCGAGACGAAGGATGAGACCGACGAGTACACCGTCACCACCACGGGCAACGGCGCCATCCGCAGGAACTGGAAGGACGCCATGTCCACGCCGGAGCTCATCGGCTTCACCATCACAACAAAGGAGCTCTGGGAGGAGCACAAGCCCCGCATGGCCTGGAACGACTCCCGCGTGAAATGGGAGCAGCAGCTCGAGGCCAACAAGGCCGCGACGGAGGGCGGGTTCTTCCGCTACATCAGCTTCGGCCCCGGTTTCACGCAGGTCTGCAACACGGTCGGGCCGGAAGAGCTTATGATTGCCATGGTCGAGGACCCGGAGTGGACGAAGGACATGTTCATGACCGACGCCGAGCTCTGCGTCGCCTGCGCGGAGGAAATGATGTCGCGCGGGATCGAGGTCGATGCCGGGTGGATTTTTGACGACCTCGGCCACAAGCTGCGCAGCTTCTTTTCGCCGGCCATGTATCGCGACCAGCTCCAGCCGGCGCACAAGCTCATCTGCGACTGCTTCAAGGCGCGGGGGAAAAAAATGCTGCTCCACTCCTGCGGCTACGTGATGAACCTGATCCCCGACCTCATCGACGCCGGCTTCGACGTCATCCAGCCCCTCGAGGTGAAGGCCGGCAACGACATGCTCGGCCTAAAGAAGGAGTACGGCGACCGTCTGGCCTTCATGGGCGGCATCGATGTCCGCGCCATGGCCGACCCCGACCCGGCCGTCATCGAGGAGGAAATCTCCAGCAAGATCCCGGCGATGAAGGAAGGCGGCGGTTACATCTACCACTCCGACCATTCCGTGCCCGACAACGTGAGCTTCCAGCAGTACTGCCGCACCATGGAGCTCGTGGCGGAGCACGGGAAGTTCGATTGATTTGCGATTGCGGATTGGAACGGCGGTGCCTCACGCAGAGGCGCAAAGACGCGAAGAGAGAAGTAGACGCTGATTAACGCAGATGGACACAGAGATGAATCCAATCAGTGTGAATCAGCGTATATCTGCGTCTGATGTTTCCTCTGCGTCCTCCGCGCCTCGGCGGTGAGTCTGATCTGTGGATTCCCGCTTTCGCGGGAATGACAATCCCCTGTTCTTTACGTCTTCCCCCTTACCCACTGCGCCGCGACAAGCGAGCACGCGGCGACCATTACGCCAACGGTGAAGGGGATGCGGTAGTCGATGTATTTCCAGGCCAGGCAGGCGAAGATAGGCGCGATCACCGACGCCAGATGGTTTGCCGTCACCCCCATGGCCAGCGAGGGGGCGATGTCCTCCGGCTCGGCGATGCGCTTTAGATACGTCACCAGAGCCATGTTGAAGATATTGAACAGGTTATCGATGCAGTAGAGCACGTAGAGCGCCCACCACTGCTGGAACACGGCATATCCCGAAAAGACGAGAATCAGCCCCGCGTAGTTGAACGTCAGCACCGGGCGCTCCCCGAAGTGATCGATGGCACGGCCCAATAGAGGAGCGCCGAACCAGTTTGCGAAGTTGTAGAGGATCATCATCGCCGCGATGTGGTGCACCGGCGCATCGTAGATTTTCACGAGCACGAGTGTGGCCAGCGTCATGAATATCTGTTTGCGGCAGCCGCCCAGGAACATGAGCAGATAGTATAGTCGGTATTTCCGCCTCCACAGCATCCGCCGAGGCGGGGCCTTGCCGATATCTTTCCCGATTGCGAAACATGCGACCGCTCCGCCCAGACCGACGATCCCGGCAAAGAGATAGGCGGGGCGATACGGGGCGAAGGGCAGGATGCCCATCTTCCGCAGCTTGCCGAGGGCAAAGACCATGAGCAGGCCGGTGAACATGGCGGCGTAACCCACCGACCGCATCTTCCCCACGTGCGCCCCCTCGCGGCCCAGCGGGGCGGTGTCGAGGATCATTGAGTTCGAAAACGGCAGCCACACATGGAACCCCAGACTCCAGAGGATCGAGACGATGATCAAAGACGAGACGCCCTGCACCAGGAAGTACCCGGCCATGCCGACGGAAAAGACGATCAGGCACACCCCCGCAGCCGTCCGATGGGCCAGGACCACCAGCACGGCCACTAACAGAACGGCAATGAGGCCCGGCACCTCGCGTACGCCTTCGATGACGCCGATGGAAACCACGGGCAGGCCGAGGGCCTGCTTCAAGAAGTTCATCCACGTGCTCATGTGAACGCCGAGGCCGAAGTTGAGCGCGAAGATGGAAATGCCGAGCAAAAGGACGTTTTGTTTTCGCATAAGCGAGTCACTCACAAGACGACAAAGTCCGGCGACCCTATCAATCCGCACACGGAAAGTCAAGCGCCGCGGCCCAGCTTCAGGAACAAAACACTTGTGTCTTGCAGGAGGATGTGGTATTATTAAATGGTTCCTCAGCAAAACGCCACGGCGCGTGTGGGGGTGTTTTTGCCCCAAAACAGGGAACGGAAGAAATGCAGGGATGTGTTCGTGGCCGAACGCGCTTCGCCGGTCTGTTCGAGTTGATTCAGATCTCCGAAATGCACCGGCGCAGTGTGGCCATCAGCGTCAACCACAAGCACCGCCTTGGGAAGATCTTCATCCTGGATGGAGTTCTCTCGGACGCCGTGTATCGCGATCTGAGGGGCGACGAGGCCATCGTCGAGATCCTCCGCTGGATCGAGAGCTTCTTCGAGTTGGTCGCCCTCCGCGGAAAGATCCAGCGCACGGTCAAGGAGAGCACCGTTCAGCTCCTCATCGCCGCCCTGAAGGGCATGGGCCATGTCGAGCTGCCCAAGTCCCGCGTTGCCGACACGATCGTTGGTCCGCTCGAACTTCTATCGGCGGCCGAACTCCTCCACCTTTTCGAGATGAATCATCGCAATGCGTTTATCACACTGAGGAACGACGGCGCCGTGGGGACCGTTCACGTCCGCGACGGCAAGGCCATCCACGCCACCCTCGGCCAGGGCCTGGGCGACGAGGCGCTTATCAATATGCTCACCTGGAAGAAGGGGTACTTCCGCGTGAAGTTTGCCGACGGGTACGTCCTCCAGACAGTCAAGAGCCCGATCCGAGACGTCATGATGGAGGCGACAAAGCGGGCCGACGAGCGGACGCACCAGACTCAGCAGTTGCAGCGTCCCCCACAGCGGTAATCTCGCGAGGCCTTATTCGTTCCGCACACGAATCAGACGGATGGCGTCCAGTTCATACCCTCCCCCCTCCTCGTCGGGTTCGGTCAGGGTGATGGTGTGCTTGCCGGGCCCTTTGATCTCCAGAGAGAAGTCGGCGCGGACGCTGCGTTCCTTGTTCTGTGTGGTGTATTTGCCGACTTCCTGACCGTCCAGCAAGACGCGAACGGTCTCGGATTTGGCCGAGGTGCCATGGGCGACGGTGAGGAGGTATTTGCCGGGCCCGGCTTTGAACACGATGTCATAGCGGCAGGCAGACTTCTTACTGGGCTCGTTATGTCGCTGGGGGAAGTCGCTTGCGTCACGGCCGAGGGTCCAGTCGTCGGGGATGCGATATGTCACACGGGTGGGGTGGCCGGCGCCGCTGCCCATGTCGCCCTTGAACGTGCCGTAGAACTTGCCGATCTGCCAAACGATGTCGTCTTCCACCTTGGCATCGGCCTCGAAAAGCGCTCTCTGCTTTGCCAAGCTCTCGCGCCACTCCTTCACCATGTCGAGGCGGGGCTGGCCATTGTCCCACAGAATTCCGGCGCGCCGGTTTTCTTTCGTGCACATGGCCTGGATCTTCTTCTCGTGCACCTCCAGCTTGTCGAGGATCGCCGTCTTTGCGTTCAACTGCCGCAGATTCTCCTTCGCGCTGGCGGAGATGGTGATCTGGACCTTGCGCAGATCGAGGAAGAGCCTGATTCCTTCGCGCTGGAGGAGGACATACGCAAAGGCCTTCTCCAGTTTTTTCAGGCGCTTGGCGAGAATCGGGTCCTTGTTCGATTCGCAAAGCCGGCGAATCTTTGCGAGGGTATTGCGCAGGACGGTGAGAGAATTCTCGTTGTACTGTTCGGTCTCGTCCAGGAACACCTTCGTGAGGCGAACATCCGGCCGCACAAGTCGCGGCATGTATCGGGGCTGGCCCTCGATATTTGTGTGAAAAAGATTCGGGTTGGTCTGGCCCGCCCAGTATCTCCGGTCGGGCAGGGCCTTTTTCACGCAGAGGAAAATCTCTTTCACTTCCTTGTGCATGGGCCCCCAATAGTTTTGGAACCAATCGTCGATGATCTCGTTTGCATCCGCATCGCAGTTCCAGGCGAGCTTGGCCACGACGAGATCGTTCAGGCCCTTGGTCCACCAGCCGTAGGAGCCGCGATGGAAGTCGAACCCATCCACGCCGAGGCCCTTGAGATATCGAAAGTCGCGCTGCGTCACATCGAAAGGCATCAGCATGAATCCGATCCCATAGAGGCGCGCGTGCTTTGAGTGGATATACATAGGGTTGCCGCCCTCATTGCAGATCTTGCTCCAGCCGGTGAGCGCGTCGCGAAACTTCTTTTTGCATCGTTCATCATCGAGGGCGTAGTGGAAATTGCGCCCCCATGCGCTGAAGCCGAGGGCCATCGCCTTGGGCGGACGAAGGTTTTCGGGGACCTCCATGTGGCTGCCGTAGGCGAAGTGGATGACGATCATGTCGGGCCGGACCTTTTTGACCGCGTTGGCAATGGCCATGTCCAGGGCCAGCAGCCGGTCGCTGATGGGGATCTTCTTGCACTGTTCGCACTCGCACCACTTCGCCCCGTCGCTCGGCCAGGGATAGAGGTACTTGACTTCGGGACACTTCTTTATGTGTTCGGCCAGGTTTTTCAGAAAGGTCGCCAGGGCCTCTTTGTTTGTCGTGCAAAACGTTGCGCTGCCCCGGAGCGTATCCACGCCGACGCGCTTGCCCTTCCGCAAGATCGACCACTCGGGATGCTCCACAAAATACTTCTTGGGAGACAGAAACCTTCGATACGTGTCGTGCCCGCCCATGACCAGATCGATCCCGCGCTTGCGGAGCTCCGGCAGGACGGTCTTTTTCCAGTTCGCGCTGCCCATGCCGTAGCCGCAGCGCACGGCGTTGAAGCGCCGCTTGCCGAGCGCGGAGAGGTAATCGGGGCCGAGGTTCGGGGATATCTCGCGGAAGGCAAAGGAAGGAACTTGTTTGTCATGGATTCCTTTTTTGATGAGTGCGACAATCTCATCGGTGGGTCGTTTCGGGACCAGCTCATCATCTGTTTCCGCATTGAACCATCGCACGCCTACGTATTTCTCGATGAATTCATACACCGCATACAGCTTCCCCCTCGGCCCGCCACCGAGGAGCAGGAGATCGTTGCCCTCGGTTCGGATGATAAAACCGTCCGGACCGAGATTCTCTGCGGCATCCGCCCCACGGATAACAAGATTGACAGATTCCGGGGTTTTCTCGGCCAGAATGGGGAATTTCTTTCCGCAGGTCTTCTCCAAATACCCCTGCAGCTCCGCCGCCGCGAACGGCCCGACGATGTCGGCCGTCGGGCGGACGACAATGGCAAGCTTTGGTTCGGCCAAGGCAGGACCCGGGGAGACGCAAAAGTACAGAAAAACCGCAACGATGACTTTCTTCATGGTCTCGGTCCCTCCTCTGTTTCGTACGGTTCTGTTAGCGCATTGTAGCCTGAGAATCACCGGAACACAAGGCCGTAGGAACCTGGCAGGGCCTCTGTGGACTGTCGCCCCCGAATTTTGCCCTTGATAATCAGGCGGAAATTTGGTATAATTACACCACATGTCGGGGTGAAGGCGGGTTGTTGCCCATGATCTTGTGGCATGGTGCGGTCGCCTTCCCCAACACGTCATATGACCCAGAAGCACAACGCGCGCGGAGGACAGTATGGGTTTTGGACCTTTCGGGGAGGAAGGCCTCTATTGTGGGGACTGCATGCGGTTCGATTGCATGCCGATAGCGATCTCAGATGAGAACGACCCCCTCACCGGCAAGTGCCCGTATCGCGGCAAGAAGGTCAGTGCGCTCGAGGCGCCGTGCGAGCGGATGGTACCCTATCGCACGGTTCTGTCGCTGGCCGGGGGGAAAGATGCCGTGGCAAGAATGACGCAGGAAGAGGCCCAAGCCTGCGTGCAGCGGGCGAAGGAGCTGCTGAAAACGCCGGAGCATTTGGCTTCTCTCCATCCGGAAGAGGTAAGCCAAATGCTCTGTGCGGGATTGTTCTTCCGCGACCGGCTCGCGAAAATGCGCGAGGCCAGAGCGAAGGGCAACGCGAGTCATCGGGACGACTACGGCGAGGAGCGATAGACGAGGTATTGACCTGACAGAAACAGACGGAGGGGCAACACAACCGAATCGATCACCCAGGCCAACCGGCCTCTGTAAGACGCCCGCGGCTCGGCACGCAAACCCTTCCCTTGCGGCTCGCCCCGACGCGGGCGTCTTTCTCTTCTCCTCTGGCGCACGCTATCGGAGCAGGCGCTCTACACTTTCGCGAATGGCCACGTCCATGAAGAGGAGTTGCTTCTCCGGGGGCGTGTTCCGGTTGTTGTTCTGGATCTCCACGGTGATGGACGGCGTCTGCCTCTGTAGCCATCCCCAGCATTCGATGAACCAGGACCGGTGGGGCTCGCCGTAGCCGAGCGGCTTGACGTCGGCGATGGGACGCGCGCCGGCCTTCTTCCACCGGCCGACAATGTCCATCGCCCATTCCATGTTGTAGTGCCGCAGCTCCCGGCTTAGCTCTATCTGGAGGACGGGGAGGATGATCATCGCATTGGCGCGGTCCTTCCGCCCCTGAAACTCGGTCTGGTGCAGGGACAGGAATTGGTCGTAGCGCCACTTCCTGAAGTACTTGGCCACCAGACGCAGGAGCGAGGAGTCCCGGTCGCGGTTCGGCTCGACGAACTCGTGCTCGTTGATCTGCTCATACACGATGCCGATCCGGAGTGGACCCTCCTCGCGTATGCTCCACCGCGCCACGCGCTTGAACCTCTGGAGCGTCTCCGGGTCGATGCCTCGCATCCACGCCCAAAACTCCTCGTTCGTGTAGCGCGTGCCGTCCCAGAAATGCACGGGCGATCGCATCCGCCCACCGGGGTTGGAATCCGGGTTGAAGGAAATCAGTGTCGTCCTGAGGATCTTCTTTCGATCGAGGTCCGACTTGCCGCCGTCCAGATGCCGCCCCGTGAGAAGCTGGTGGATGAAGTTGATCGACCCGACCGTGCCCGCCGGCTCGTGAGCGTGGGGGACCGTGAACATCTGCTTCTTTTTCCTGCGGGCAGGAACATCGCGATCGGTGACCGTCAGCATGTAGACCTTCTGGCGAAGGTACTGCGTCAGCGAATCGACCATGATGTATCGTGGGTGTTCGTGGCGCCACTGCTCCACCAGTTTGTCCACCTGGTGGGGATATGCGGGCCAGTTCCTCAGTTCCATGACTGTCTCCCATGTGGATACATTTGCCAGAACTCTTGTCCTGTAAGGCTACAATTCCGCCTGAGGGAAATCAAGGCCGGAAGAATGAAGGTTCCGGCCTCTTTTTTATCTTGAACGTGAAACGCAAAAACGATATAGTAGCCAACGGTACAATTACCCCCATCTAAGAAGGAGATGAAGACATGGGCGACGAGGAAATCCAACAGAAGGTCCTCGAACGACTGCAGGCGGCCAAAAAAAGACAAAAGCCCGGCGACTTAGCAAAGTCTATCGGGGAAGAGATGGGCGTGAGCAAGGGCGACGTCAAGAACATCATCAAGAATATGGCGAAGCAAGGCCAGTTGATCTTCACCTACTATGGCAGCAGCTTTATCGAGCTGCCGGGCGCGGACAAACCGCAGGAGGAAGCATAACCAGGACGAGGCGTCAGGCGTCATAGCGTGGGCGATCTACCCATAGCACCGCGCCGCCGTGCGTGTTGACAGGGCCATTTCGGTGGGGTACAATAGAATCAGCGTGAAGTGGTCCGGTCAAACATGGCCTTCGGAATGGTGGTCTGCATGGGGATGCGCTGGGTTGTGAAATATTGAAAGCTGCGTGCAGAGGGCACGCGGCTTTCTTTTTTCCCGTGTATGTTCGCCGGAGATAAGTCCCTGTCATGGCTGTCCTTGTCACAAGCGATGAACAAGAGACTCTCCTGGAACTGGGACAGAAAACGGCCACCATCGGCCGGGCCAAAGACAACACGCTCTGCCTGAGGGGGGCGAAGGTCTCGCTGCAGCACGCCAGGATCAAACCCAGCGACGAAGGATATGTTCTCATCGACCTCGAAAGCACGAACGGCACGTTCGTGAACGACGAACGCGTCGCCCGCAAGGTCCTGGAGGACGGCGACCTGCTTCGCATCGGCCCGTATGAGCTGATCTTCATCTCCGAGGAGAATGAGCCCGCCACGGTCATCGCCGAGCCCGAACTGATGGAGGAAGGCGAAGAGGCTGAGGACGAGGAAGAATACGACGAGGAAGAAGAGGAAGAATACGACGAGGAAGAAGAGGAAGAAAAGGAAGAAGAAAAAGAGGAAGAGGAAGAGGAAGAGGAAGAGGAAGAGGAAGAGGAAGGAGAAGAGGAAGAAGAGGGCTATGATGAAGTCGAGGAAATCGGCGAGGACGAGTACGAAGCGGAGCTTGAGGAGGAATACGATCGGGAAGTCTACTACCGCCGCCGCCTCCGCCAAGGCGCCCTCCGCCGTCGCGTCCGCTCGGCCATCCTGTTGGCGGTCTTCCTGATCATCTCACTCGTAATCCACTATCAGGGCCGACACGTCCTCGACCTTGTGGGTCTGAGCATCCACCCGGTGGAGTGGACGCCGGTCGAGATCGAGATGGACTTCGTCATGGTCATCGAGGAGGACTCCGTGCCCGAGCAGAAGCACGAGATGCTCGATATCCTCCCGGACGAGATGATCCTCCCCCCCGATGAGCAGGCCGCCCAGGAGCTGCCCAAGGTGATCGAAGACGTGCCACCCATGAGGCTGGGCGACCTGAGCGTGATCGACGGCATTGAGATCGCCGGCTTCGTGCCCGTGCAGGAGTTCCGCCCCGAACAGTCCTTCAAAGCGGCCGAGTCCTCGGGCGCCCTGGCGCTCTCCACCTCCGAGCAGGCCCGGACCTTCAGCGATCAGCTCGACGATTTCGCCATGGAGATGATCAACGTCCTCGTGGAGGAGCCACTGCACGTCGTGCTGATCTTCGACCGGTCCTACAGTCTGGAAGACGACCGGGCCTATATGCAGAAGCGTCTCGAACGGATCATCGAACTCCTCGGGTTCAACCTGAAGCCCACCGAGATGGCCCGGCTAAAATGGTCCGTCGCCGGATTCGGCGACATGACCCACATCTACCTGAACAAGGCCGAAGACCTGGAAAAGGTCAAGCAGGGCATCCGCAAGATCGCCAACGATCCCTCCGGCGTCGAGAATCTCCTCGCCGCCATCTCCTACTGCATCCGCACGCTCGACCGCAGTTCGGGCCGGACGTTTTTCGTCATCGTAACCGATGAGGCAGGGGATGATACGAAAGACGACGAGCAGATTGCCATGACGCTGCGCTCGCTGTTGAAGCACGATGTCACCGTTTACGTCTTCGGCCGCGAGGCCAACTTCAGTACCCCCGTCATCGAGGGCTTCGGCGTAGACCCCGCCACGGGCGAGAAGATACGGGGCGACGTCATGGCCGGGCCGGAGAGCGCCTTCCCGGAGTTCTTCGAGACGGACGAGCTCTTCCACCGGATCAGCATCCTCCCCTCGGGCTTCGGCATGTACGTCCAGAGCCGCCTCTGCGGCGCCACGGGGGGCAGGTACTACATGCTGGGGGGACAGCCATCGAGCTACGACCCGGACGCCCTCGCGCCACGCGCGCCTGAGCTCTGCTCGCGGTCAGAGTATCTGAAGCGGTCCAGCAAGAGCAAGATCCGCAAGATCATTGCCGAAATCCTGGCACAATGGCCCAAGGTCCGGCCCCAGGCGGGCGTCCGAAACCAGGCCATCAAGGAGGAGATCAAGCGCCACATCGAGGCGGGCAGGGCGTGCGACGCCTTCTGCGAGAAGGCGATCGGGGAGCTGGAGAAGGCCCTGAAATCCGTCGAAAAAGAAAAATATCAGCCCCGGCGATGGAAGGCCAACGGCGATCTCGTCTTGGCCCAGCTCTATCGCTTCCGCTACCTTCTCGCCGACTACATCCTCAAGCTCCGGACCTTTGGCAACACCGTCCCCCTGGTCAAGGACGGCTCGCCCATGATCGGCTTCCGCATCGTTCGCCCCCCGAAACCCGGCCGGCCCGACAAGGAGCTGCTCGAAAAGGCCAAGCTGGCGGATGCCTATCTGATGAAGGTCATAGAGAACCATCCCAAGACCCCCTGGGAGGCCATGGCGCGCGCCCTTCGCATAGACCGTGGACTCTTCCGGGTTGTTCCCGTGTACCGACCAAAACGCGAGCCGGGCGAGAAGGGCAAACGGCCCCCGCGCCAGCCTCCAAAGAAACCTCCGTTCAAGCTGTGATCGCTCTCTGAAAGGATTGGTATGAGACCTGGAATCCTTCTGCTGGCCATGGCCTTCGCTTGCTTGCCGGCCAGCGCTCAGAACGACGTCGAACCCTTCCTCAAGCCCACATGGGACGCCGCCCGCGTGAGGAACGACCTCCGCGGCAAGGCCGGGAGCATGATGCTCTCCTTTTGGCTTATGGACCGGAACCACAACGACGGTATCGGCTACTCCGACCGAACCACCTCCGGCGGCCTCGCCTGGGGAGAGAGCTCTTGGCTCATGAAATACATCCTCTGCTACAAGGCCTTTCGCAATACCTACTGGCTCGACAAGGTGGTCGATCATTTTGATCGCATGATGGGCAGCCTGAGCGACCCGGAGGGCGACGGTTTCCTGTCGTGGCGGGACGATCATTACTCCGTCGGGCTCGTCCAAGTGGCGTCGAGGACGAATGCCGACGGCCTGACCATCGAACCGGAGCTCAGCCGCGCCTACGTCAAGCGCGGCGGGGAGGCGGTAACGGGTCACAAGTATTCCGTGACCTTTACCACACCCGACACGCTCGTGGTCAAGGACGAGACCGAGGGCAAGGTCGTCGCGACGAACGAGTACAAGGGTAAGATCACGCTGATCGGCGTCCCGCCCCGAGGGAAGAAGAGCAAGGTCGTCCTGAACGGCATTCCCGGCGCACGGTTCGTTATCAAAGGCAAGGCCCGGGCGGGCGCGCGGTTCGAGTTTGAGTCCGTCGCGGGGGAGGAGATCGAGTATCAGGTGCACGACGGGATGATCACCTACCCCATCGCGCAGTTCATCGAGATCGTCTTCAACGATCCCGCGCTCCACGGCAAGTATAAGAAAAAGGCCGACAAATACCTGGCCTTCATTGACAAACACATTCGCGAAAAATGGGAGCCCACGTGGGTCGAGCTGCCGGGCGACTGCGGCGCCTATGTGTTCACCTCCAACAAGACCCAACGCTTTCCGGGGGGGCTTCTGCCCCACAATCAATACCTCGCCCTCGCCCGCACCTACGTGGTGCTGAAGGACGTGGAGGGCGTACCCCACCGGGACATCTACCTCGACAAGGCGACGAAGATGGCGAAGTACTTCAAGAAGCACCTCCGCCGCCAGGGCGACGCCTATGTGTGGAACTACTGGGACCCAACCCCCGATATCCCCACCGTCCGACGCTATGTAGAGGACAGCAGCCACGGCACGATCGACATCGGCTTCGTCTGCGANCGTCGTCTTCACCGCCGAGGACCTGACGCGCTTCGGCAACACCTACGTCGATCTCATGTGGAACCAATCGAAGGACGATCCCATCATCCACGGCCGCGTGGACGGCACAAAGACCCGCCGCGACGGGCGGTCCATGTGGGAGTATGCCAAGCTGGCCCAGTGGAACCCGAAGGTGTGGGACGTTGTCATGGCCATACAGAACACCCACCCCGGCGCCGCGAACGCACCATCTATCCTCTACACGGCTGCGGGCATAGCGGGTATGGATGGGCAGGAAATAGAACGGTTCTGCACACTCAGAGCGAAGATGGAGAAAGCCATGGCCAAGGGCGCGGTCATCAACGGCGACTTCGAGCTGGGCGGGCCGGCCGGCGGTCCTCCGTTCGGCTGGCACTACGGCGTGTGGAGCGGGAGCAAGGGCGGCGTCCGTCTGGTCCAGCCCGGGCGAAAGAGCAAGTATGCCCTGCTCGTCGAGGGCATCCCCGGGGAGAGGGGGAGCGTCAACGTGGTGGCCTACCCCCACGCCCGGGCGAAGGTGACTGGACCAACGAGGTTCAAGATGACGGTGTACTACCGTACCGAAGGTACGCCGAAGCCCTACTTCTCTTTTCTCGGCTACGACGGCGAGTCGCAGAAGGCCCGGCAGTACGATAACTCGCCCACACTCGACCCGTCGGCCAAGTGGCGCAAGGCCGAGTGGGAGCACACCAGCCAGGAAGGAGTGAAGGAAATCACTTTCTTCCTTCGCAACAGCGGGGCGGGAAAGGTCTTCTACGACGACTTCCACATGGAGCGGGCGGGGGAATGAGCAACCGGGACTCCGAATCCCCAATCCAAAGGAGAATTAAGATTGGGACCTATCCCTCGCACTTGACCGCCGTCCCGCTGGTCAGCGACGCATCGGGCGAGACGACGACCAGGTCGCCTTCGGATAGGCCGCTCGTGATCTCCACCTCCTGATCGTTGCAGAGACCGACCTCCACATCGATCAACTCGATCCTGCCGTCGCGCACCGCAAAGATTTGCCACTGTCCCTGACTCCCCCGGAACAGTGCGGTTCGTGGCACGATAATCGCGCCGTCCTTCGTTGCGGTGTAGATCCGGACGCGCACACGGTATTCCACCCCGAGAGCCTTTTTCTCTGTCTTCAACTGCGCCAGGTCGTCCTTATGGATGCCGATCACCACCGCCACGCGCTGCTGCTCCACGCCAAGGGAGGAGACCTTGGTGAACCCTTGGGGGTTGATTCGGCTGACCGTCCCGCGAATGGGTTTCTTGCCGATAGCTGGCCCGTAGATGTCCACCGGATCGCCGCGCTTCACGTCCACCACTTCCTCGGACAGAATGTCTGCCGTGACCTCCAGATCGCCGAGGGCGCCGAGGTCGAGCAACGGGTCACCGGCGGACAGCACCCGCTCGTTGGAGACATGCCGCTTCAGCACGACCCCGTCCACGGGACTCAGGATCACAGCGCGGGCCAGATCGCGCTTCGCTCGGGCCAAGGCCGCTTCCGCGCCGGACCGTTTCTTGTCCAGGACATCCCGCGTCAGAGTCTTGCGTTCCAGCCATTGCTTGATGTAGATGGGGAGCAGATTGCTGATCTTTTCGATCACCTCCATCGCGCGCAGCTTGAAGTTGTCTGCCTCGTAATCGACCTGCGCCTGCGCGAACTCCGTCTTCGCCTTCTTTGTGTCAAGGGCAGAGGCCGCATGGCCACCGCGGAGCTGCTCGGTCGAATCGGCCCACGACTTGGCGTAGTCCATCTTCGCCTTGCTTCCTTTCACCTTCGCCCGGGCTGCGCCCACCATGGCGGCAATGGACTTGATGATCCCATCCGATTCCTTCAACCCGGTCTGCTCGATGGCGACGTACTTCTTCACTTCGATCTCAGAGAGGATCGCATCGAGCCTGGACTGCGCCTCGGCCACGGCGGTCTTCAGGTCCGCCTCGTCCAGCCGAGCCACAGACCTTCCCTTTTGGACGGCGTCGCCCTCCTTCAGCGTGATGGGGAGGATGCGCCCGTCCACGGGCATCGTCAGGTGGTAGACATGGGGCAAGGTGGTCCGCGCGCGCTCCTCCACGTAGGCCCTGATCCGTCCATTTTTGGCCTTGACCGCGCGCACGGGCACGCCTTTGTTCCTCTCTGCCTCCATGATCACGCCGACAATGACGACGATCACAACCATTCCGATGATCCACTTTTTCATCACCGACCTCCTGTTCCGTTCAAGATTGACTATCAGGAATCCAAAGCGAGTTCACTCCTTCATGGCCAGCGCCTCGGGCCAGTTCAGGCGGTTGATACACCGTTGCACGATGAGGTGTGCAGCGATCACGAAGGCGACTGCAAGGACGACCGTCCACAGCCAGCTTATCGGATTGATCACGCAGGGCATCGAGAACATGTCGTTCGCGTATTGCCTGCTCATGATGTAGAGAATGCCATAGCCCAAAGGCAGGCCCAGGAGCGCCCCGGCAATGTTGACCAGCATATTCTCCCGCAGAAAAATCTCCCCGACCTGCATCGGTTGGTATCCAAGAACGCGGAACGTTGCGATCTCGCGCCGCCGCTCGGCCAGGGCAATCAATGAGCTGTTCAAAATCGAGCCGAAAAAGATGACGGCGGCAAAGAGGATCATCACAACAGATATTCCTTTCATCTTTGCAACGAAGTCCGACATCATGCTCTCGCGCTGCTCAGGAATAATCGCCACCGATTCCAGGCTGGGATATCGCTTGATCTCCCGCAGGAAGGCGCGCTTTTCCCCTCGCGTCTGCCGGGTCTTTAACTGGAGTTTCGAGATGGCGGATACCTCGCCGACCAGTCGATTCAGATAGCCATAGTCGGCATAGACGCTCAGACCAAATGTGCTGTTGATGATCTTCGCGACGGGCACATCGTGCGCCCTGCGCAGGCCCTTGATCGGCACGAAGCGGACGAGGTCGCCTTCCTTCACACGAAGCTGGTCGGCCATGCGCTGCACCATGAGCAGGCCGACGGGGGGAACGCGCACCGGTCGGCCGGCGGCGTCGCGAGGGATCGTCAGCCGGGCGTTGGGAACGATGCCGGTGAGGGTCCCCTTCTTGCTGTGGTTGCCCCTGTAGAACGTACAGGCCACGTTCAGGACCGGTTCGGCATGGACCACGCCGGGCAGCCGTTTCGCTTCGGCGAGGGCGCCGGCATCCGCCTCGTCTTTCAGCGTCAGGTCGTAATCGCTCAGCAGCACCTTATCGAACTGGAAGACCACCATGTCGTTCAGCGAATCGGTGTTGCCGAAGGCCACAAGGACCAGAGCCGCCCCCATGGCCGCGGCAAAGAGGCCGATCAGGGAGCGGACCTTGTTGCGGAACAGGCTCCGCAGGACCGTCTGCCAGCGGAAGTCCAGCCGCGTCCACAGGCCGCGCCATCGCTCCAGCAGGATCTTGCCGCCGGTTGCAGGGGGCCGCGGATGCATGGCCTCGGCCGGGTTGAGCCTGGCCACCTCCCTCACGCCGCGGAGTGTGCCCACGACGGAGAACACGACCGAAATGAGGATGGCCAATCCCATGATGCCCGGATAAATCTCGTTCGCGAGCCGCGGGAACTCGAAGAACTGTCGGTAGAGAATAACCATCCGGCCGGAGATCCAGTGGCCCAGCCCGCAGCCGCACATCCCTCCAAGCACACCGACGACCAGCCCGAACTGGACAAAGTGCGCGAAGATCCGGGCGTTCGAGTAGCCCAGCGCCTTGAGGGTGCCCACAATGGTGCGTTGCTGCTCGGCCATGCGCGTCATGAGCACATTGAGAACCAAAGCGGCCACGCCGAGGAAGATCACGGGCAGCATGACGGCCATCACGCGAAGCCCGCCCAGCTCGCTGGAGAGGGCCAGGTTCGACATCTGCTGGCTTCGGGGCGTCGAGGTGAAAACGCCGTAGGAATCAAGGCGTTGACTCATCACCTTGAGCACGGGCATGGGGTGGTCCCTAACCGACGGTTGAAGAAGGCCGACAACGCTGTTGCACGCGCCGTGGAAATCGAACACCTCTTCAGCATACTCGCGTTTGATGTAGAACACCCCATAGTCCGCCGGCGCGGGGGCGATGCTCCCCGGCGGGGTCATGTACATATACTCGGACGTGATGGCCGTGCCGACGACGAACAGCCGCTTGCGCTGCCCGTTTATGATGAGATGCATGAAGGTGCCGGGGCGGAGCCGGCGCATCCGCGCGAACTTCTCCGTCACGATCACTTCGTTCCGGCGCTCGGCCGTGAAGTAGCTGCCGCGTTCCAGGACGATCCCGTTGAGGACCGGGGCGGGGTCGGCGGGGAGGGAGATGACCTGCCCGCTGATGGGCTTATCCACGTCATCGAGGTCCACGATGACGGGGAACGAGATGCGGGGTCGGATCTCGGACACGCCCTCCACTTCGATCAGTCGCTCCACGTCGGCGAGGGGGGCCTTTTTCAGGTCGATCCAGAAGTCGGCCATGCGGCATCGGCTGTAGTAATCGGCCCGGGCGGCCTGGAGATTATTGTACGTCGAGAGCATGCCGACGAAGCAGCCTGTGCCGACGGCGGTGATCGCCACAATGGCGGCAAGCATCCCCTTCGACTGGACGAGCTCGCGCCGAAGCTTGCGGTTCAGGACCGTCACCAGGAAATCTCCTCTGCCGTCTTTCGGCTCTCGTTGAATCGCGATACGGTGACCTTTCCGTCTGTGATCTGAATCACGCGGTGGGCCAGTTGGGAGATGGGAATGGCATGTGTCACGATAACGATGGTCGCTCCCAGTTCCTCGTTCAGGCGGGTCAGGAGAGCAAGGACGAGTTTGCTGGTGTTGAAATCGAGCGCCCCCGTCGGCTCGTCACAGAGCATCAGTCGGGGACGTTTGGCAAGCGCCCTGGCGATGGCGACGCGTTGCTGCTGGCCGCCGGAAAGCTGCGCGGGGAAGTGATCCATGCGGTCGGCAAGGTCCACCAGCTTGAGGGCCTCGGCGGGGTCCATGGCCTGGTCGGCGATCTCGGTGGAGACCTGAATGTTCTCCAGGGCGGTCAGCGTCGGCACGAGGTTGTAGAACTGGAACACGAACCCGACGCTGCGGCGGCGGTACTCCGTTAGGGCGCCATCGCTGAGGCCGGCGATATTATCGTCGTCGAGCCATATCTCGCCCCGGCTCGGCCGGTCGATCCCGCCGATCATATTGAGCAGTGTGCTCTTGCCCGAGCCGGATACGCCGCAGACCACGGTGAGCTCGGCCTTGCGGACCTCCAGATCGATCCCCCGCAGAACCGGCACATCGACCTCTCCCATACGATAGGTCTTGTGCACATCGACGAGTTTGATTTCACAGTTCGTTTCCTGACCGTCTTCGATCATGCCTTGTCTCCTCGCCACGCAGAGTTGGCAAACACACATAGCACAAAAAACCCACTCTACAAGATTGTTTTCCACCCGTCAAGTCCGTGACGAGCGGAGTTGGGCTACCGACGTGAGCATCACAAGACGGAGTTATCCTGCCCTGGGCAGGGCGGCGCGGAGCTCGTCGGTCAGCCACAACGCCTCGCGCTCCTCGGCGATGGCGGAGGCGATGGTGGCCCAGGAAGGGACGCCGGCCTGGCGGAAGTGGACCAGAACACTGTAGTTGCTCTTCCTGCTGGCAGACCCCGTCACACCGTAGTCGATCTTCGTGATGTCTCCGACGGGGATCACCTTCTTCTGCCAGCGCAAAAAGAGCCAGAAGTCGCTGATCGTCAGCGTATCGCTCTCGATCTCCACACGGATACGCCGAAGCCACGCGTTGGCCGCCGCAACAAGCAGAACGAAATCCGCCACCGCAAGGGGAATCATCGCAACATAGGAGAAGACACGCAGAAAGAGGGGGGCTCTGCTCGTGAGTGCAAGCCAGACCCACAGGACGGTGAAGCCGAGGAAGAGGGCCGCATAGGCACACGCCATCACCGCAACGCGCGGTGTGCGGATCGCCTCGGGCGGCACACGGACCTCCAGATGCGATGCGTCGCGACGCTCAACCCGGATCTTGGACTGGGCCGGTTCCATCGAGAGTCATTCCCCGCCACACACCCCCTGACCCGTTCCACCTGTCCCGTGGAAGACCCAGGGGCCGCCGGACTATCCGAGAATCTCGGACATCTCCACCCACCGTCCTTCTTCAGCGCTTTTCACTGTTGCGAAAGTCATAGCGAGCGACTTCAGGTTGTCTCGGCCGCTGCACTCCGGCTCGCGGCCCTCTGCAACCGCTGATAGGAACTCGTCCAGGATCGCCGCCTGCCCGTTGGCGGGGACATCGTCCGGAGGGATCTGATCCCGCTTCTTCCGATCGCCGGGATACTCGCGAGTAATGAAGATATTGTCCTCCTCCCACGTGACGCTGCCCTCCGGGCCGTCGATCCGCCAGTCGCCGTTCCACGAGGAACTCTTGCCCACGCAGCACGCGAGCGCGTGATGCGTGACCATCAGCCCGCCCTCGAACTCGAAGATCGTCGTGTGCGCCGCGTCACCCTTGTGCCAGCCCCAGGGCTGGTTCCACGTCTTCGCCCAGACGCGGACCGGGTCGCGGCCGAGGACGTAGCGCATGAGATCGAAGTGGTGCACCCCCATGTCTTTCACAAACATGAAAGGCCGCTCCGTGTAGTGCGTTCCCGTGCGCGTGGCCCATGCCTTGTAGAAACCGATGGACACCTGCCCCGGATCGCCGATGACCTTCTCCTTCAGCAGGCGATGGGTTGTACGAGGAACGGGACCGAAGCGGTAGTTCTGCGTGATCATGTGCGTCCGGCCGGCCTTCTCCGATGCGCCCACGATACGCTTGGCGGCGGCAAAGTCATCACTAATGGGCTTCTCGCCAAGGACATCCAGTCCCGCGTCGAATGCCTCCGTCGCAACCGCCTCGTGCGCGGCCGGCGGCGTGACGTCGATGACAAACTGCGCCTCCACATTCTTCAGTGCCTCCGCCAGCGACGGGAAGAGCCGGTCCTTCGGCAGGTCGATATCCGCCGCGGCTTTTTCCCGCTGCTCGTCCACCGGCTCAACATAGCCCACGAGATCAACAGCGTCGCTCTGCCCGCAGACACTCACCCAACTCCTTGCCCTTCCACCGAGACCGACGACGATAGCATTCATTTCAGGGGCCTTCTCTTTCGCTCTCACTCACAAATCGAACTCATCCCGCGTGTGGAGAGGGAGTATAGCACATACTTCGCCCTTTTCCAAACGAAAGCCCCATTGCGGGTCGCTTTGCCGTTCGTCTGCCAGACGGGCTGAGAGTACAGACTCCCCCCCTCAAGCATCAAGCGTATTGCATTGGGGCTACAGGCAACCCGCTATCTCCGAGATGAGCTCGCGGCGATCGGCTTGCGCTTCTGTCGCGACTTGCTGGAGGCATAGTGCTCCGGTGAGGTCTCGATCACCTGGGCCTCTTTGTAGTACTGGATCACCTTGTTCGCCACGTGCAGCTCGGCCTCGGTCCCATCGGGCAATGCCCGAAGATCCAGCATGTCGGTCAGGACCCGTGCCAGCGCAGGGATTTGCCTGCAGCGAAGGATGATGTCCTTCTGCTTTTCGGAGCTATCAATTTTTCTATGATGGAACCTTGGGGTAGCTGCACCTTGATCATGGAATCACCTCGGAAACAGTTGATGTGGAATCAGCACAGTAGGTTGATGATGGATTGGTTGCGGCGTAAGGGACGAATCAATTGGCCACAGGCCGGGGCCCATGTCATGGGGTGGAATACGCAAGCAAGAACGCCCCGACACCAAAGTGACAACGGCCGCCCAAGCGAACGGCCGATAGCGCCCGGTGTCAACCGAAACCCCTTATTATCCGTCTTCTATATCTTCCTCACCACGAAGGGTCGGATGTTAACTGTCATAGGCATAGTATAACGCGTGTTTGCGAAAAGTCAAGTAAACCGCACCACCTATCGGCGCCCTTGGGTGGCCCTAACGTATTATCAGCACAGATATTATGACCAATCCCTGCGGGGTTATTTTTCGCAAAAAAAACACAAACGCGCCTTCTTGCAGAGAACCCTTCCGCGTACTCAAAGTCACCCCCAGAAACCATACGACGCCCCTATTTCCTTTTCTGTTGCTGCTTTTGAATCTTCGCCCACTCGTCACGCAACGTCACGGTGCGATTGAGGACGAGCTTGTCGCCGGTCGAATCGGAATCGACACAAAAGTAGCCCAGGCGCTCGAACTGGCAGCGATAGCCCGGCGCGGCGTCTCTCAGGCTGGGCTCCACATAGCACGGGGAGAGGACCTCCAGCGACGCCGGGTTGAAGGCCGCCCGATAATCCTCCTCCTCCATCGGATTCTCTTTTGTGAAAAGATGATCGTAGAGACGAACCTCGGCCTCCAGCGCGTGCTTCGCCGAGACCCAATGAAGCGTGGACTTCACCTTTCGCCCGTCCGGCGCATCGCCGCCGCGCGTCTCCGGGTCGTAGGTACAGTGCAGCTCGATCACCTCCCCCTTCTCACTCTTCACCACGTCCACGCACGTAACGAAATAAGCGTAGCGCAGGCGCACCTCCCGGCCGGGGGCCAGACGGTAAAACTTCTTTGGGGGGTCTTCCATGAAGTCTTCTTGCTCGATGTAGAGCACCTTCGAGAAGGGAACCTTCCGCGTGCCGGCGCTTGCGTCCTCCGGGTTGTTAACGGCGTCAAGCTCCTCTTCCCGGTCGTCGGGATAGTTGTCGATGACGACTTTCAGCGGGCGCAGCACCGCCATCACGCGGGGCGCCGTCTTGTTCAGGTGCTCACGCACACAGTGTTCGAGAAGCTGAACATCCACGATACTGTCCGTCTTGGCAATGCCTGCGCGCCCCAGGAAGGCGCGAATCGCCTCCGGCGTGTACCCGCGCCGCCGCAGCCCGGACAGCGTAGGCATGCGCGGGTCGTCCCAGCCGCTCACATATCCCTCCTGCGCCAGCGGGCCCAGCCATCGCTTGCTGAGTACCGTGTGGGTCATGTTCAGCCGCGCAAATTCGATCTGCCGGGGGTGGTAGATGCCCAGCGCGTCGAGGAACCAATCATACAGGGGACGGTGATTTTCAAACTCCAGGCTGCACAGCGAATGCGTGACGCCCTCGATGGAATCCTCGAGCCCGTGTGCCCAGTCATACATGGGGTAGATGCACCACGTGTCCCCGGTCCGGTGGTGCGGTGCGTGGAGAATGCGATAAATGACCGGATCGCGCAGATTCAGGTTCGGCGAGGCCATGTCGATCTTCGCCCGAAGCACCCGCGCCCCGTCCGGGAACTCTCCGTTCTTCATGCGTTCGAAGAGATCCAGGTTCTCCTCGATGGGACGGCCGCGATAAGGGCTCTCCTTGCCCGGCTCGGTGAGCGTGCCGCGGTATTCGCGGATCTCCTCGGCCGTCAGATCGTCCACGTAGGCCTTGCCCTTCTGGATCAGGTCCACGGCGTACTCGTACATCTGGGCGAAGTAGTCCGACGCGAAGCAGAGCCGGTCCTCCCAGTCCGCCCCGAGCCATCGCACATCCTCGATGATCGACTCGACATACTCCTCCTCTTCCTTGGTCGGGTTGGTGTCGTCGAACCGCAGGTTGAACTTGCCGTCGTAGTCCCTGGCAATGCCATAGTTGATCCACACGGCCTTCGCGTGGCCGATGTGCAGGTAGCCGTTCGGCTCGGGAGGAAATCGGGTGTGAACATGGTCGAACCGGCCCGTCTTCAGGTCCTCATCGATCGCCTCGCGAATGAAATCGTTCCCGCGATCGGGGCCGGTCGGGTCGTCGTTGGTTTTATTGTTTTGCCCCGTCCTTGCGCTGATCATCGGTTTCCTCGCGTCATCGTCTTGAGAGTTCGTGTTCAGTAGTTACGTCATTCGCAACATAATACATTGTATGAAGTTACGACCGGTTAGTAAACCAAATAATCGGCGGAAGCTATTGGCCCCGCGCCTGGAGCTTCCCCACCGACACAACCAAGGATGGCTCGCCCAGCTTCGTCAGGTCGATGGGTTTGCTGTGGATGATGAGCGAGAACCTGCTCTGGGTGACATCCTTGGGACTGAGTTTCGTCCCCCGCATGGACACCAGAAACATGCCGGCGTTCCCGTAGCGGAGGCCGACGTACCCCTCCTGCCACGCCGTAAGCATTGCGTTCGACACAGGCAGCAGCGCCATCCCTGCGCTCGATGTGTCGTGGAAGTCCTGCCACAGCGGCGGGTTCGACATGCTGAAGCCGCGCGGGAGCTCACCGCTCACCGGATCGCCGTTCTTGCTCTCACGGGTCCAGGAGTCGTACTGCCTGCCGTTGAGCACGAACATGTAGCCGAGCTCGTCCACATCCACCGGCGCGTCCGACCGGTTGCCCACCTTCACCGTCACATCAATCCGCCCGGGCATGGCGATGATGGTTTTTGTCGTCTTCAGGTCGCCCATCGGCCCTTCCGACTCGATCTTCACCTGCACGTTATTCGCCGAAATGGCGAAGCGGTTCGCCGGGCCGAAGGATGACTTCCGGATGCGCCCTTTCTCCTGGCTCGTGGCGTAGGTATCCATCTGCACGAGCAGGTCGCTCTCGGAACCGGCCAGGCGAAGATGCCGGAGCGTCCCGGTCATCGAATCGAACTCAAAAGAGTAGCCAGGAGAGATGACCTTGACAAGCCGGGAGTCAATCCGCTTCCACGACATCCCCTTCACCGGCTCCGCCCCGCCCCCACAGTAGAGCAGATGCGCCGTCGCCTTGCCCGCGGGGAGGTCGGACGAGAACGTCACCTCCCCGTCGGCGTACGCAAAAGGCACGGCCTCGCCCGACCCGTTGACCAAAAGTGATGGGTCGCTTCGCGGAATTTTCGCACGGATGAATGCCGCCGGCAGGGCGCCCCGCTCGTTGCCGATGGCGATCGGCACGCGGGCCATCCATGGGCCGGCCCTCCATGCCTGCTTGAGGGCGGCCTTGGCTGCGGCATCTGTCGTGGCCTTGCCCACCGTCACCTCGACAGGGATTGTCGTTGTCTCGGACGTTGACCCCGCGCGACACGTCGCCAACAGATCGAACTTGCCCACCGCCGCCGCGGTCATCCGGACGGTGTGTTTCGACGGACTCGATAGATCGATGTCGAGGCGCCTTGGCTCAATGTCTATCCCGTCGCAGGCGAATTCCACCGTCCCTTTGCCGAGCTTCAGATTCGGGATGACCGCCACCTGCACGGGAACCGTCACGGCCACAGGCACGGTCCGGTGGAGGGCGGTCAGGACATCCGTATTGAACCCCCACCGCATGAGCGGGGGCGTTAGCTCCTGCCAGGGATTGATGACCTCGCCCTCGTAGGTCAGACGGAAGTCAACCGGCGGCAGGACGGCGATACCCTGCACACACGAGAGTGCCGTGCCGTTCGCCTGGTCAATTTTGAACGACGTCTTGAGGAGGTCCTTGACACGCCAGCGATCCAACCCCGCATCCTTCGGCACGGCGACCTCGAATGCCACACTGGCGCGGCGGAAGGGCTCCACATCCAAGAAGCGATTGCCTTTCACGGGCTTGACGCGCCACGCCTCCGGAACGGCGAGCGATGCCTCTCCGGAGATGGCCATGTTGGAGAGATTGTCGAGCGTGGCCACGACCTTGAAGCGCTGCCCCGGCACACATGTCTCCGGGCAAATCATCCCCGGCATCGGCTGCGCCTCCCGTGCAAAAAAAACGAGCGCGGCGACAGGGATCGAGGGGAGCTCGATCTCAAGCCGGCCGCCGGTCTGCTTGTGCTCCAGCCGCGTGTATTTCCGCGAGCCGGCGGTGATGAGGAAGGCCTCCTTGCACGGCGCGGCCCGCACGGTCAGCTTCGCTGCGGGGAGGGGGGGGGCGCCAAGGTTCGTCACAAACACCAGCGTGTTCTTGCCCGAGGTCAGGCAGCGGATGTCGCACGAGGCGCCCTTCGCATCAAGGACCGCTTTGGGTGTGATCCCCGCCCCCTTCTCCAGCGCCCTGGCATAGAGCGGCGCAAGCGGCTTCAGCCACGGGCCCTTCGGCCAGCGGCCGCTTGGCCGGCATTCGAGAGGACAGTAGAGGATCTTCCCCTTGCCGAGGGACCGGGCGGCCAGGATCGGCACATCGGTTGACGCAACCGCTGTGAAATCCCTGGACAGATTCGATGGGTACACCTTCATCTTCTCGGGCAGTTCGACCTTCGCTTCTTTCACCGCACGGTTCGTCAGCGCCACCGCTTCCGGCTCATGAGCGACCCCGATGAGTTTCGCTATCGTCAAATCGTCCTTCTCGTAATCGAGGCCCAGTTCGTTCGCCATGGGGAGCGGGGCGTGTACGATGAGCGCACCCCCGTTTTTCACGAAATCCTCCACCCGCCTCACTCGCGACGCGGCCAAGACGTTCACTCCGGGAATCACGAGCGCCTTGTACTTCTTCAGATCGCCGCGATCGATCTGGCGCGGCTCGATGAAATCGACGCCGATGTGGTTGAACGCGAACAGATCGTAGATCGCCTCCATTCGATTGATCGGCGTCCAGTCGCGTTTCTCTTTTGCGAAACAGAAGAACTGGGACGCAACGGAGTAGAGGATCGCCACCTCGGGCTCGGTCCGGGATTTCAGGATGTGCGGCGCGAGACGCTGGCACTCGCTCACAAACTCGGCGGCGGCCATTGTCCGCTCCGTGGGCTGGAAGTGGGAGTCGCACAGCCCGTGAATCCCCTGCTCACGCCCGCGCGAACCCGGCGCCCACCGGAAGTACATGATGGCCCGAATGTCCCGAGCAATCGCCATGAACGACTCGATGCCGATGTCCTTCCCTGTGACCGTTTGCACCCGCTGGTTCGGCCCGCCGTGGTATTCAAGCAGGATGGCCGGCTTGCCATAAGCCTTTGCCGCGCTGCGGCATACGTCCAACTTGAACCGCAGTTTATTCCAGTGCGGGATGTCGTAGATGTCGTAGGCCAGGTAGTCCGTCTGCCGGGCAAGCTCAAAGTTGTCCCACCCGTGCATGGGCGAGGTGAGATAGAAATTGTCCGAGACGGGGATCGACTTGCGGACCTTCTTCACCTGCTCCCCGGAGGAGCGGAAGAACTCGGCAAAGTTCCAACACGTAAACTGCCGCCACTCGATCCAATTGGCCATGTCCTTCGTCGGGAGATCGCGAGGTGGGGCGATCTCCTCAAACGATTTGTAGCTCGACCGCCAACGTTTGTTGAGTGCGGCAATCGACTTGTGCCGCTGCTTGAGATAATCGTGGTATCGATCGATGGTCCACTGCGTGTAGTCATAGAATTCAGGCCAGGAGTGATAGCCAAACTCATTCCCGATCTTGCACGCAAAGATATTCTCCGGCTTCTCAACCTTGCCGATGATCTCCTGAACACGCCCGGACCACCATTCTCGAAATGCGGGATAGTTGAAATTGTGTTGGAGGAAGAGGCCGACCTTGCTGACCTTCATCCCCGTGTTGGCGATCAGCTCCTTCCGCACATCGCGCGGCATCCCCCACCACCCGCAACTCGCCACAAGAAACATGTTGTTTTTCGTGGCATACTCCTTTGTGCTCTCGCGGTAGGGAATCGCGGTGAAGCGCCCCAGCGAATAGCTCTCCAGGTCGCGCCCGAACCACGCGCCGATGGGGTACGCGCGGGTGTCGAGCGTGAGTTTCTCCTCCGCAAGAAGAGCGCCACCCAAGCACAGCAACAGGGCCAGGCAAATGTGCTTATTCCGAGGCATTCTGAATCTCCGAAAGCTTGATGTTATCAATTGCGATGGCTCCCTTGCCCCGAATTCCGAACACGAGATGATAGTCCGGAAAATCGCCGAGCGTTACGATCGCCTGCCGCGCACCCGACATACCCGCCGCATCGCGCCAGCGCTGCCAGCCCACATCGTGCTCGATGCCGGCCGGCGTGCGCAGCATGAAGTAGTAGAAATCGGTCTCGGTCTTGAGCGAGGCGAGGACCTTGTAGTCGAAGGAGACGAGGTACGTGCCCCCGGGCTTGAGTTTGATCCCCTTCGGGTTGGTTTCCAGGAACTGGTGCCACTGCCCATCGCTTTCTCTCGAATCGCCCATGACAGATGCCCCGCCCGATACGATCTCCGGTTTTGCTTTGGTGATTTTTGCCTCTTCCGACAACTGCCAGCGGTTCGATACGCCGCCCTCGAAGTCCTCTTCAAGCACCGGCGTCGACTTCAGATCGAAAGGCGTCGCGTCGGTGGCAAAAGTATTGGCCAACGCCGGCTTATCGAAGATGCCAACGTAGAACACAAATTCCCGGCCTGTTGGCAAATCGGCAGAGCAAGAGACGTAGAAGCCCAGGTAAGAGATGTTGTCCCTGTATTTCTTTTCCGGCCGCAGAGGGACCTCGATCTCGGTCCACTGCCGAGCGGGAAGCGGTTTCTCATTCCTCAGCAGCGCCGCTTCGTAAACGCTGTGGTTGGTATTCGGCACATCGGGGTCCACGATCTTCAGGTGGAGGCCCCCAAACGTCTGCTCGGGATAGATGTAGAGATACATCGTGTCATGCGCCGACCAGTCGAGGTTCGGCAGCGGTCGGAGGCGGTAGTCGATCCAATCCCGCGCCTTGTTCTTCTTGAGAACGAAAGTCATCTTGAGCGAGTATTTCTCCGGAATTCCCGGCGCGGGGGCAACCTCGCCCCAGCACGCACCGTTCTTGTGGTCCTCGCCGAACCAGAAATCGACCGCCGCCGGATCGATGACCTGTGGCTCCTTTACATCAGGCGCACACCCCGCAACGATGAGCACCAAAAGAAATAAAACTCGTCGCATTATTCCTCTCCAACTCAAAAGCCTGTGCGAGCATCCAGCGCCACTATTAGCATGGGCCGGAAATGTGGTCAAGGAAAAGTTCTCCAGGAGTCTTCTCATGGATCAGCAAGGGATCGAGATGTTCTGGTTACTGGGTTGACGCGGCTCTGGAGGATGGTAGAATTGCTGGCGTTGCCACGCCGAACGCAGAAGGGAATGGTGTCATGGATAAACGCTTGTGTACCGTCCTGCTTGTTTTCTTGGCCTGCTTGAGCTGCGGCGATATCCTCGCAGATGGCGCCTTGGTGGTCCTCGATGGCGAGGACTGGACGTTTCCCGCCGGCACGCCTGATTCTGCGCACGGGGGATTGCGCAACCTGGGGTTCCGGTTCGTCGACCCCAAGGCGCCGCTCCTGAAATCCAGCCTGGTCATTGTCTGGTGGGGCAATAAGATGAACCCGAAGCCGGGCGTCTTCGATTTTTCATCCGTTGACGAGAAGCTCGCCTCGCTCGCGGCCGCCGGCAAGCGGGGTGGGCTTTATGTCGTCAACTGGAGCACGAAGTCCGTCCCCGACTGGGTCGATATCCCCCGCACGCATCCCATGGTCAACCCCTTCCAGGAACCGTTCAAGAGGGCCTACAAGGAGTTGATTGCCGCGCTCGGCAAGCGCTACGCGAACGACCCCCGCGTCGAGGACGTCCGCATGTGCACCTTTACATCCGGCGAGACGCTCTGGATTCCCAAGCTGGACAAGGAGCGCTACGGCTGCGAACCGACGGGCAAAGAGATCGGCGACTATATCAAGGAGATCGTGGCCGCGTACGAAGCGGCCTTTCCTTTCGAGAAGCTCGTGTTCCACGTGGCCAACGTGGGGAACTACTTCGCCGAGCAATGGCGACTGCGCGGTGGGGCGTTGAGCAACGGCGGGATCGCCGGCTGGTGGATGAAGACCTTCCCCTGCGGTGGCCGCTACGATCCTCTTCAACAGAAACTGATCCCGGCCTATCCCCCACTCGTGATGATACCGGAGTTTGAGGGAAGGGAATGCTACGGCAAAGGAAAAGTGAATTACGAGACATTCCGGTTTTATCTGCTTTGGGCGGCCGCGCTTCACTGCAAGTATCTTTCCATGAACCCGAATGTGCTCTCTGAAGGAAAGAAGGAATACGAAAGGTCCTTCTACGGCAGGCAGAAGGACTTCGTGCATGAGCCATATTTCACGCCGCTCTGCCGATGGGCGAACAAGAACCTTGGCACGCGGGTCGAGGACGCGCCTGAGGCCTTCGCCGCCTTGACGCAGGCGCATCCCACACTCGATGCCGAGTATCTCTCTCTCCGGCGCGAGCCCGATTGGCCCATCGCAAAGTGCATCGGCGCCGTCTGCGCGCCCGGCCGCCTGCCTCCCGACTGGAAGCGACGCAGGTTCTGCGTGAACAATGTGGAGCGATTTCTCTACGAGGACATCGTCCTCGACGGATCGGTTCCCCGTGAGGAGGCGAAGCTTCTCGGCCACGGGAAGGGACAGGCGGGAAACACGATTCTCGTCTCCCGTCGCACCGACCATGCGAAAGGCAGGGACTACCTGTGCTTCGACATCGACGACCGCTTCATCTTCGACAAGGCGCTGCCCGTCCAGATTCGAGTGAGTTACGTGGACCGGGGGCGCGCCTCGTGGCGGATCGAGTATGACGGCGGCGGGCCCGATAAGATTCTGAAGACGGCTGAGGTCACCAACACCGACTCCGGCGCGATCAAGACAGCGGTCTTCACGGTCCGGGACGGGCGCTTCGGCAACAATCTGCCGGGGATGATCGACTTCAGGATCCACAACGGGGGCAAGGAAGATATCACCGTGCGCCTGGTCCGCGTGGTCAGGCTGCCCGCATCGCAATAGGAGAGTAGGACACGAGAACAGGAGGTATCCCAAGATGAACTTTGTGCTGATTTGCCTGGACACGTTCCGCGCCGACTGCGTCGCGGCGCTGGGACGCAATGACGTCATTCAAACACCGAACCTGGACAAGTTCGCCCGGGAGGGCGTCATCTTCGACAACGCCTTCGGCGAGGGCCAGCCGACCATCGAGTACCGCCGGGCGCTCGTCACCGGCATGCGCACCTTCCCGTGGCGCTTCGATTACGACACGCGCGGCCTCTGGCCGAACGGGCGCGGCTGGCACAAAATCTGCCCGGAGTATGATACCCTCTCGGAGATCCTCATCGAGAAAGGCTACACCACCGGCTTCTACTCCGACACCTACCACATGTTCAAGCCCACGCAGAACTTCACCCGCGGCTTCACCTCCTGGGAGTTCGTCCGCGGGCAGGAGTCGGACAACTACCGCAGCGGCCCGCTCGACGCCATCGACATCGACAAGTACAGGCGCCCCGGCACGCCGGTTAATGGCATCCTCGTCCAGTACCTCCTCAACATGCAGGACCGCAAGACGGAGGACGACTGGACCTCGGCGCAGGTCTTCCGGAAGGCGATCCAGTTCGTCGAGGACAACAAGGCCAGCACGCCGTTCTTTCTGTGGGTCGATAGCTTCGACCCCCACGAGCCCTGGGACCCGCCGACGCGCTTCGCCGATCAGTACGACCCCGACTGGGACGAGCCGTGGGAGCCGATCCATGGATGGGGAAACGCCGACGACAAACTCAAGGCCCGGGCCAGGGCGCTCTACTACGGCGAGTGCACCTTCGTGGACCTGTGGGTCGGGCGGCTGTTGGACAAGTTGGACGAGGTCGGCGTCGGCGACGACACGCTGGTCGTCATCACCTCCGACCACGGCACGGAGCTTTGGGACCACGATGCCGTCGGAAAGGGCGCGCACCGCTGCCGGTATCGCCACAATAACGAATTTCTTTTCCTCCTGCGCATGCCGAAGAAGCATTACGCTGGCAGGCGCGTGCAGGGGTTCGTCCAGAACCACGACATTCTGCCCACGGCCATGGCCGTCATGAGCATCGACCACATCCCCGTGGACGGCGAGAACCTCCTGCCGCTGATCACGGGCGAGAAGGAGAGCGTGCGCGACCACTGCATCACGGGATGGGCCAGCCACGCCTCAGTGCGAACGCATGAGTTCAACTGGTCCACCGATTTCGAGGCAAAGGGACCTGAGGAGTACCTTTTCAAGCTGGACGACGACCCCGGCGAGATGACAAATGTTGCGGCGGAGCAGCCGGAGATCTGCGCCGAGTATCGGTCCAAGTTGGAGGACTATCTCGGCCAGGAGCTCCCGGCTAAGCTGGACGACAGGATCTACCCGACCGAAGCGCCGATCCGTGTATGGATGAAGCAAGCGCCGTGCTGCGGGCGGTTCAGGAAGGAGTAGTTCCTGCTGCGGAAAGACACGCTCAAACTCGTTTGAGCGTGTGAGTCAGGTGACACAAAGGAGTCAGGGCGCCGCACCTCGCCACAATGTAGAAGCGGCATCTTGCCGTTTCATGAAGAGCCTGGAAGGCTCTTCTACTTTGGCGGGTGTGCGGATGACGTGGAACAAGGGAATCGTATGAAACACCGAACCCACATTCGATGGAGTGCGCTGGTGAGTATGGTGGTTTGTCTCTGTTGTCTCGGGAGGGTGGAGGCCCAGGACGCTGCGCCCAAGCCCGATGTTCTCGTCGTCAACAAGGGCATCGGGGGCAGCTCCACGCGGGATGCCCTGGCCCGCTTCGAGCGCGATGTGATCGAGGTGAAGCCGGACCATCTGATCCTCTACTTCGGCATCAACGACGCCGGCAACTCGAAGAAGCTCGTGCCGCTCGACGAGTACGTCCGCAACATGCAGACGATGATCGACCGTGCGCGCGCGGCGGGCGTGGAGACCGTCGTCCTCGTGACGCTCAATCCGGTGGTCATCGACTACTGGGCCTTGCGCCACCCCACCCATCCCAACAAGACCCAGGCGCATTTCGACACCTACGACGCCGCCGTCCGCAAGCTGGCCGAGAAGAACGGCCTGCCCATCGCCGATCTCCGGGCGCTCATCAACCAACACGGCGGGGCCACCCAGGCGCGGAGTTGCCTCATCCGCAACGAGAAAAACAGTCGCATGAAGGACGGCGTGCACCTCACCGCCGAGGGCTACCGCCTCATGGCCGAGCTGTTTGTCCCGATCTTCAAGGACCGGATCAAGCCGGGACAGACGGTCGTCTGCTTCGGCGACAGCATCACCTACGGCGCAGGCATGAAGGGAGCGGGCACGGCCTGCGGCGCGACCTACCCCGCTTGGTTGTGGCTGCACCTGAACCGGATGGTGGGTGCGACCGACCGCTCGACACCCCGCCCTCCCCCCCCGGACCCCGACCCCGAGAATCTGATCCCCAACGGCGGCGCGGAGGCATCGGCCGACCGAGTCCATGCCGACGAGTGGCGCATCTGGAACGCAGATGGGAAGTACGCAGGCGAGATGAAGTTCATGCAGAATGCCCCCGGCGCCCACGGCGGGAAGAACTACCTGCGGATCACCAACCCGGACGAAAGGACCCCCGCCCACATCGCCGTCACATGCAAGCGCCGCCGCATTGCGGGACGGTATCGGCTCTCCTTCTGGGCTCGGGGGGCGGGACGAATCCGTCCCCTCATCTATAGCAACACCAGGAAAGCGAATCTCCCTACCTTCGCCGAGGACAACACATGGCACACACTGGGGGCCGACTGGAAGGAATACTCCCTCGCCTGGGAACCGGCCGACGGCGTCATCCGCGTCAGCATCGCCTTCCTCATCACCGGACAGGTGGACCTGGACGATGTATCGCTCCATCCGAACAAGGACGCAGGGGTGAAGCCGCCGCTCCCTCTGAAGGGCGAGGAGCACGTCCTGTCGAACCGACACATGACGCTGCGCCTTTACCCGCCTGAGCAGGGGGGCGGCGTGCGAGGCATTCGCAATGCCGAGGGATACGAGTTCATCAACGGCGCGTGCGATGGCGCGCTCTGGCGGATCGACATGCGCCGCATTCCCGACCCGAACACAAAACGCAACCCCCTCGCCCCGCTCAGCTTCGACCCGGAGCAGAACGACACGGGCCAGGGCAGTGACGATGGCGCAGCCCGCGACAGCCTGACCATTCGGTCCACCACACCCTGCGCCGAGGCCAAGGGATCGAAAGACGGAGACCGCCTCGTCCTCTCATGGACCGGCATCGATGTTGGCGAAGAGCGGGGAGCGCTCGACGTGCAGGTGACGATCTCGCTCGCCAAGGACGATCCCTTCGCGCGGTTCCGCACGGAGTTTCGGAACCGAAGCACGAAGTACACCGTGTTCTACGTGTTCAGTCCCATGGTCAATGCGGTCTATCCGCCCGATGGCAAGCCGGAGCTCGACTGGCTCGCGTCGCCGGTCTTCACCGGCCGGCTGATGCGCAATCCCATCCGCAACGGCATCCTCGGCCAACCGGCGCGAATGCAGCCGAACCGCTCCGGCCACAGCATGCAGTTCGATGCCTACTATCACAAGGACCACGGCCTCTACCTGGGCTGCTTCGACGGGGAGCAGAACGCGAAGCGCTACCTTCTTTCGGGCGACCCCGACAAGGGGCTTGGGTGGGCGATGGTCCACGTACCGAACAACATGATGCAGATCCCCCAGAACTGGGCCACGCCGTACGACACGGTGGTGCGGTGCTACCGGGGCGACTGGTACGACGCCTGCCGCATCTACCGCGAATGGGCGCTGAAGCAGAGCTGGACGGCGCAAGGCCCGCTGCACGAGCGCGCCTCCACGCCAACGTGGTTCAAAGAGATCGTCGAGTGGTTCCTCTGGCCCGTACAGAAGAGGCCGCTGGCGAATCTCTACGAGCCAAAGCTCCTCGAACGCCTGCGCGGCCTGAGCCTTGGCCTGTGCGGACACAACTGGGGGCAGGAGAACGGGCCGCACGGGTGTAAACTGACGCCGCACCGTTTTCCTTTGGGCCAGCTCACCCTCGACCACATCCGCCGAGCGAAGGAGCATGACTTCCGCTTGGACGGATACATCCAGGGCATCTGCTGGGACATGGAGGCGCCGAGCTTCAAATCCGAGAACGGCTTCGATCACACGGTGCGCAACTTCTACGGCCAGCGCGTCATCTGGAAGCTCGGCCGCGGCAAGGAGAAGCACATCGCCGCCATCGCCTATCCCGGCGAGGTGTGGACCCGCGTCCTCGGCGACACGATCCAAAAGATGGCCGAGGCCGGCTTCGACGGGGCCTACTTGGATTCCTTCAATCACGCCGGCATGTACCTGAACTTCAACCCGCGTTACACGAAAAACCTCGGCGGCGGCAATACCTACATCAAGGACAACCAGAAGCTCTTCCGGGCGATCCAGGCCCGGGCGCGGAAGGTGAACCCGGAGTTCTGCTTCACGGCGGAGAGTTTCTGGGAGGGCAACATGGCCTGCCTCGACGGCCTGCTGGTCTGCAACACGACGAACCAGCCGCTCAAGAAGGGCGAGATCTTTACCGTGCCCATGGCGCACGCCGTCTATCACGACCGGGGCGTGTTCTTCAGCTCATGGACGGGCCGCGGTGACGTGGAGGAGCGCAACGCCCTCGGGTTCACGGCGAAGATGGGCGAGCAGTTCGTTTACGGCGTCAAGGGCGGGCGGAACCAGCCGAATTTTCTGCTCGTTTTCAAGAACCACGAGATCGCCCTCGATGTCTCCGAGCGCATCTACCGGGCCTATGCGGCGGCGAAGAAGTTCCTGGTCTATGGCGAGATGCTGCGCCCACCGGAGGCGATCAAGCCCCCGCCCGAGATCGACGTGCGGTGGTACCGCGGCTGGTCGAAGTCCTACTACGACATCGCCCTCCCGGCCATTCGCCACTCCCTCTGGCGCGCGCCCGACGGATCGCTCGGCCTGGTCCTCCACAACATCGACGCCATGGCCCATACGATCACCCTCCGCCTCTCCGACCCGGCCTACGGCCTCGCCGACGCCAACGCCCTCCGCGTCACATCGGTCTACCCACCAGAGGCGAAGGACGTGCAGTGCTCGCGGGGGGCCAAGGGAACCTTCGATCTCTCCATTTGCGTCAGCGCCAAGTCCCCCCGGGTCCTCATGATCACACCGGAATGATGGCGGGATCGACGTTTTTCGTTCGCGTGCAGCGAGACCGCTTCGCCTACTTTCCCCCCTCGGCCAGATTGTTGCCCGTCAGGTAGGCGTAGCTCTTGACGACGGCTTCCATCATGTCGGTGGCGCAGCGGTCGAGTTCGACGATCATCCACTTGGTGTTCGCACCGGCGGCCTGGACGATGGCCGGAAAGTCCACCTTGCCCTCGCCGATGGCGGTCATGTCCGCCTTCTGGTCGCACGGTCCGTCCTTGATGTGGAGCAGCGGGGCGCGCGGGCCCATCTCCTTCACCACCTCGACCGGATCGCACCCGCCGGTTTGGACCCAGTAGGTGTCGATTTCGAAGAAGATGTCGGACGACAGGTTTTCGAGCATGACCTTATAAACCAGCTTCCCCTCGACCTCCTGGAATTCCCACCAGTGGTTGTGAATACCGAAGGCGATGCCGTTCTCCTTGGCCGCGGCGGCGCCCTCATTGAGTTTGTCGCAGGCCTCCTTGGTGCCATCGATGGTGGCATACTGGTCCCTGCCGAAGCCGCTGATGAGCCGCTTGCAGCCGAGGGTGGCCATCGTGTCGAGGACCTCCTGCTTCTTCTCGCCCACGGGCATGGGGCTGTGTGCGCTGCAGACCTCGAGGCCGAGCTCCTTGAAGAGCTTCGCTGCGGCTTCCGGTGATGTGCCGGAGAAGCCGGCGGTCTCGACGCCCTTGTAGCCGAGGTCGGCCACCTTGCGGATTACGCCCTCCGCGTCCTGGGCCATGGCTTCACGAACGGTGTACAACTGCAATGCGATCGGTGCGGGCATAACTCACTCCTTTCAATTCTCAGGTCCAAGTTGGATGTGGCGCCTTCTCAACAAGATACATCGGTCATGGCGACCTCAATATAGTATCTCTCCGAGCCGTTTCTGTCAACGGGCGCCGTGCAGCTTCTCTAACTGCCGCACGGCACTCTCGACCATCATCTCCCCCGCCTCGGGCACGGCGCGGCTGGAGCGGGCGAGCCAGGTCTCGTAGCCGCCGCCCTCGAAGGCGCGCTTCGTGGGGATGTAGCCGATCCAGTCGTTGGCGAGCTCGACACAGAACGTGTGCTTGAAGGGCGACCGCTTCTTGATCTCCAGCCCGATCTCGACAAAAATTTCCCCCGGCAGACCGACGAGGGCCAAGTCGCCGATGCGCATGGCGCTCACGTAGGTCTTGTCCTCTGTCGGGGCCTGCTTGAGCAGATCATGTTCCCCGGCGTATTGCTGATACCGCTCCTCGTTGCCGCCGTAGGAGTCGAGGTCGCGCTTGATCCGCGCCAGCTCCTCGCCGCCGGGGGTGCGCCGTTTGATGACGAGCTTTTCCATCGACGCGCCAAGCTCCGCCTCCGGGGTGAACTCCATAAACTCAACCGTCTTCAGGACCTCCGCCGCCAACACCGTCGCCACATGTCGGAGCTGCTCGTAGGGCCCCGTCTTGTGGGGTATGGTGGTGGCATAGGAATTGTTGATATCGCCGCAGCAGCCGTTGGCGAGGATGGCCTGGAAGCGCTCGCCCAGGAGGCGCTGAATGATCTCGCAAAACGCGGCGAAGTAATTGGCCGAGATCTCCGTTCCCTTTCCCCGCGAGCTCACATAGTGCAGGGCGTAGTTGCACAGCAGCCCCGCCGTGCTCTTGTCGGACCGCTTGAAGCAGAGCACGTTCACGTCCGGGTCGATCGGGCCTTCCGGCTCCAGACGGTTTGGGTCGTTGAGGCCCGGGTTCATGCGCACGCCTCCGGTTTTCATCCTAAATCGCCGACAGGAGACGACGCGGTCCTCATGGCCCACCCCGCGTCCCCAGAGCGTGGGTTCCATGCGGTCCACAGCCAGGCGGACCGAGTCGGCGATCTTTCGCCGGACGCGAAGCATGTACTCCCCTTCACGCTGCACGCTGAGGATGTCGGCGGGTGCGGCGGCGGAGTGGGTGTGGGTGGCGCAGATCATAACATGGTCCGGCGGGATGCCGCATTCCTCCGCGATCCGCTCCTTGGCGATGTCGGTGTCCTGCCGCTCGATCAGGATGATGTCGCAAATGGCGATGGCGAGCTTGGTTTCGCCATTGCCGATGACCATCGTCTTCACGTGCAAGTCGTCATGGATGTCCGTCGCTTTTCGGTCGTTGAACGATCCGGCGAGGGACACGCCGAGGGGCGGGGTGATATTGACTTGCGCGGTTCCAAGTTGGAGCTGTGCCATGGATTACCCTCCGCTCAATGTGAAGCGTTCGTCTGATTCGCGTTATTCGATGGCCGACAGATCGACCTTGCCGTCTACACGTCGGTGAATTTTCCTGCCGAGATTCTTCACCGTCACCACGAGCTCTTCCCGGCCCAGGCGGGCGTTGGTGACGACGAATCGCGCGTCGCCGGTCACGATATTATTCCGATAGAAATCAAACCAGTCCGCTTCGGCGCGGCCAAGCGCCCGGGCGATGGCCTCGAATGCGCCTTTCTCCATCCGGTATCCTTTGCGGCCCAATGCCTCCATCGTCGTATTGATCCAAAACCCGACGATGGCGCTTCCCGCCCGGATGGCCTCCGGCACCTCGGCCTCCAGATCCGCCGGTGGGCGGTTCAGCCCCCAGAGCAATGTGATGTACTTGTGCTCGCCCATCACCGACAGGGGCCCGCGCGCCGCCGAGGGGGAACAGGTGTAGAGCATTCCTCCCAGGAAATCAAAAGACCCGGCGAGATGGGTCGGCTTCATGCCGGGCCCCACCCAGCCGCCGGCTGGGATGCCGTGCTCCGCGGCGATAGCGCGAACGGTCCGGGCCAGGCGGCGAGTCGCTTCCCGCTTGCATTCTATCCAAAGGCGTTTGATGCTGTCGTTTGAGGTCGTGCTCGGGTCCTCGTACGGTTGCCCGTGTTTTTTGCAGTAGGTGCGGAACTGTGCCTTGCAGTAGTCGCAGTAGCAGGGGTGATTGTCCAGCTCGAAGTTGTCGTCCAGGATCAGCCCGTCGAGCTTGTAATTGTCGAGGAGGTGGCGGATGGTTTTCAGGTTGTACTCTTGGGCCTTGGGATTGTTGTAACAGACGGCCGACTTCTCCGCCTTCTTTCCGTCCTTCTCGATCCGCGCCACTTCGGGATATTTCTTCAGCGACGTCAACCGGTCAAAATAGATCCCACCGATCACCTTGATCCCGCGCTTGTGGCATTCCTCGATGAACTCCGCCAGCCAGTCGCCCTTGTATTCGACCACGAGCTTCTCGTCGGGCCTGTCTTCGGGCAAACAGCGGTAATAGGCTCGCCCCCACGAGGTCCGTAGCAGCGGCTGCACCATCGTCGCATTCAGCGAGGCCAAAAACTCGGCCGCCTTCACCGGGGTTTCCAGCGCGGTCAGCCGGCCGGAGGACAGGTGAAGGATGGTCTCGACATTGCGCGCCTTCGTGAGGGGATGATATGTAACGCGAATGGTCGCCGTCTCCCCCGGCTTGATCCCATTCACATCCACCTTAATTTTTTTCAGAGAGCCATAGGGGGTCACCTTCGGGTCCTGAATGGCGACGCCGTTGACCGAAACCGAGAGGACCTTCGCCCGCGCCGGCAGGTTCACCTCAATCGCCCCGGGCCAGGATCGGGGCTTCGCGCTGTCGGACACCAGCCAGCGCAGCAGGTTGTCCAGGGCCACCGCGCCGTCGCGACTGGATCGGAAAAACATCTTCGGCTTTTCCACGCCGAAGCCGAGCACGGCGGTTCGCCCCTTGCCGTAGCGCCCGATCACTCCCAGGCTGCGGCCCTCCGGATCACGCGCGACCGTCGTGCCGCCGTCGGGTTCCACAACGACCGTCTCACGTCCCGTGTCGGCCAGTTTCACATGTCCGGCAAATTCCGGATAGGCCCACTCCCGCCGGTCGATACCTTGCGACAGCGGGCTATCGAGCAGCGTCATCCCTTTGATCCGCACGCTGTGGGTGCGCTTGACCCCGCAGACCTTCAGCAACTCCGGGCACCCCATCGGCCCGCCCCAGCTTCCATAGAGCGATCCGCCCTCGGACAGATAGGCCTTCAATCCCTCGACCTGCTCGTGGGTGAAGCGGCGCTTGATGCTTGTGGCGATCATGTCAAACAGTGCAAGAGCCTTCGGATTCTCCAGCATCGACGGCTCGCCCCAGGTGACCTCGATGCCTCGATGCTCCAGTTCCCCCAGCAGGGCCGAGTCCCAGCCCCAGGAATTCTCCGGTTTGACGAGGAGGACACGCACGCCGGCAAGAGCGAGTTCCTCGCCCCACACTCCACTCGCGACGATAAGCAGGACCAACACAATACAGACCGCCTTACGCATTCGCTGCATCTCCCAATAACAGAGGTCTTGGTCGTTCCCTCTCAGCTCTGGAGGGCCTCCAACTACCTCACCGCACTCTTGATCATCACCTCAGCGGGAATTGAATTGCCTGTCGCAGCAGGATACACTCTACCGATATCGGTTTGTGAATTGCTACCAAAATCCGGCGGCGGTTCTGCGCCGTGGGAGCAGGAGGGCAATCACCCCTGGTTGGTGATCTTCTTGATGGCGCCCTCGGCGGCTTCGCGAACGAAAAAGTTCTCGTCCTCTGCCGCCATCATGAGGTAGGGCATGGCCGCCTGCGCGGCGGGGCCCATGCTGCCCAGTTTCTCGGCAGCCGCAGAGCGGTCGTTCCAGTCCTTGCTCTGGAGCTGTTCGATGCAGGTCTTCAGCTCGGGGTCCGCGCCCGGGCCCGCCGAAGCTGTCGGGGCGGGCGCTGGCTGGGTCGGCGGCGGGGCGGCAGGGGGGGATGCGGCGGGAGCAGGCGGGGGATCAGGCGCCGCCGGGACGTGATCTGCCGCAGGCGGAGGCGCGCCCGGCGCCTCGGCGGGAACGGCCTCGCCGAAAGACAGGATGATGCTCTTCTGGAACATCTCGCGCAGCACCGCCAGGGCGTCGTCGCCGTTTTCGAGGAGGGGGCGGACATTGTGCCACACGTCCTCCTCAGTCAGGCCGAGCTTCTTGTACCGAAGGATGCGCGCCTGTTGGGAGCCGAGGGCGAGGATATTGGAGCCCAGTGCATCATAGAGCCAGGCGGACGCCCTCTCATCGAGACGGACCACCATGTGATTCCCCGAGGGATCGCCGCTCTGTTCCGAGATCATCACCAGCCGCTCCACCTGCACGGGATTCAACCCGATCAGCACATGCACGTCATCCAGCGCCTTCAGGAGCCGGGCCAGGTCGATGGCGCTTATGCCCGTACCCAGTTGTACGCGAAAGCCGGTCGTTTCCAGGGCTGCTCGGGATGAGGGTCCCCCCGGCTCCCCCGCGCCGGCCTCCCCCCCTCCTTCTATCTGCGCCTTTTCGGCCTCGGTCACGACCACACCGGCAAGGTCCGCACCCGCGAAGTTGGCGCCGCGCAGCATGGCGCCGCGCAGGTCCGCCCGGCGGAGGTTGGCGCCGCTCAGATCCGCATCTTGCAGGTTGGCCCGCTGCAGGAGGGCGCCGGTCAGGACGGTATTGCTCAGGTCCGCCGAAGAGAGGTCCGCGCCAACCAGATTGACCCCGCGGAGCTTCGTGCCCGATAGCTTGGCCTTGGACAGGTTGGCCCCGATCAGCAGGGCCATGTGGAGGTTGCAACTGGTCAGGTTTGCGCCGGATAGGTTGGCCCCCACCAGGTTGATCTTGCTGAGGTCCAGCCCCACCAGCATGATGGGCGCGCCGGGGTGTTTCTGGCGCCAAGCTTCGATGGCCTTCGCCCCATGTCGGATCACATCGGCGATGTATTCGTCTGCCATGACAATATGGTATCCTGCGGATTTTTGCTTGTCCCCTGCCGACACGGGCAGTCCGAAGCATGCGCGCCTGAGTAGCAACTTGATTTTATCATCCCGTCCGCGATATGTCAACCCGAACACGCGGGGCTTCCCGATGAATTCCCTTTCATCATATTCTGCGGATGGCCAGAGCGGCGCAACGGGCGCCATCATTCGTCGTTAGTCATTACCAATCCGGCATTTCCATTGACAATCCCCCCTGCTTTCCGATACGATCAGCAATGGAATCGGACCTTCCCCTCAGGTAAGACCGTGAAACTGATCGGACTGGCCATTTTCGCAGTTTCGTTTTTGCTTACTCTGATCCTCACGCCCATCGTGCGCAAACTCGCCCCCCGCCTGGGCCTGGTCGATCGGCCCGCCGAGCGCAAGATGCACGCCGAGCCCATGCCCATGGGCGGGGGCATCGCCATCTTCGTCGGCGTCGCCACACCGATCCTAATCGGTCTGCTCGTCACGCTGTTCCTGGCGATGGGCCTTGCCCCGCCCGGCGCGCCCGAGATCGTCCGCGAGCAGCTCCCTCTGCTCAAGGCCGCCGTCCCAAAGGTTGCCGCGCTTCTCATCGGCGGCGCAGTCATCTTCACCATCGGTATTCTCGACGACCGAAAGGGCCTGGGCGTTCCGGTGCGGTTCGCCATCGAGATCGCCGCTGCGCTGCTGCTCGTTCTCTGCGGCATGAACATCACCCTCTTCATCGAAAACCCGATCGTCTGCGCGCTCATCACCATCGCCTGGGTCGTCGGCATCACGAATGCCTTCAACTTCTTGGACAATATGGACGGCCTGAGCACGGGCACGGCCCTGATCCTCTCGTGCATCTTCTTCGTTGTTGCCGTCCAAACGCAGCAGTTCTTCGTCGCCGCCCTCCTGCTCACCATCATTGGCGCGACGGCGGCGTTCCTCTTGTTTAACTTTCCCCCCGCAAAGATCTTCATGGGCGACGCCGGCGCCCTCTTCATCGGCTATATGCTCGCCGCCGCCGCGGTGGTATTCACGTTCTATGTCGAGGGATCGCCTCTGTTTCCGGTGTGTGTGCCGCTTCTCGTCTTCTGCGTGCCGCTGTTCGACGCGATATCCGTCATCGCAATCCGCCTGCACGAGGGCCGCAGCCCTTTCCAGGCCGACAAAAAACACTTCTCCCACCGCCTGGTCGCCCTCGGCATGACGCCGCGCCAGGCCGTGCTGACCATCTACCTCATCACCTTCGCCACCGGTATCACGGCCACGCTCCTCTATCGCACCAGCACCACCGGCGCGCTCATCATTCTCATCCAGGTCCTGGCCGTCATGGCGGTTATCGTCCTATTGGAGAAGGCGGCGGGAGGCAAGACAAGTTGACGGACCCGAAGCGCGATTCCCTGATCCGTGCCCTCGACCTTGCCATCCTCTGTCTCGTAATTTTCAGTGTTTCACTGCGGCCCCTCGTCTGCGGCGAGGGAGTCCGCCTCACCTTTCTGGGGATGGTCGAAGCGCCGGTCGCCAATCTATTGGTCAGTCTGCCGTTTCTCTTCGCCTTTTTTCTGTGGCTCGCCCGAATGGCCCTGAAGGCCGAGCTGCGCCTGACCCGGACGGGCATAGGCATCCCCATCCTTCTGTTCGTGATCTTTGTCGTGCGGTCGATGTTCATCTCGCACTACGAATGGCGCAGCGCGATGACGGCCATGGACTGGATCGGCCAGGTCCTCCTGTTCTATCTGCTCGTTAATGTCCTGGACGACCGCCGGAAGACGGGGCTGGTCGTCGCGTGTCTTGTGGCCACGATCACCGTGGTTGCGATCCAGGGACTGCACCAGCGCATGATCGGCTTTCCCGAGACGCTGAGGGCCTACCACGACGACCCCGCCGGAACGATGCGCTCCGCCGGTGTGGCCCCCGAGAACGAGGCCGACTTCCGCTCCCGGCTCGAGACGTTCCGCGTCTACGGCACGTTCCTCCTGCCCACCCTCTTTGCCGGGTTTCTGGCCCTCGTCATCCCACCGCTCATCGGGCTGTTCATCGACCGAATGAAGCGAGGGAACAGGACGATCCCCATCGCCCTCGGCGCCGTCATCGTCCTCCAACTGATCGCCCTCTTCCTGACAAAATCGAAAGGCGGCTGGATCACACTTGCCATGGGACTGTTTCTCTTCACGGCGCTCTGGGGCAGGCGGTTCGTGTGGACACACCCAAAATGGGTTGCCGTGGGCGTGGCTCTGTTCATCGTCGTGTTCGGGGCCGCCCAGTGGATGGGCAAGCTCCCGCCGGCATGGCGCTACCTCGATTCCCTCACGGTTCGGGCGCAGTACTGGCGCGCGGGAATCGAGATGATCGAAGACCATCCGGTCTCCGGCATCGGCCTGAACGAGTTCGGCGACCTCTACACGGCCTACAAACGGCCCGCGGACGACGAGACGCAGATGGCCCACAACAACTACATCCAACTCTGGGCCGAGACGGGGATCTTCGGGCTGCTCGCCTTCTGCGCCGTTTGGGGTATCTTCCTGGCTCGGCATTTTCCGCGGGGCGGCGCCGGCGGCGGCGTGAAATCGCTCGACGTCGCCGGCGGGCGGACGGACATGGAGCTGACCATGATCGGTCTGATTGCCGGGATCGTCTCCGTCGCCCTCGCCGCCGGGCGGTTCTTCTCCCTGCCTATGGGACTGGGCGGGATCTTGGTCGCGCTGTTGGGGTGGGTCGCGGCATTTCTGTTGGTCTTCGCGGGTGCGAATACCTTCGGCGCCATGACCTGCCGCGGCATCTGGATCGGCGTGGTCTGCTTTCTGATCCACAGCCTCGTCGATTTTGACTTATACGAACCGGGCGTGGCGCAGACGCTCTGGACGCTGGCCGCGATCGCCGTCGCAACGGCTCCGGGCCGGAAACAACTCGTGCGTCCGCTCGGGCAGCCGGGACAGGTCGCCTTGGCGGTGGGGGCGCTGGTGAGTGCGATTGCCGTCGTCGCGTGCCTGTGGCCGCCCGTCCTGCTGAGCGGCGTGCACTTCGCCAACGGCCGGGCGCTGCTGGAGGATGTTCCACCGAAGCCGGGCAAAGCGGTGGCGCAGTTGCGGAAGGCGGCGAAGCTCTGCCCCGGCAACGCGGCCCCGCAGGAGTGGCTCGCCATCATCTTCCGGGACATCTGGAAGAACGGCGTGCTGACGTTCGACGGCGAGTCGACGCTCAGCCAGGCCATCGAGCATTACAAGCGGGCCATCGAGATCAATCCGCGCAAGGCGGCATACCACTTCGAGCTGGCGGAGCTCTACCGCGAAAGCGCCACCAACCGGGCGGAGCAGGAGCTCGCCGTGAAGGAGTACGAGACGGCGATCAACCACTTCCCCGTCAAGCCGATCTACCTCGCCCGCCTCGGCTCGCTCTACGAGCTGCTCAAGCGCCCCCGCGCCGTCATCGAAGATACCTACCGCCGCGCCCTCGACATGGACCGCCGCGCCGGCCGGCGCTACAACAAGCTGCCCGACCGCATGCGCCGAAAGATCGAGGGGTGGCTGGGCGAAGAGAATGACGAATGACTGAGAGCCTATCCGAAAACCGGGCGTTTGCAGCCGCACCCTTTACGGGTGCGGTTTTGCCGCAGGCATAAGGCCAAACACTGAAGGAAGACATGGCGCCGCATTTCGCTCATGTGGGCGGGGCCGGGGCGTAAGTGTTTGGTCTCCATAACCCTACAACGAATCTTCCCCGCCGCAGCCAAATTCTCTTGAACAAACCCCGGAAAGGTGGTAGATTAGCTTGGCAAGTTAGATAATACAAATCCTACTTGCCACGGGGAGATACAAATGCGATCACGCGGAGACGGAATAGCCGCCAAGGACTTCTTCGAGTCCGGCGAAGGGGGCATCACCTACGACGATTTCATCCTGCTGCCCGGTCATATCGACTTCGACGTCCAGGACGTCAGCCTGGAGACCCATCTGACGCGCAGCATCCGAATCAAAAGCCCCGTCGTCAGCTCGCCCATGGACACGGTGACGGAATCCGACATGGCCATCGCCATGGCCCTCCTGGGCGGGATCGGGATCATCCACTACAACAACACCGTCGAGGAGCAAGTCCGCCAGGTGCGCCGGACGAAGCGCTTCGAGAACGGCTTCATCACCGACCCCCTCTGCCTCGGCCCCGACAACGCCATCGCCGACATCGACCGAATCAAAGAGGAGCACGGCTTCTCCGGCATACCCATCACGGAGGACGGTGAGCTCGGCTCAAAACTGGTCGGCCTCGTGACGGCCCGGGACATCGACTTCGAGCCGAATCGAAAGAAGAAACTCCGCGACGTAATGACCACGGATGTCGTCACCGCCCCGGACGGTGTGACCCTCGAGAAGGCGAACGAGATCCTTCGCAAGAGCAAGAAGGGCAAGTTGCCCATCGTGGACAAGCAGGGACGGCTCGTGTCGCTCATCTGCCGGACGGACCTCCTGACGAACAAGGACTACCCCGAGGCGTCGAAGAGCAAGGACAAGCAGCTCCTGGTCGGCGCGGCCATCTCCACACGCGAGGATGCGAAGGAGCGCCTTGCCGCGCTGGCCGAGGCGGGGGTGGACGTGGTAGTGATCGACTCATCCCAGGGCGATTCGGTCTACCAGGTCAACATGATCAAGCATGTCAAGAAGGCCCATCCAGAGGTGGAGGTCATCGCGGGCAACGTCGTCACTCCGCGGCAATGCGAACAGCTCATCAAGGCCGGCTGCGACGCGCTGCGCGTCGGCATGGGGCCAGGCTCGATCTGCATCACGCAGGAGACCATGGCTGTGGGCCGCGCGCAGGCGACGGCGGTCTACTACTGCGCCAAGTACGCCCGGCGGAACAAAGTCCCGATCGTCGCCGACGGAGGCGTCCGGAGCATCGGCCACATCACCAAGGCGCTGGCCATCGGCGCGAGCACGGTGATGATGGGCAACATGCTGGCCGGCACGAGCGAGGCGCCCGGGGACTACTTCTACGAGAACGGCGTCCGCGTGAAGAAGTATCGCGGCATGGCGTCCATCGAGGCCATGGACGCCGGCGGCGCGAAGCGCTACTTTTCCGAGGACGATCGGATCAAGGTGGCCCAGGGCGTGGCCGGGACGGTGGTGGACAAGGGGTCGCTGCAGAACTACCTGCCCTACCTCATGATGGGCCTGAAACATGCCTTCCAGGACCTCGGCTGCCGCGACTTGAAGACGCTCCACAGGGTGCTCTACAGCGGGCGGCTCCGGTTCGAGGCGAGAACGCAGTCCGCCCAGGCCGAGGGGGGCGTGCGCTCGCTGGTGTCCTACACCCCGCCGCCGGAAGGAAGAAAGTAGCAACGGACGAAGCGCCTCCGCCACAGGCCCCGCGTCAGTTTCTCCCGCCTTCGATGAAGAACATCTTTGTCTCGCCCTTTTGAAGGTCGAGGTCGAACCGGGTGACGTCCTTTGCAATCGGTTCCGTCGTAATGGCGTCGATCACTGTGCATCTGCCCGGAAGGAAGATCGTCTTCTTCCCCGCCTCCGATGCCTGAATGGACAGAAAACGGCCGTTCGTGGCGAGAACATCATCGCTGTCCGCCCAGACATGCGCGCCGGCGTCGCGGGCGATGGCGCGAAAAATCTTGGCGGGCAGGCGTGTGGGCCCGCAGAAGACCGACGTCCAGTCGCCGTGGCGCTTCACCACGAGAGCCGCCGCGTTCTTGGCCGCGTGGTAGCGTGCGATCACAGCCATGTTCTTCTGGGGCTCGATGGCAGCAAAGACCGTCTCGATCTGGTTCTTGTCCTGTGGGCCAAAGACCTCGCCGGCCTTCAGGTTCTTGCCGATCCCGTCTCCCGACGCGGCAATGGTCGCATCGGGGACGAGACTCGTCGGCAGACGCATAAACCGGATGCCCGTCAGCGCCTCCATGTTTTTGAGGTCGAGCCCGTTTTCCGAGATGATGCCCGGCGCGTAGAACCATAGAGCCGTCTTGCCATCGTGTTGAACGATGCGCCGGACGGCCTCGCGCCGGTCCTTGGCCATGTGGAAGGCATTGAGGAAGATGTAGAGCTTCGCGTCAGGGACATCGCCGGCGACGAGGTCGTCCAGCAGGTACATGCCGAAGGGCACGCCCATGCGGTAGAGGTCCATGCGGATGCGAGAGATCAGCTCGCGGGTGATGCTCGGCGAGGGCTTGAGATAGAACGCGCTCTTTTCATCGATGATGACGGCGACCTCGGTCTTGTATTGTGTGCCGCGATCAAGCCCCTCGTCGTAGATATGCCGGAGCTTGGCGATGTCGTCCCAGAGGTTCTTCGAGTCGAGCCAGCCCAACCCGGGCAGGTCCATCCACCATGTCGCCGCGCGGCGGACAAAGATATGGGCGAAGTTGCGCTGGTGCACCCACCACGTTTGCTCCGGCTTGCCGACACGGCCATGCCAGGCGGGGTCGGACTTGTGCGTGTTTGCCGGAGAGAGGTGCGTCCGGGTGTCGTCCTCGTTGAGCCACAACTTGCCATGGATCTGGACAGAATCGACGGGCGACATGAAAGCGCCGATGCCGCCCAGGCCGCGGTCGCCGTAGGAGATGGGCGAGCAGAGGATGTCGACGTCCGGGCAGTTCAACATCCGGCGCAGGCCGTAGTGGCCGCTGTAGGGCGCGCCGGCCCAGAGCGGGCCGAATTCAAAGAGGTAGCCGTAGAAAAACACGACGCACTTCCTGCGGTTCGACGCCTCCTTTATCGCCCGGGCAAACATCTCCAGCGGCTCGACCATGGCGACCTGCATGTACTCCGTGAAGTCGATGACCTTCCGCTGCTTCACCGGGTCGCGGAAGGAACCAGCCAACGCCTCCAGCCGTTCGTTCTTCGTGGGAACATCGACGGCGTCGAAGCCCTTGAGCCTTGCTCCCCAGACCCGGTTGAGTGCCGCGATGTCGCCGGCGTATTTTCTCCGCAGCCACTTCCGGAAGCCCTTCTTCATGGCCGGGCTGAATCCACAGAGTTTTCGCTTCCACGAATCCTTATAAAACCACTCCCCCGTGTTCTGGCCGGTGGGATGGTAGCCGAGGACGTGGTCGCCGTAGTTTTCCTCGAGATACTCCACGAGGCGGCGTAAGTTGGCCGCAGCGTCGCGCCGCCACTTCTCCGAGGCCACGCTCGAATACCCGCGCTCGCCGGTGTCGTAGAGCATGCACTCGTCGGGGTTCTTCTGTTTCCACCAAGCCGGGGCCTCCATGCCGATCCGGGGGATGAGCATGCCCTTGGGATCGTGCTTGACGAACTTCTCCATCGTCCGGTCCACCCCGCTGAAGTTCGGCGCCGCCCCCGGCTTCGGCCAGGGCATGCGCACGCCGAAGGAGTGGATGTGGATGCCTGCACCGGCGGCCAACTCGATCTCGTGCCAGGCCTTGGGCGGCTGGACCGCGTACTGCGTCCACGGCTCCCCCTGATGGACGGCGAGGAAGTCCACCTTCCGCGGCGCGGACGCCTTCATCCGGGCGGAGATGGTGTAGGTCTTGCCCTGCTCGACCGTGTGGCCGGTCTGGTAGATATGGACATGAAAGATGTTGTTGCCCGGTTTCTTGACGTCGAAGTGCAGCGCACCGTTCTCGACGTTGACGGTTGCCTCGACGCCGGCGTCCTTCTTGATATAGGTGCGCCATTCCTTTTCAAAGGCATCCTGCCCCTCCTGAAAGTCGCCTTCGCGGAGCATGTTCTTCCCGTCAGGCGCGCACACGAACTTCACATCGTCCACCCACAGGTCGCCCTTGTCCAGGCCGGAACGGACATGGATGGCCACGCCGCCCTTGTCGGTGCCGGGCGACGTAAAGGTCAGTTTGTATTCCTTCCAATCGCCCGACACGGTGAACTCGCTCGGGGCCGAGCGCATGGTGGCGTAAAGGACAAGAGGCGAGGCGAGCTTCCCGTTGACAAGAAGTTTCGGCGTCGCCTTGTCCATCTTGACTTTCGTTTCCAGACAGGACGTCATAAGCAGACAACCAATCATCGCTGCCGTCAGCATCACTCGGTTCGCCATTTTACTCCTTTGTAGCCATTTAGCCAATTGTTGTGATGAGCGTTAAGCAGTGTCATTCCCGCGAAAGCGGGAATCCAGGCCCTCGATTGCTCGTGGATTCCCGCGTACGCGGGAATGACGCAATGACAATTACTCAGTCACAGTTACCACACTCGGCTAAATGACTCCACTCCTTTTAGCCGCCAAAGAAAACCGCAAAGGTTACTTGTTCCCGGCCGGCGCAAGCTCCCACGTCCACGCCTTCGGTGCGTCAATGCCGTTCCCCGCGAAGTCCCTGGCCGACAGCAACCTCACCTCAACCGCCGCCTTATCGCCCAGCGCCTTCTGCGCCTCAGCGCCCAGTCGCCAGGTCAGGGTCTCTGTCTGCTGGTCGTACCACATGACTTTGTTGTCGATCCGATAGGTCTTGCCCGCGACGGAAACGGCCACGCTCCCCGGGTCCAATCCGTTTTTTTCGGCGAATCGGATCGTGAACGTCCCCGCCATGTCCCGCTGCGGCTCAAAGGTCTCCACACGTGGAGGCGTGACATCCACGATGATCTGCTCGTGAACCGGGGCCGACCAGTTGCCCGCCCCGTCCCGGAGCATCAGGTGGATGTAAGCGATCCCATCTTCCAGCTTTTCGGTGTCGGCGTCAAGCGTCTTGCCCACGGGTGTGGAGTCGGGCGCGGCATTGACGGCGATTCGATGGTCGGCGACGCCCGACACGTCCTCGGCCGTCCAGGTGGGCTGGAGCGTCTTCCGGGAGAGGAGCGGACGCATGCGGATGTTGTCGATACAGAACGCCGCCCCCTCGTAGTTGCCGAGGTAGCCGGTTACATCGTCGCCAAAATGAATATTCGTGAGTGCGAATTCCTTTCGTGTGGGATCATGGGATTTGACGATGTCGAAAAGATTCACCGAAGCGCTGCGCCACGTTCCGTCGGCCAGAATATTGGGAATCGCGCCCACCGTCTCGTAGTGGCCGTAGAGGCGCAGGTCCTGACGGAAGGTTTCGGCGGCGAAGCGGACGACCTTCCGCTCGTCGTCAAGATCGAAGCTGCAATCGACCGGAACGTCCCGGCTCACCTTGTAGTTGAAGGTGAGGAGGGGGAAGCGGCCCACATCGCACGGCCGGGTGAGGAAGCCCACGCCGAAGTCATGGGCTATGCACAGATTCTGCACGCGCAGGTAATACCCCCGGCCCGGCTTTTCACTGCGTTCGCGTCGCAGCCATCCCCCCGCCCGGCCGGGCATGGTGCGGCTGCGGCCGACCGGGTAGCAGTCCCCAAGATTCCTCTCGAAGTCATACCCGATGAAATCCGCGGCGCCGGCCCGGAGCCGAATGTGGGTCGGTGGAAACCTGTCTTTTGCGGCGGTGTAGCGCCAGGCAATCTTGTATGGCTCCGCCGCATTGCCGGCGTAGTCGCGCAGCCCGGTCAGCTCGACGTGGATATCCTCGCCGTCCTTCAGCGTAATTCCGGCGGCCGGGAGATCGAGCTCCAGTATCCCGGACAAGGGCGTGAATCGAACGGCCTTGTGCGTCGTATCGAGCGACCGCCCCTGGACTGTCAGCCGGATCGAGGCGGGATCGACCCCCGACCCATCGTCGGACAGATGGAAGAGGATCGAGTTCTGCCTTGCCGGATCGACGAGGGGCATCGTTACCTTTCCAACGACAGGGGGCCGGCGATCCGTCCGGACCCCGTTGTGAAACTGGAAGTCACCGACGGCATACCGCGCCCCGCGCGGGTTCCCCCCGTACCCGGCAAGCAGGTACCCGTCGTTGGACCGATTCGCAAATGCGATCTTCCGGATGACGAATGATCTCTTGTAGGGGTACCGGTCCTTCAGCGCGTCGAAGAGGCGAAACGAGGACCGATGCCACGCGCCGTCGGCGGCGATGCCGGGGAACGAACCCAGGACGATGGCCCGGCCGTCATCGGCCTCCGGCCCCGTCAGGCGGATGCGATGGGGGGCGCCGTCGAACTCGAAGAACAGATCCACCTTCGCATCCGGCTCGGCCTTGAAGGCAAGGCTCAGCAGACGTTCCGCGGCCGCGTCGACCGAGTCGGGCCGGTACGACATCCTGAACGGCCCGCCGGGGAGCGCGTTCGTTGCGCAGAAGCCTTGCCCATCGCGCTCCGCGTTGGCCGTAAGACCCATCTCGCTTACATTGGTAAACCCCCCGTTGGAGAAGGGCCACCGGGAGTTGAAGACCAACTCGGGCGGATTCGTTTTTGCGTAAGCGATGCGCATGCGGGAGAGGAGAATTGCGTTGTTCACCGTCCACACGCCCACCTGTCCCTTCCTCAGCGGCTCGGGGTCCAGGAAGTCAAGGGCCAACTGTCCGTTCATGAAGAACCGGATGTGCGCCCCCTCCTTCATGAGGCGCAGGTGATACCAGCGCCGGTGCAGCCGCATGGCCGTGTCCCAGCTCAGTTCGCGCCTCGGCAGGAGGAAGAGAGGGGACCGCGTCTCGTCCACCACCCGGTCCCGGCGATAGAGCCGCGTCCACCGGTTTTCCTCCCCGGCCACGATGACGGAATAGCCGTGCGCGGGGCTGTCGTCCTCGGCGCAAATCGTGAGGCACAGGTCGCCCGGTCGCTCGTGGGGCGACTTCCAGTAGGCAGGCATCGCCAGGGCGGTGAAGACGTCGAGGGTGACGTCGCCCTCGAACGTCCGCTTGTGCCAGAGCGAGGCCATCTGCCGGCTGCGGCCGCCGAACCACGACCAACGCGGGTCGCACACCCAGCGGTTCATGATTCCCCATCGGCCGCCGACGATCTTCCAGTCCACGGGCACGCTGTCGAAGGCGTAGTCCAGCACATTGCTCGACGACACCGACGCGCGCGACGCCTTCGGACCGAACAGGCTGCGCAGGCCGACCCGACCGCCGGCCAGCGGCTCGACCTGAACAGTCCGGACGACCTTGCCGTCGACAACAACTCGAACCGTTCCCGCTCGCGACTCGACGGCCACGCGCCTGAACCCGGCTGGAAGCGGCTCGTCCTTAGCCAGGGCCGCCGCATTCCGAAAGAGCGAATAGGTGTTCGATATCCGGTGCACACACATTCGAAAACCCCTCCGGGGCGAGCGGCGGTCCGCATTGATGATGAGCATAAACTCCGGCGAGAACTTGTCCTGCACCTCCAACCTGGCATCGCCGGGAAAGGGATAGCCGTGCCAGTAAGTGGTTGCTCCTTGTTCGTCGTCCCCTTTGGTCCAGCGGTTCAGATCGCCGGCCCAGTCGGTCATGTATTCGTCGGTGACGAAGAGAGGCTTGTAGCGGACCGGCTCGGTGGACGGTTTCTGGAGTTGGGTCGAAATGACTTCCACATCGTCGAAGTACACCCCCAGCGAGTTGGCGGCGTAGAGGCCCGCCCTGCCCCAGGTGAGATCGGGGACGGTCGCATCGAGAACAGGCACGCCATCCACATAGGCATGGACAGAGGCGCCCTGAACGGACAGCCTGAGGCGGTAGTATTGCTCCGGTGCGAAGCCGCCGGGCCGCGTCGCCAGCACTTTCGACTGTCCGTCCACGACCTGCACCAGGTCCAACGCCCCGCGCCGGTCCTCCGACTCATCCGCCGACCAGCGGAACAGCAAATAGTTCTTTGGGTCGCGAACGCACGTCGCAAGGCCGAACGCCCCCTGTCCGAGGGATCGGACGGAGGCCCCGGTGGTCGTATCGCTCCAGAAGGTGTGCCCGGCGGCGATCAATGCCTCCGGGGAGAACTTCGCCGGGCGGATGACGGCGACGTCTTCGATGCTGTCCAGGTCGATCCGCCTGCGGACTATGCGGGCCGTGAAAATCGTCTTCTTTCCGTCGCGAACGCGGGCAAGGGAGAGGGTGACCGGCTCGCCTTCCTTGCCCTGCAGCCGCTCGACGACGTCCTCCCGCGACGTGCCGACGGCCGTCCGCCCGTCGATGAGGAGGATCGTGTCGCCCGTACGGACACCGGCCTCCCAGGCGGGGGTGCCGTCGAAGACGTGGATGACCACGGCGCGATCATTTTGGTGTTCGATCCGCATCCCCGTGCCGACGTACCGGCGGGTGCGACCCCGCTCCAGGTCCGAAAAGGCCGGCGTGTCGGGGAATCGACAGAAAAGCGCGAAGGGGTTCATGCTCCGGTCGGCCCACTGGACGCCGCAGATCTCCCAGTGACCCGAAAGGGGCTGCCACGCGCCGGACGGTTCACGGCGCATGAAATCGTCGCTAAAGGCGACATCGCCCATCGGCTGGACGCGCAGGAGCTTGGCGGAATCGGGGGAGATGGCGGCGGCGGGGCCGTGGAAGTCCGTGTCTTCGGCTCGGCAGAGGAACCGGCCGTTGACGGCGACGACGATCTCGCGTTCCCTCCGCTGAATCTCCACATTCACCTTTGCGAAATTCTCCGAGAGCGGCGCCGAGGCCAGTTCGCGGTCATGTCCGTCCCGGACCTTTCGAAGGGCGCCCGCTTGCCGAGTGATGCGGACGTAGTAGGCGTTCCGCCCGTCTTGAACGCAGAAGTAGAGGCGCGCTTCACTTCCCACCGCCGGGACCGGTGTGGAAAAGATGAACAGATGCCGACCGGGCTTGCCGGCGTTCGCGACGACTCCCGTGCAGAGAGCGAGGAGGATAAACAGAACGGTGCGGGACAGTCTTTTCCCTGGGCTACAGGTCATCCTGGTTCGCGTTTGGGGACTGCTGGCGACGGTTGATGCCGGCGCGGAACATGTCGCGCTCGCGCTTCCAATCCTCATACTTCTTGTATTGGTCGGGGGCAAGGATCGCTTTGACTTTCTTGTCGCGCGTGGCCAAGGCATTCTCTTTTGCGCGGTCGATATCCTCCACGCGCGCCGTCCCCTGGACGAGTTGGGAATAGGCCATGCGGACCTGCTGCTGTTCCTCTTTCATGAACTGCGCGATCTGTTTTTTCTGAACAGGCGACAGATGCGCCAAGGCGACTAACTCGTCGAGATGGCGTTCCCACAGGTCCTCCGCCCATCGCCGCTGCTCGGCCTGCCTCCGCTGCTGCTCCTCGGCCATGACCTCCTCGATGAGCAGCTTCAGCTCGGCCCGCGCGCGCGGGTTCATGCCTTTCGGCGTGAGGGCCTCGATCTTGGAGACGTAATCCCGAGTCGCGTCGATTTCCCGTTGAATCTCGTCCATCTGGGGCGCCAGCTCTTCGTAGGACTTCAGCACTTCCTGGATGGCGGAGGAGAGCTTGACTACCTTCCCGATCTCCTTCTTCAGCTCTGCGTTTTCCTTCTGCAGCCGGGCCAGCTCGGCCTCCAGCTCTCCCGTCCGGCGGGAGCAGCCCGACAGGGCCGACAGGCATACGGCCACTGCAACCAGGAAGCCAATGGTGGAAGACGCGCGTTTCATAGTCGTTCGGCTGTGGATAAATCGTTTGGATTACGAAGGAGACTGCGGCGGATCGGGGGGGCTGTCCTCGGACTTGTCTCCCTTCTCCATCTTCTCTATCTCCTCGCGGGCGGCCTGCCGTGCGCATTCGGCGGCGGACTCTGCGGCCGCGGCCGCCTGCTGCCGCATGGCCACGGCGGAGCGCTTGGCGCGCGCTACGCGGATGCGCATCGCGCGGCCCTTTCTGGCAACGATATGGACCCGGACGGTCAGCCCCGTTGTCGCCAGTCCCACTCCTCCCCCCTGCACGTTGTTCGCCAGCGAAGCGCTTTGCGTATTGACCCGAGCGCGCGCGCGAAACCTGCAGCCGGACAGAAAACAGGGCAGCGCAAGGAACAGTATGAGAGCCGCATGGACTGAGATATGTGACAGGCGTTCCTTCATGGCAGACTCCTTATGAAAGCGACGAGAAGATACTCGCCTGGATATGTACACCTATTTTACACGACATCAGAAGAGCTGTCAAATGCGTTTTTGACGCCAGCGGTGCAAGGCAGAGTGGATTGGCTCGAGGTCTCCCGGGTCGTGATGGGGGCGCGGCGTACAGGCACCGGTTACCACCGCCAGCGATGCGGTCCGCGTTTACGGCAAAAACCGATGCAAAATTGTTACCGCCAGCCGCAGCCCCCAGCGAAACGAGAAATACTCGTGGTGTTTCTTCAGGGGGACATGGCGCAGCAACCCCTCACTATTTCTTCTGGCGAGCTTTGCTCTTCTTCTTATCCGGCTGCGGGACCTTCAGTTCCTTGCCGCCGGACTCGACGGACTTCTGCGCGGTGTCGAGGATGGCGATGACGTGGAGCGTGTCACCGAGCGAAATCGGCGGCTTGCCGGTCTCGATCATGGTCACAAATCGGGCCAGCATGTTCGTATAGCCATCGGTGGCCGACTCGATCACCTGCTCGCCCTTCGTGCCGCGCAGCACGCAGCGCCAGCCCCCACGGGCCGCGCCCTCGCCGCACATCCACATGGCGATCAACCCGCTCTCGAACTTCAGGTGAACCAGGTCGAGCTTCTCCGTGCCGAGATGCTGCACCGTGGCCACGCGGCCCTCGACCACGCCAAGAAGCAGCTCGAGGGAATGGACGCCGTAGAAGATCAGCTCGTTCGGGCCGAAGGTGGCGGCCATGAGCGGCTTGCCGACTTTTTCCTTCAGCGAATCTTTCAGCGCCAGGACCTCATTGCAGTACCGGAGCGACGAGCCCGACTGGAACAGGCAGCCCTTCTTCTTCGCACGATCCACGACGCGTTTCGCCTCGACGTACTTCCGGCTGAGCGGCTTGTCCACGAAGAGAGGAATCTTCCGGTCAATGAAGTGGGGGGCGAACTTATAGAGCTCCTGCGAGCAATCGTCGGCGATGAGCACGCCGTCCACGTCCTCGGCGGCGTCTTCGTATCGATCGAGGACCGTCTCGATGTGCCGCGTGTCGGCCAGCTCCTGGGCGGCTTTCCTGTTCGCGTCCCAGATCTTGATAATGCGCGCGTTCCTCAGGCGCGGGTCGGCGGCCTGCGTAGGCTTGCCCGTCTCCGGATCGAAGATTCCGTTGAAAAGGCCCGTGAACGTCTTCCCATGGGGCCACTCCGCAGCCGTCACCAATGCCAGGTTCAGCATGACTCGTGCTCCTTGAAACAAATGGCTTCCAGTACACGGGCCGCCATGCTACCCCCTGCCTCAAACAGCGTCAAGCGAAAACCGCCAAATCGTCTTGACCGCCAAAGGGTGAGACGGTATGATCCATCCTCCTTGGAAGATCAAGGTTTTGGGAGGAGGATGAAAAGTGCTAAAGACCAACGAAGACAAGCTCGTCATGCAAAGCGTACTGGGCGAGGTGAGCCCTCCCGGCGGGGGGCGGCCGCCGTACCGCGTCGGCCCCGATGGCAAGCCGAACGTCCTGCCGGGGACCGGGGGCATCACCTACAATCTCCGTGTCGGCGATGGCTGCGTCGGCCTGAAGGCTGATCATGTCGAGCCGTGCGTCACCACGAAGTCGAAGGACGCGTCCGCCAACACCGGCTACAACACCCTGTCCGGCGCCGGCAACGAGGCGCGGGTGGTCTCGGGCGATGCCAAGGGAGCAAAGGGCGTCGTCACCGGGAAGCACGGCGGCTGCGAGCACGTCATGATCGACTTCGACGACAAGACGCTCGACAAGCTCGTCATCGGCGACAAGGTCCAGATCAAGGCATTCGGCCTCGGCCTGGAACTGATCGACTTCCCGGACGTGGCCGTCATGAACCTGTCGCCCCGGCTGCTCAAGGCATGGCCCATCAAGGGGACGAAGAAGAGCGGCGTCCTGAAGGTTCCCGTCACCCACAAGATCCCCGGCGCCATCATGGGATCGGGGTTGGGGTCGAGCGACTGCCACACGGGCGACTACGACATCCAGCTCTTCGACAAGAAGATCGTCGCAAAGCACGGCCTGGACACGCTGCGCTTCGGCGACCTCGTCGCCATCATGGACACCGACCACTCCTTCGGCCGCATCTACCAGACGGGTGCGGTCTCCGTCGGCGTCGTCGTCCACAGCGACTGCGTCAATGCCGGCCACGGACCCGGCGTGATGACGCTCCTGACCTCGGCAAAGGGCAAGATCGACCCGGTCATCAGCAGAGACGCGAACATCAGCACCTATCTCAAGATCGGTCGGGCAAGAAGGAAACGAAAGTAGGGCAGGCTGTCATCACCTCCATCGCCCCCTACGGCACGTTCACCATCCAGCAGATGAAGGACTACCTCGCCCAACAGGGCATCCCGATCAGGCGATGACGTTGCTGTGTTGGAGTGATGGATGGCCAATACCCTACTACTCCATCCCTCCAACCGTTGATCTTGTCGCCCCCGCGTGATACGATGCCCTTGCCATGGATGATGCCAAGGAATTCGTTCAAGTCGCTATCCCCATCCCCCTGCGCAAGACCTTCGACTACGCCGTGCCGGAGGTCCTGCGCGGGCGGATCGAGGTAGGCTCGCGGGTGCGCGTGCCCTTCAGCCGGCGGGAGGTGGAGGGCTACTGCGTCGGGTTCGTGCCGGAGTCGGAATATGACAAGGTCCGCGATATCCTCGATGTGATCGACGAGGTGCCCATGCTCGACGCCGAGCTCCTGGAGCTGACAAAGTGGATGTCGGACTACTACTTTTGCAGTTGGGGCGAGGCGCTCGATGCCGTCCTGCCCACGGCCGTGCGCGAGGGAACGCAGACACGGAAGGTCCGTCTGGCCAAACTCAAGATCCCCCTTGACGATGTGGACAAGGTCATCTCCGAAATCGAGGCCAAAGCGCCGAAGCAGGCGAAGGTGCTGGCGATCATCGCCGAGAACGACGGCACGATGACGGCTTCTCGGATCGCCAAGGCCGTCGGCTGCACACCGTCGGTCGTCCGATCCCTGGAGAAGGCGGGGCGCATCGTCTTCCTCGAAGAGAAGGCAATCCTCGACCCGCTCCTCGACCTGCCCGTGGATAAGGTGAGCCGCTTCGAGCCGAACGACGAACAGGCGGTCGCGCTCAAGCGCGTTCGGGAACGCCTCGCCGAAAATACCTTCGGTGTCATCCTCCTTCATGGAGTCACCAGCAGCGGCAAGACGGAGATCTACCTGCAGGCCATCGCCGGCGTCGTCGCCGCCGGGAAGCAGGCGATTGTCCTCGTTCCCGAAATCTCCCTCACGCCGCAGACCATCCGCCGCTTCCGCGCACGCTTCGACCGCGTCGCCGTTATGCACAGCCGCATGAGCAAGGGCGAGACGCACGAGCAGTGGCGGCAGATTCGCAGCGGTGAGGCGCAGATCGTCCTGGGCGTGCGCTCGGCGGTTTTCGCACCGACGAAAAACCTGGGCCTCATCGTCGTGGACGAGGAGCACGAGAACACGTTCAAGCAGGACGTCACCCCGCGCTATCACACCCGCGACGTAGCCGTCGTCCGGGCCCATCGATCCGACGCGCTCGTCCTGCTCGGGTCGGCGACGCCGTCGCTCGAGAGCTACCGCAACGCGATGACCGGAAAGTACGAGCTGGTCCGCCTGACGAAACGTATCGAGGACCGCCCCCTGCCGGTGGTGCATGTGGTGGACATGCGCGGGGAGCACCACGCGCAGAAGCGGTTCGCCCATTTCTCGCGCGACCTCCTGGAGGAGCTGCGGCGGACCATCGCCCGAGGCGAGCAGGCCATCCTGTTCCTGAACCGGCGAGGCTTCGCCACCACGGTGAGCTGCCGGAAGTGCGGCCTGGTGCTGGAGTGCGTCCGGTGCGGCATTGCCATGACCTACCACAAATCGCGCCACGTCGCCGTCTGTCACCAGTGCGGCGCGCGTCTGACGCCACCCGATGCCTGCCCCGATTGCCAGACGCCCGACCTGCGCTTCACGGGTGCGGGGACGGAGAAGATCGAGGAGTATCTCGGCAAGCTCGTCCCCGAGGCCAACGTCGCCCGGATGGACACGGACACGATGACGAAGCGCGGCTCATACCGCGAAACCCTCGACCGATTCCGCAGCGGGGAGGTAAACGTTTTGCTGGGCACGCAGATGATCGCGAAGGGCCTGGACTATCCGAACGTCACCCTCGTCGGCATCATCTCCGCCGACACGGCGCTGCACCTGCAGGACTTCCGCGCGAGCGAACGGACGTTCCAGCTCATCTCCCAGGTGTCCGGCCGTGCGGGACGGGGGGTGCGGCCGGGGGCGGTCATCGTCCAGACCCACAAGCCGGGGCACTACTGCATCGAGTGCGCGGCTCGTCACGACTACGAAAAATTCGCGGATGTGGAACTTGAGCATCGCCGGGCCTTGGGCTATCCTCCGTTCTCGCGCGTGGCGCGGATCGTCGTGCGCGGTCTGCAGCGCAACAAGGTGATCCAGAAGGCGAACCAGATCGCCGCGAAGCTCCGCGAGAGCGGCCTGCTGGGGCAGCGGCAGCTCCTGGGTCCCGCCCAGGCCCCCATCGAGCGGGTGAAGGAGCGCGCCCGCTGGCACATGCTGGTGAAGGCGCCGGAGTCGCGGACGCTGCGGGCGATTCTGTCGCACGCGGAAGAGGAGATGAAATCGAGCGGTGGCGTGTATGTGACGGTGGACGTGGACCCGATGAGTATGCTGTGAAGAGGTCGAAGAGTGGAAGAGTGGAAGAATGGAAGAATGGAAGAATGGAATGATGGATGATTGAGGAGCTGTCCGGGGGAGGCGGGAGCGTAATCAACGTCGTGCTTGCCACGGTTTTGGGCGAGGCGCTGGTGGCGGTGTTCATGCCTGGGGGCTATCCCGCTGGGTACGCCATCATTGCCCTCGCCGTCTTCATGGCGCTGATGATCCGGTCGGCGCTACGATGATCGGTCTTGACGGGGACGGGGAATGTGGGGATAATGTGTCAAAGGAATGTTGGGAAGGGCAGGGATAATGTAGGCGCAGGCTTTATGCCTGCGGAAACTGGGCGCGAAGCCCCGCACCCATACAGGGTACGGCTACATGGGGAGGTCTTGAAATGACAAGAACCCGATTTGCCATCGTTGTCGCGGTTGTGATGAGCCAGATACCGTCCCTCCACGCCGCGGGGAAGCGATATCCCTACATTGAGAAGTACACGGTCAAACTTCAGAAACTCAAAATGCCGCTCAAGGAGGCCATGAACAAGGTCATGGAGCAGTACGGCGGCATCCCCATCGGGGGCAGTCTGGAACTGGGCGAGGAGGACGGCAGCTTCATCTATTGCGTCCAGACCGTCCGGCCGGCGCAGGACGGCAAGCCGGCGAGCATCTGGGAGGTGGTTCTTGACGCCGAGACGGGCGAGATGGTCAACATGGAAAACGCGACCCGAGGCAAGGAGCGGGAGTTACGAAGGAGAGAAGAGGAACAACGGCGGGAGCGAGAGAGGGACGGAGAAAAACAAGAAAAGCAGAAGCAACCCGTCGCCGAGGGCAAGTACCCCTACGTCCAGAGATACATCGCGCAAATCCAGAAGGTCGGCGTGCCGATCCAGGAGGCGATGAGCAGCGTCATCGAGGAGCACGGAGGCATTCCCATTGCCGCGGCGATTGAGCCGGGGGACGAGGAGGAAGGCGGTTTCCTTGTCACGGTTACCACCCTCAAGCCCGGCAAGGACGGCAAGCCGACGCGGATATGGGAAATCGGCATCGACGCAGCCACGGGCGAGCTGATGCGCATCTCCAACGCGGCGCGCTGGATTGAGCGAGATCTGAAAGAGCGCGAGGCGGATCGCGAGCGCGAGCGCAAAGAAAGAGAACAAGAACGCAAGAACGAGAAAGAGGATGATAGGTAGTTCCCGTTGCGGATCGACGCTCCTCAAAACACGCTCAAACAAGTTTGAGCGTGGCACAGCGTTTTCCTCAAACACTCAGGGGGGCTGCGCCCAATCCCGCGCCGCGCGGCTTGGGCATATCTTTCCCCGACAGGAATTAAGTGCCCCCCGCCGAAAGGATTGACTATGCGAAAGTGGCTGGCTTGTCTCGCCGCCATCTGTATCGGCACATCGCTGATCGGCTGCGCCGAGCGGGAGAAGCAAGACGAGAAGGATAAGGTCCGCGTCCAGGCGCCCTTCGTTGATGTCCGAGTCAAAGAAGACGGCAGCACGCGCGTCAAGGCGCCGGGAACGGATATTCAGGTGGACAACTGACCATGCAGAAATTCCTTTTGGCCTTCTACGGCATTGTGTTCATCGTGCTGGGGTGCATCGCGGCGCTGTGGATTGTAAAGATCTTGAAAAACGCGTTCGGGTACAGAGAGTCGGATGAAGACACCGACGAGTGATGGCCCGTGGCCCCTTGCCCTGATAACGTACGTCTCCGTCCTCTGGATTGTCCGAATGGCTCGGGCCGCCTTGTAGGGCATGAAGGGGAAGGCCAACGACATGACCATCGAGATCTTTCTTGGCTCAGCCCGACAACGGGGGCGGCACCTGAACCGTCGAACCGCACATCCGCCTGGACCTTCGCCGCGTCGATCTCGAACCCGCCGCGAGCAAGACTGCGTGGACTACCTCCTGCGCCAACGCCAGCGCAACCGCGGCCCCGTCTGTCCGCAGTGCAGGAAGAAGCCCCTGCGCTATCAGGACAGCCGCCGTCTGTGGCGGTGCGCCGGGTGTGGGGAGCAGATGACGATTCTGTGGGGCACGCCGGAAGAGCGGCTGGAGACGCGTGTCATCGTCAAATCACATGGCCCTTGACTTCTACAATTATAAGCGTTCCAGGAATTGCCTGAGATAGTGCTTGACGCGGTTTCGGAAAAGGGATACAATACGGCCTGTGTTGAATGCCCGATTTCCGGGTGACGTGCTCAGTTTTGTTCAGTGCTATTCTCGGTTAAACCCGGAACGGCAGGAAGAGAGACAGGAAGGGAAGATGGCAAAGAATTTGTATGTTGGCGGTTTGTCGTATGATACGACGGAGGACCAGCTGCGTCAGCACTTCGAGCAGTTCGGCGAGGTTGAGTCGGCGAAGGTCATCATGGACAGGGACACCGGTCGGTCGAAGGGTTTCGGCTTTGTCGAGATGGCCACGCAGGAAGCCGCAGAAGCGGCGATCAAGCAGTTGGATCAAAGCGAGTTCGGCGGGCGCAACATTACGGTGAACGAGGCCCGCGAGAAGAAAGACCGGGGCCCGCGCTACTAAGTCGGCCTCCGTGTCACACCCCTTGAACCCATGACGGCAGCGGGGCGGTTGAACAGCCCCGCTGCCTAACTTTTGGGGACACCATACTTAACCCGTTGATCAGCAGAGAGTTATAGACTCGCGATCTTGGTCTGATCTTTCCCCGCATTCTCGTCTCCGACCAGCCCTCTTTCACCTACGACGACAGCAGGAACCTCACCAGCGACGGCGACTTCGGTACCGCAGACGACGACTATCAGGCCACGAGTACCGTGGGGAACCCCTACGGATTTACCGCGCGGCGGCTTGACGAAGAGACGGGGTTGATGTAGTACTATAAGGCACTGTGCTACTCTCCGCTCTTTGGCAGATTTATCACGCGCGATCCCAAGGGCTATGTGGACGGCATGAATCTGTATGCCGACTACTTCGCCCGGCAATGCGCCCGAACAGCCGCATACCGGCGGAGAATGAGATTCTGGCGAGCCGGTAGAAAGGTCATCTTCGCCGGATACATCGGGGGGAGGAGTGTTTGCTGCCCCCAAAGGAGCAAATACCTGGGAAACTGGTGCGAGGATGCGCCCTCTGCCGATAAGGTTCAACGTAGACATACCCCAACCGCACGCGCAGAGGTCATTGCGTCCTTTCCGGAGACTTGACATACGCGCGGGTATGTAGTATCCTCTTACCATTTCCTGGGCGGGTGTACGCTGCGGAACCGCGCCCCTCGTGTTCGGGAACCGCCCGTCAGACGTTGCACAAAAGGCAGAAAGGTTCGTGTCGTGGATGAGAATCCATCTCTGTTCCAGAGACTCCGGTGGCTTGTACGGGGCGCACTCCGCAACACCTACCGACTCGGCGTTTTCTACCTCCGAAGCCGAAACGAGCTGCCCCACCTGCTCAACCGCAGGGGCCTTGTCGGCGAGGGCGCTGAGATCGGCGTCAATGTCGGGTTTTTCTCCGAAAAGATTCTCGCCGACTGGCGCGGCAGCAAGCTCTATTGCGTCGACCCCTGGCGGGAGTTCCCCCAGGAGGAATACACCGATCGCGCCAACGTCTCGCAGGAAAAACAGGACGAGCTCTACCAGCAGACGGTCGAGCGCCTCAAGCCCTTCGGCGACCGCGTCGAACTCATGCGCACCACATCCGAGGAGGCGGCCAAGGCCTTCGAGGACGGTCAGCTCGACTTCGTGTACATTGACGCCCAGCACCACTATGAGGCCGTCAAGGAGGACATCGCGCTCTGGTACCCGAAGGTGAGGAAGGGCGGCATCCTCTGCGGGCACGACTACCTGGACGGCCACGTGCGCGACTGTCTGATCGGCGTGAAAAGCGCGGTCGATGAGTTCATCGGCGAGACGGGCCTCAAGCTGGTCGTCTCGGCGGAGAAGGACTGGCCCTCCTGGTTCGTTTTTGTGTAAAGGCCCCCCACAGACATACCGGGATTTCCAGCTAAGCGCCTATCCAAAGAACTTGTAGCCCCAGGCTTTATGCCTGCGGGAAAACCGCATCCGTAAAGGGTGCGGCTGCAAATGCCGGTTTTTCGGATAGGCTCCAAGGCCTACTGCCCGTCCTGCAGAAGCAGGCCGATCGCCTTGAATAACGTTTCGTCTCGGAGATCGACGTAACGTACGATCCCCCGCCGATCCATCAGGAAGACCATGGGGATGCTGCTCACGTTGTAGATCCGCGCCACGGGGGAGTCCCACTTCTTCCCGTCACAGTACTGAGGCCAGGCGATGGCTTGGGCCTTCAGGTGTTCGGCCAGGGCCTTTGTGTCGGTGTCCAGGCTCACGCCCACGAACTCCAGTCCCTTCTCGTGGAACTGGTCGTAGGCCTTCTTGATGTTGGGGAGATCTTGCCGGTCTGGCGGACACCATGTGGCCCAGAAGTGGATAAGGAGCGGGCGGCCGATGAAGCCCTTCAAGTCCAGAGGCTGCCCGTTGATGTCCTCCGCCTTGAATAAGGGCGCCTTCGATCCGATCAGCTTCAGCGGCCCCAGGAGCTTTTTTGCATCGTTCGCGTTTCGCGACTGGGGGAACTCCCTTAAAAAGGCCTCGTAGTTCTCCCTGGCCTTGACCTGGTCCAGCGAATGGAGGTAGCAGAATGCCAGATGGTAGAGAATGTTCTCCTTCCCCCGACTGTCCACGGGGCCTTGGAGCGCGTCCTGGAGGACCTCCGCCGCTTCCTTGTAGCGCTCCAGGCGAATCAGGCTGACGCCGCAGAGGTATCTTGCGAAGGGCGCCTCCGGCGCATCGGGATATTCTTTGAGCAGGGCCCTCAGATTGCGCAGGGCGAGTTCCGTGCACCTCTCCACCTCGCACGGCACACCCTTCTTGCGCAGCAGGTCCTTCGCCTCCATCAGGCGTTCGGTGGCCGTCAACTGGGCATGCGCAGGGGACGGCGCCCAGGCCCAAAGAAGCATCACAGCAGCAACAAGGCAGGCGATCCGCATCCGTCTGTCTCCGATAGCAGGGACCGATATTTGGGTTTGTTCTCTTTTCCCTCTTATTTTATAATAAACTATGCTGTATTTCCTGCAAAAAATCTTGCCCCGGTTATGGAAAGCGAATGGCATGATGAAAAGACTCCTGATTGTCGGTATCGTCACGGGACTGTTTACCGCTTGCGCTTTTCCCCAGGACCAGACACTCAAGGCGGTGAGGGTGGATAAGGCCCCCGCGGTGGACGGGGACCCGTCGGACGGGGCCTGGGCGAAGGCCCCCAAGCTGGACCTCACGTTCCCCAAAGTCTCTCTGAAGGCCGTCTATACCGACGACAGCATCTGCCTCCTTGCGAAGTGGCCCGATTCCACCTTCAGCATCGTGCGGGGCGGGTCGTGGAACTGGGACGGGACGAAGTGGATCACGACCCAGGCCGCCGCCCCAAAGGATGGCCCGCGTATGTTCGAGGACGGCATCGCCTTCATGTGGAACATGACCATCCCCGGCTTCGAGGGTCTGGGCTGCATGAACAAGTGCCACGTGGATGTCCAGCCGGGCAAGGGCAAGACCGTCAGCATTTTTCTGGATGCCGGTGTGGCCGACATGTGGCACATGAAGGCCGCCCGCAGCCTGCCGGCAACTCGCGCGTCACAGTCTGGCGAAGTGAAGATCGGCAAGGACGGCCAGCCGACTGCCGGCGCGTTCCTGCTCGTCGGGTATTGCGACGACGAGTGGATGGGGGAGTGGAGCGATGCGAATGTCCCGGCCGGCGGACGGTACGGCGATAAGGGCGAGCGCATGTACATCGGCAACCGAAACAAAGAAAAAACCGCGCCGCTCTACATGGAAAAAGAGCCAACCGACTACCTCGATGCCATGACTCTTCATCAATCGGAAATCGACGCGGGCGAGGCGGTGGAAGTCTCCGGATTGACTGCTGAAAAGGTTGGGGCGATCTGGGCGAAGTACAACACCCTCGGCGCCCGCGTGCCGGAGTGCATCCTGCGTAAACCTGAAGGCAGCCGGGCGGACATCTCCCAGGCGGCGGTCTGGAAGGATGGCGTTTGGACCACCGAGTTCCGCCGCGACCTGGACACGGGACATCCGAACGAGGACGTCATCTTCAAGGACCTGACCAGGCCCTACCTCTTCGGCGTTGCGATCATGGACAACTGCGGCGGGGACGACCACATCACCTCCGGGGTAATTGCCCTGGTCTTCGATCAGGCGCAGTGAGCCCCGGCCCGGAGATCATTCCGCGCGCTCCGGCAGGAACGACGTGTCCATGAGATACGTCTTCGGATTGTTCGGGTCGATCAGCACGCGAACCTCGCTGCCGGTGATGTATTGCTCCGGGTTGAACCAGATGTTCTTGCTGTAGAAGACGTGCACCTCGCCCGTGGCCGGGTTCTCCCACTGCGATATGATCCGATAGGGCGACCGCCCGTTCATGCGCACCGACGTGTTTACCTCGACCCTCTGGAACTCGGTCATGGTCGGCTGGCCGAAATCCAACAGCCAGCGTTCCGTCCGCCCCGACAGTATCGATGCCGTGAGCATGATCACCGCAGCAACGGCAAAGGCGGCCCCAAGAGCACCCGGGATGATCACGCCGAGCCAGTTTGATGCGAACGTGTCGATCCGCGCCCGGTACGGATATTTCGTGCTGCCAGGATCGTAGCGAACAGTGACGCTTTCCCCCTTGTCATACGCCGCAGGGCGACTGCCGCAAGACGACACGAACTCGACCGTTTCGCCCTTGTCCGTTTTGAACTCCACAAGGGGGTAGTAGACGCCGGATGAACTTGACGACGAGGAAGAGGATCGCCGCAGTTCGAAGTCGGTGACCGTTCCTGTTGTCGTGACCGACGTCTCCATGAACTTCTTGGTGTGATTGTAAACGAGACCGGCAACGAGGAAGAGGATCAGCGCCACGGCGAGAAAAATTGCGCCGAGGATTCTCACTACTTTCATTGAGATGCTCCCCTTGTTGGACAAGTAGCGTTAACGGAGAACCTTCCTCACCACGGATGCACCCCGCTCACCGGCAGGGCCACGCCGCTGATCTGCCTGGCGGCATCCGAGGCAAGGAAGAGCACAGCATCCGCAATCTCCTCCGGTGTTTGCATGTTCGACTTATCCATCTTCTCCGGGTCCTTGCCCTCGTCGCGCCAGACCTTCTCGGTCATGGGGGAGACGATGACACCGGGGCAGACGCAGTTCACGCGGATATGGTCCTTCTTGTAGTCGGCCGCCATCTGCTTCGTCAGCATCAGCAACCCGCCCTTCGCTGCTGTATAGGCCGCGAGGTTAGGGTAGCCGTGCAGTGAGCAGTTCGAGCCCGTGTTGACAATCACACCGCCGCCTTGTTTCTGCATTATCGGGATGGTGAACTTCGAGCAGAGGAAGGCCGACTTCAAGTCCACCGCCATGACGCGGTCCCAGTCCTCCTCCGTCGTCTCCACCACCGTTCCCCTCGGCGCGATACCGGCGTTGTTGAAGAGGATGTCAACCCGCCCGAATCGGTGCATGGTCCGTTCAACCATGCGCTCCACGTCGGACGACACCGCCACGTCGGTCCGAGCGGCCATCGCGTCGCCGCCGGACAGCTCGATCTGAGCAGCCGTCTCCTCGGCGCCGGCCTCATCCAGATCGGCCGCTACGATCTTTGCCCCCTCTCGGGCAAAGGCAAATGACGCGGCGCGTCCGACGCCGGAGCCGCCGCCCGTGACAATCACCACTTTGTTCTCGAATCTTGCCATTGTGTCATCCTCATCGATACGGCGACCAGTAGTTCTCCGGATCGGCCTTGACCACGTAGCGCCTGCTTGGAAGCGGCAGCACGTCCTGCGTCCGGAGCGTCCAGGCCAGCGCGGCGAGCAAGGGATCGCACCTCCAACATTCTCCACATGCACGGAAGTCAAGGTGCGGCAATTCTATCATGGACCGCGTCCGGTGACAAGAGGCCGATCGCCGGGGGCTTCACGACCACCCGAAGATCCGCTCCGCGTTGCGATGCAGGATGTTGTGGATGTCCTCGTCGCCGATGTGGGAGAAGAGGACGCAGCCGATGCCGTAGTGGGGGTCAAACCACGGAAGGTCGGTGCCGAAGGTGATCTTGTGCGACCCCACCTGCCCGCACATCTGCTCAATCACCCCGCCGTGGTGGTAGATGCCGCAGAGCTCCAGGTAGGCGTTGGGGTGTTCCTTCGCGATGCGAAAGGCGTCCTCCCAGGCACCGGAGAGCGAGTGCCCCATGAGGAAGGTCATGTCGGGATACTTGCCGACGATCTCCTCCACCTGCTGCGGGCCGTTGTACAGGTTGCCGCCCCAGGTGTGGCAGAGGACGATGCATTTGTTTGCATTGGCATACTCGAAGACCGGCTGGCAGTTCTTGTCCGTAATCGAATACTGGTGGTAGCTGGGTAAAAACTTGAAGCCGACGAATTCCTCGATGAACGGAAACTTGCTCAGGTCGTCGGGGATCAGCTCGGGGTAGTTGGGGTTGATGGACCAATAGGCGTACAGCCGCCCAGGGTATTTTCGGCAGGTGTCGAGGGAGATCGGATTGCCGCGCCTGGGATCGATGAGCGAGGCGTGGGACGAGAAGACGAGCTTTTTCACGCCGCACCGATCCATCGTGGCAATCATATCCTCGGCCGTCACATTCGGGAAGTAGATGCCCTGGAAGGGTCCGAAGTGGGCGTGCGTATCGATGACCGGACAGGACTCGCACTTCCCCGTTTCCATGAACTCTCTAACGAGAGGGGAGTCGTTCGTCATAGCGTCACCCTCCCCAGAAGCCGCCGAAGGTTCCCGCCGGCGATGGCCTCCTTGTCCGCATCGGGGATGTCGGCATGGGCGAGCGTCAGCATCGGTCCGCCGATGTTGCTCACGGGGTAATTGCTGCTAAAGAGGATTCGATCCGACCCGTATTTGCGAACAAAGTCGGCGATGCCGCCGTCCAGCTCGTACCGCGACGTGTCGATATGGAAGTTCTCATACGTTTCAATCAGGCCGCGGAAGTACCGGTCGTGCCCCCAACTCCCGTGCTTTGTCATGACAAGGGTGAGCTTGGGGAAGTCGCGGAGAACATAGTCGGCGAGCATCCAGCCCGAGATGCCGCCGCTGTTGGCGGTGACAGTCATGAAAAGGGGGACGTTTCTCTCGGTCAGCAGATCGAACAGCTCGCCGAAGATACTGGCGGTGATGATGTATCGGTGTTTGTCGGGAAAGGTCCAGAGCGCCTTGATCTTGTTGGCTTTCATGTTCGCGACAAATTCTTCCGGCGAGCCGAGCTCCCCGGTCTGGGGGGGGAGAATCGCCCACGCGCCGTGCAGCCGCGGGTGGTTCTTGATCTCCGAGCAGACGAGCGGATTGCCCACAGTGGGGCAGTCGTCCTGGATGGCGGCATGGCAGACAAGCGCCTCGGCGACGCCGCAGTAGTCCATTTCCTTTATCAGTTCCTCCGCCGTGTCGGCCCGGCGGAGCGGCGGTTTCTGAAACACGCCGAACGATGCGCAGCAATCAAAAAATTCCATTGGGTCCTCCCGTTAGTCTCTCATCACAATCTGGACGCTCTCGAAGGGGCGCTCCTTATGTCATCTTCCCCAGCATCTCTCGGGTGATCAGGCTTTTCGGCGTCTCGCCGGAGAAGAAGCGACGCATGTCGTCCACGATCATCTCGCTCTGAATCCGCCACGTGTCCACCGTCTTCCCCGCGCCGTGGGGTGTCAGGATCACGTTCGGCGCGCCGCGAAGGGGGCTGTCCATCGGTAGCGGCTCCCTGGCAAACACATTCAAGGACGCGAAGATGCGCCCCGTCTTCAGCTCCCGGGCCAGGGCATCCTCGTCCAACAGCTTCCCCCGCGCCGTGTTGACGATCAGTGCGCCGTCCTGGATGAGCTTCAGCTCCTTCTCGCCGATCATGCCCTCGGTCTCCGGCGTCAGACCGACGTGCAGGGAGATGACATCGGCTTGCGCAAGGGCCTCATCGAGCGGGACAACCGTCACGTAGTCCCGCTCGGCTACGTCCGCCGGCAGATACGGGTCGACAACAAGGACCGGGCAGTGGAAGGGCTTCAGCAGCTCCCGCACGCGCCGGGCGATGAGACCGTAGCCGATCAGCGCCACGACCTTCTCTTTCAGGTTCTTTGGCTCGCCCCGCGCCTGTCCCCAGCCGCACCCACGCATCTCCTCGATCATGTGCGGGATGTCGCGGAGGGAGTTGAGGATGAGCGCCAGGTTGAACTCGGCCACGGCGTCGGTCATGGCGTAGGCCGTGTTGACAACCGTGACGCCCCTGTCGAGCAGGACCTCCGGTTCGATCATTCGGACCGATCCGCCGATGAGCCCGACGATACGGAGCTTCGCGCATTGCTCGATGATCTCTTTCGTCAGCCCGCCCGCTCCCCGCCCGAGGATGGCGCCGTCGGCCTCACTCATCAGGGCGATCTTGTCGTCATCCGTCGGACGGCCCTTGCCCCGATGCGGAGCCACCTCAGCGAAATCACACAGGCGCAGCCGATCATCGGGCAGGAAGTTTGGGTCGTCCTCCGGCAGCAGTACGGCAATGCGCGGCTTCATGTGATTTCCTTTCCTCCGGTTCGTCAGTCTCAACACGATAGCCTGAGCACGTCGGCGCGTCAAGCACTTCTTGCTTGCAAGCGAGGAAGCCCCGCCGTATACTGCGGCGAGTTTGTGTGCCAGTAGGAGGGAAGAAACATGCGCATCCGACATTGGCTGATCGTTCTTTCGGTTCTTGTTGTTCCAATCGTTTGGGCGAGCCCTTCGATTGTCGAACAGACGAGTGAGGACGTGTGGGTCGTTCGGGACGACGCCGGCAACTGCGTGCCCGGCAGCAACGGCATGACCCATCAGTTGGGGCCGAACTATCAGGCCAAAAAGATATTGGACCTGAGCAACGTGCCGGAAAAGGTGTGGAAGGCGGCGGGAACGGTGCGCCTCTCGGCGTTCTTCTGCGTGCGTGATTACTCGTGGCATGACCAGAAAAAGGCGAACGGTCTGGACGAGGCCATCGAGATTGTCATCAACGGCAAGGTCCACTCCTACCCCACCCAGGAGGGCCTGCCGGGATTCAAGGAGAAAACATCCCTCTCAAAATCCTTCCGCTGGCATGACTTCGCGATACCCAAGGGCGAGTTCGTCCGCGGCAAGAACGAGATCATCTTCAGAAAAGCCGACACGAAAGACAAGAAGCCGGACGACTACCTCTACCTCGGCATCGACAACAGTGTGGAGGGGGGCAACAGTTGGGTCAAGTTCGGCAAGGACACCCCTTGGCAGCAGGACAAGCTGACAGTTCCGGGCGGAAAAGGTGAGTACGCCATACGCCTCTACATCATCAAAGGTGACACGAGTTTTGCGGCGACCTGGTTTCCCGCACAGGGGCGGACCGAGGACCGTCTGGGCGTGATCGGCTACGCCGGCTCGCATGGGGAAGACACCCGGATGGAATGGTACAGCCGAAAGCTGGACACCATGGCGCCCATCGCCGTCGAAGTGGAGACAGCGAATGACAGCCCCTTTGAGCTCTCCTGGCTATACGAGAACGGAAACCCGAAAACGCCGCCGATCTCCTGCAAGGGCCCGAAGGCGACGGTGCAGATGAAACTCCCCATCCACGTTGTTCCCGTCGGTGTGCGGTTCGACAAGACCGTGCCTCTGAACAAGGTGACGCTCCACGCCTCGCGCAACTACCATCCCGTCAGCGGCCCCGTGGACATCGCCCCCCGCATCGCCAGGCCGAAGGGCGCGCCGGCGGATCGGCGGCCGGTGTGTAATGTGGAGGAGAAAAAGATCACCTTAGCCAACCGGAACCTGCGGTGCACGTTTGCAATCAACGACGGCAAGTTGCAACTCGCTTCGCTGTACAATGAAATCGCCGCGGCCGAGATGGTTCGCAATCCCGAACATTCGGCCCTGTTCATGATCGAGGTTGGTGGGAAACGCTATGCGGGATCCAGGGACTTTGTCTGCGACGCGGTCTCGAAATTCCTGCTCAGCAAGGGTTTTGTGGCAAGGCTGGTCTCGAAAGAAACCGGCCTGGTGGCGAAGCTCTCCGTCTGGATCGACGATGCCCTGCGGATGCGACTGGTCGTCGTGAACCGCTCCGACAAACCCGTGGACTTCAAGGTCGCCTTCCCCCACTTCTCCGGTCTGGCCATTTCCGAGAAGCCCGGGGACGACTACTACTTCTTCCCCTGGGGCGGCGGGATCATCTCCGACGCGCCGGCCATCATCCGGCGCGGCTACGGCGACCACGAGGCGCTCTACCAAGTCATGGACATCTTCAGCCCCGCACACGGCGCCGGGCTGCTCGTGCGATGCACCGACCACGACGGGCGGCACAAGATCCTTGCCCTGCGGAAGCACGTCCCGGGCAAGGCGGAGTTCAACGGCGAGAAGCTCTACCTCCGCACGGCGGATGAATACAAGTGGACAAACTCCCTGCCGAAGATCGAGGGCATCGGCTTGACCTACGAGTACCTCCGCCGCACCCGCAAGCCGGGCGGATCCTTCAAGCTCAAGGACGTCGCCATCGAGGCCCACGCCGGCGACTGGCACGCAGCGATGAAGCGATACGCCGACTGGTGCCACAAGGTCTGGAAGTTCCGGCCCTATCCGTCCCGCCTGACACGGCTCGTCCATGTAATCGCTGCGGGATGGGGGACGGGATACCTGTTTCGCAATGGCGAATATAAAACGAACACCATCAAGCCCATGACCGATTGCATCGAGCTCATGTCCTGGTGGGAGTGGTCGCCGCTGGGGCCGTGGAGCACGCCCTTCGACCGCCTCGGCGAGGTCATGTCCAAGGCATCGATCAAGCGATGGAAGGGCTACTTCGTGAAAGACCCCGTCACCGGGCAAACCATGTGGAACAACCAGCCCGGCGACTACGACGGCTACAACCCACGATTCGGCGGACTGCCGGCCTTCCGGAAAGCGATCCAGACCTACAAGGACCTCGGAGCGGTCGTTACGCTCTATACCGATCCGTTCCGCATGGACGATGCGAGCAAGATCGGCCGCAAGCATGGCCGGGAGTGGGGCGTGGTCCTGCCGAATGGGAAACACTCGAGGGCCTACGAGGTCTGGAACCCGTGCCACGATTGCCCGGCCGTGCGCAAATGGGTGGCCCAGACGATGAAGCGCGTCATGCGCGAGACCGGCGCCGACGGCATCCGGCTGGATGAGTACGGCCATCGCGGCTGGGCCTGCTTCAGCACGCTGCACAAGCACACCTACGCCGAGCCGGGCTGCACCGAGTGGCAGCGCGCCGTTGCGGAGACAACGAAAATGGTCCACCAGGCCATGGACTCGGTGAACCCGAAGTCGATCCTGACCACCGAGCATCCGGGGTACGACTACCTGATGCAGTACCTCGACGGCTGCATCACCTACGACCTGACCGTGCAGGCGACGCCGCTCCGGCCGCTGGAGTGCAACACCCAGCGCTTCTACTTCCCCGAGTGCTGGCCCGGCGAGCTCGACCATCGCAAGGCCGATCCCGAGGGAAAGAAGCGCTTCTGGAACGCCGTGTCCTCCTTCGGGCGGTACTATCCGCTGAAGATGTATAACATCCTTCGCGAGAACAATGACACCCTCACCAGCCGCGACTCCGAGCCGCTGATTCCCACGCTGGCGAAATACATATATGCGAATCACTTCGCCGGTGGAGGCAAGACGATCACGATGCTCTATAATGCGACCGGGACCGCCTTCGAGGGACGGGCCGTCGAGGTCCAGCTTGGCGAGGGAGAGCACCTGTTCGACCTGCTGAACTGCCGGGAGGCGAAGATCGAGAACGGGGCCGCGTGCATCTTCCTCCTCCGGGATGATGTTCTTTGTCTGGCTCAGTTGCCGGACAAGCTTTCGGCAAAGCGCACCGGAGACAGGCTCGAGGTGACGGTCGCCGCGGGCGGCAAAGACGGCCTGCTTTGCGTGTGCGATGCCGACGGCCAGGCGCTGCTGTCCCGGCCCGCCCAAGACGGGATCAATGGTTTTGATCTCCGACAGATCGCCCAGGCGGGAGCGATGCCCGCGTGCATCAAGCTCCTGCGCAAGGGACTGCTGGTGGACGCCGAGGCGATGCCGCCGGAAAAAGGACCCGGGGGCGTGAAACACTGAACCCGCTTCGGAGTTGCACACATAATGACGTCAAAAGAACGCATCCTCGCCGCCACGCTTCTGAAGGAACCGGATCGGGTGCCCGTGACGCCGGACACGTCGAACATGATCCCGTGCCGGCTGACGGGCAAGCCCTTCTGGGACATCTACCTCTACCAAAATCCGCCGCTCTGGAAGGCCTACCTCCATTGCTGCAAGCACTTCGGGTTCGACGGCTGGCTGCCGAGCGCATCGGGGCACTGTTTCCGTCAACCGGGCGCGCCGCAGAACACAAAGATCGTTTTTCGCAATGACGAACGGATCATCACGCGAGCATTTCATGAGGAGAACGGCAAGAAGGTATGGGCCGATCGCGTCAACGTTTACTACCGGGACAACCCGCCCACCTCCGGGCTCCATGCCAGCAAGATCGGCCTGCCGGAGTCGCACGACACGTGGGAGGACATCGAGGGCGTCCGCGAGTGGCCGACCGGACGGGAGATGTTCGAGATGATTCGTGAGGAGATGGGCGATCACGGCGTCGTCGGCGGGGCCGTCGGCCTGCCCAGCCTCGGCAAAGAGCCGGAGGGGGTTTACGAGTATTACGACCACCCCGAACGCGTGAAGAAACGTCTGGCGCAGCAGGAGGAAAGCATCATCGAACAGGCGAGGCGAGTTCTCGATCTCAAGCCCGACGTCCTCATGGTTGGCGTGTCGGGCTATGTTACCCTCCACGGCCCGAAGCTGATGCGCGAGCTCGGGCTCAGCACGCTCCAGCGCGTGACGGCCCTGGCGAAGGAGCGCGGCACGCCGACGCACCTGCACTGCTGCGGGCACGAACGGGCCCTGGTGGAGATGGCTGCGAACGAGACGGACCTGAACCTGATCAACCCGCTGGAGAGGCCGCCCATGGGCGACTGCGATCTGGCGGAGATCAAGAGGACCTTCGGCAGAAAGATCGCCCTCATGGGCAACCTGCACACCACTGAGGTCATGCTCCACGGTACGCCGGACACCGTCCGGGAGGAGGCGAAGTGGTGCATCGATGTGGCGGCCGAGGGAGGGGGGTTTATCCTCTCCACCGGTGACCAGTGCGGACGCGACACGCCCGACGAAAACATACGCGCTCTGGTGGAGATGGCGCGGGATTACGGGAAGTACTGAGGCCCTACTTGGGCAAAAAATAGTATCCGCATTTCGTACCCGGTGCGATGATGTCGCGGTCGGCCAGGTCGGCCTCGTCGATGGGGAAGATGCGGCAGTTCTTGTACTTCACCTTGTGCTTTGCGCACGCGGGCACGCCGTTGATCTCGTCCAGGTGCCCACACTCGATCATCAGTTTGCAGCAGGCCCCGCACCGAAGGCACTCGCCCCGGCGCCGGGCATGGCTGCGCGTGATGTAGTCCTGATTGAAGACGCCGTAATAGAATCGGCGCGCCTTCCCCCAGGCGTGGGTCAGCTTCTGCTTGGCGGTCAGTTGTGGCATTGACTTGCTCATGGCTATGACCTATCATCGTAACACAATTGGGTGTGATTTTCCACTGCGATATGGCCTCGCCACGAGAGGATTCGACATGCGGATTCACTGTCTCGTTTTTGCCGTCATCCTTTGCTCTCTCGCCTCCTGCCAGGAGGAAGTACTCCTTCCTATTCCTCCCCCGAAGGAAATCAAGCCGCTGGAGACGCTGCCGGTGACGACCTTCGAAAACATCAAGGAGTGGCCCGGCTTCGAGAAAGACACCGAGCACGTCAAGATCGGTCCCGTCGCCGCGAAGTGGTCGAACATGGTCAAGACCCCGGGTGTGTCGTCCGACAATATCCCGCACGACTGGAGCAAGTTCAATCACCTGCGCGTGTGGGTCTATTCAGCGAAGGCTGTGCCGACGGCGTTCATGATCATCGCCCGGTCGGAAAACCCGAAGACGAAAGGCCCGGATTACTACGGCTTCCGCGTCGGCCTGAACTACCAGGGGTGGAAGGAGCACAAGTTCCTGCTCTCTTCCCGTGGCAAGCCGCGCGGCGGCGTGCGGAGTCCCTTGGGACTGGACCAGATTCAGCAACTGACCTTCACCGCTTCGGGCTGGGACAACACTCCCCGCCCCGAGGCGCTGGTCTATATCGACGGCCTTCGGCTCACGGTCGAGCCGGAACCGCAAGGCCCGGTCACGAGTGACGCCGAGTTCTTTAACGCCCTCGACTTGAACCGGCCCGGGATGGAGAAGGTGAAGGAGGCATGCAAGGAGCGTGACATCGAGAAGGCCAAGTCCGAGCTCTTGAACTATATGCGCGCTCGCACGAAGCCGAAGTGGTACTTCGACTGGCGCGATCGCCCGACGGACATCCGGCCCGTCAAGGGCGGCAGCGACGGATGGGACTACTACACGAAGGAAATCGTCATCGACTGGAAGGGGTGGAGGCACTTCGTCCTGAAGAAATCCGACCTGGGTGTAGCACGGAAACCGATCGGATGGAACCGGATCAACTATGTTCGTTTCAGCGCCACTGGCTTCCATCACACACCGAACCCGAAGACGACGCTGGTCTTCGATGATGTCAAGCTCACCGGACCTGAACCCGTGACCATTGGCAGTTTCGAGACGGAGAAGGACTTCGAGCTGTGGTCCGGGCTGAAGCCGGAAGAGAAGATCGTGAAGGAGGGCAAAGGGGCCGGCCGGTGGGAAAACATGCCCCTGACCACATCGGTGGCGATCCGCCGGATGCCCCACGACTGGTCGAAGGTCGAGGCGCTGGAGTTTTGGGTCTACGCGAACGAGGCGACCGGCGCGAAGATACAGCTCATTCTTGACTCCGACCAGCCGAACACAAAGCGCGTGGATAAGACGGTGATGAAGCACCGCATCACCCTCATTTCCAAGACCTACCCGAAGGACTTCCCGCTTGGCGACGACATTAACTGGCGCACCAACCCGAAGAAGCCCGACGATCCCGACTACACCCCGGAGTGGACCTACGACCTGAACCGCTTCGGCATGTGGCGGCGCCTCGGCAGCGCCTACTGGGCCACGGGCGACGAGAAGTACGCGAAGGAGTGGATGGCCCAGCTCATGGACTGGGTGAAGGATGAACCCGTGCCCTACGACGCATCCTGCGGACGGCCAAGCACGTGGCGGACCATCGAGTGCGGTATCCGCATGGGCGGCATTTGGATGGAGACCTACTACCGCTTCCTCGGGTCGCCGTCGCTCACCCCCGAGGTGCACACCACCTTTCTCAAGTCCATTCTCGAACACGGTCGTCGACTGGCCATCATCGAGAAGAAATACTCCGAACGCAGCGGCAACTGGGTCATCATCGAGAACTCCGGCCTCGTGACGGCGGCGGTCATGTTCCCCGAGTTCAAGGAATCGAAGCAGTGGCTCAAGCAGGCCTTTGGGCGGCTGGACCGAGAGTTTGGTCGGCAGGTCTATCCCGACGGCTGCCAGAAGGAGCTGACCACCGGCTACCATCAAGTGTGTATCCGCTGCTTCCGCGCCGCTACGCAAATCGCGGAGCACAACCACGTCCCGATCCCGTCGGACTACATGAAAAAGCTGGAAAAGCTCTACGAATACGATTTGTGGGTGATGATGCCGGACGGCCGGACGCCGCCGCTGAACGACGGGGGGCGGGGCAGCGTGCGGCGGTACCTTGCCGACGCAGCGGAGATCTTCCACCGGGCGGACTTCGAATGGGCGGCCACGAACGGTGCAAGGGGAACGAAGCCCGACCACGATTCCCACGCCTTCCCCTACGGCGGCCAGTTTGTGATGCGGAGCGGGTGGGGGATGGACGACCGCTACCTGATCCTCGACGCCGGGCCCTTCGGCATCGGCCATCAGCACGAGGACAACCTGAGCATCTATGCCTGGGCCTACGGTCGCGTGCTCCTCACCGAGCCGGGGAACTACATGTATGACCGGTCCAAGTGGCGAAAGTTCGTCCTCTCCACCGCCGCCCACAACACCCTTGTCGATGGTCAAGGGCAGCACCGGAGGGGACTGAAGGAGACCTATGCCGTCGAGAAGCCGCTGCCGAATAAGTGGTTCACCGGCGAGCAGCTCGACTATGCCACGGGGAAGTATGACTGGGGCTACGGTCCGAAACGGGATACGTCTGTCGCCCACGAGCGGAAGGTGGTCTTCGTCAAGGCGGACTACTGGGTAGTCTTCGACCGGCTGGTCGGCAAGGGGAAACACACGTTCGAGTCGCTGTTCCACCTGGATGCGGAAGACGCCGCCATCGATTCGAAGATGAAATCTGTCCGGACAACGGAGAGAGACAGGGCCAACATCCTTATTGTCCCGCTGGCAACGAAGAATCTTAGCGTCACAATTGTGAAAGGCCGGAAAGACCCGGTGCAGGGGTGGATCCCGTCAAAGAAGCGACCCATCCCCACGGCAATCTACAAGAAGGAAGCATCGTGCCCCACGACATTCGCGTATGTCCTATATCCGTATCGGGGCGGCACGGAGGCCAAGGTGAAGGTGAGCTCAATCCCTGTGAGGCGCGACGGGAAGGCGCTGCCCGCCGATCAGGCGCAGGCGCTGAAGATCGAGATCCATGGCAAAGGGACGGACATCCTTTACCTGAGCCACGCGGCCCCTGCCCCCACGCGTTTCGGCGACTGCGAGACGGATGCCGAGGTCGCGTGCGTCCGACTGAATGCCGAGGGGGAAGTCGCGAACTCGGCCATCATCAATGGGACGCTCCTGAAGCGGGAGGATAAACTGCTGATCTCGAAAAAACGATAGTTCTGCGGATCCAACCCCGGCTTCAGTCCACTTTCACAACCACCATCGTCAGGTCGTCGCGCTGGGCGGCCTCGCCGCAGAACTCCAGCACGGCGCTGTGCACGCACTCGATGATTTCCCGGGCGGGGCGGTCCCTCTCCCGCGTGACCACGTCACGGAGCCGATCATGCCCGAACTTCTCGTGTTCCGGGTCCATTGCCTCGAGGATGCCATCGGTCAGGAGCAGAAGCATGTCTCCCGACGAAAGGGAAATCGGATTGCTTCGGGAAAGGGGGTTCCCGGCACGATGCCGAGGGGACAGCCGGTGTTCGGCGCCTCGCAGAACTCCTCCGACCCTCTCCGCATGATGACAGCGGGTTCGTGTCCTGCGGACGTAAAGTTCACCGTCTTGTTTTTTGGGTCGAGGACACCGTAGAAGAGCGTCATGAACCGGCCCTCGCCCATGTCGTCCACAAGGAAGTCGTTGAGCTGAGCCAGTATCGCGGCAAGGGGGATGTTTCCGGCAATGAGGGCGCGCAGAAACGCTCGCGCCGTGCTCATGAGCAGCGCCGGCCCGACACCGTGGCTGGAAACGTCCCCCACCGCGATGCCTAAGCGTCCATCGTCCATCTCGATGAAATCATAGTAGTCGCCGCCGGTCTCGTCGCAGGAGAGGGTCCAGCCGGCGATATCGAAGCCGTTTATGCTTGGATTGTGATCCGGCAGAAGTCCCTGCTGTATCTGGCGGGCGATCTGGAGGGAATGCTGGATTTGCTTCTTTTCGACGTAGTGCCGAACAAGCCGATTGTTGTCGAGCGCGACCGCAGCCAGCGAACCGAGCGCATCCAAGAGCGACTCGTCATAGTCGGCGAAGACGCCCTCACGTTTGTTGATGACCTGGAGTACGCCGACGATTGTCCCGTCGTGCGTGAACAGTGGGAGGCAGAGAACGCTCCTTGTCCGATAGCCCGTCTTCTTGTCCCATTCCTGATCGAAGTGTGGGCACCTGTAAGCGTCTTCAACGTTCAGGGGTTTGCGTGTCTTGGCCACATGGCCTGCGATTCCCTCGCCAATCGGCACACGGATTTGCTTGTCCTGCAGGCCCTCGGCGATCCATGTGAAAAGCTCCTGATTTCCTTCATCAACAAGATAGAGAGAACTTCGGTCTGCGCCCATGACCTTCGTTGTCTCGCTGACGATAAGGTCCATCAGCGCACGGAGATCCTTTTCCGCCATCATCGCCCGGGCGATGTCGAGAACCGCGCCCAGATCATTCAGCTTCTTTTCAATGTCATTTGCCATGTCGAGTTCATTTCGGGAAGATCAGCCAGCCGCGCTCTTCTGGCTCTTCCTTTTGCTTATCCTCCGACGATTCCTTATCGTCTTCGATCTTCTTGCGGAATAGGTTGATCGTGATGCCGTCCTCCTGGAAGAATTTCCGGATGGTCCTCCCATCTAACGCGTCGAGTTTCACGAGGAGCCGGTTGGTCTCGTCGAGGGTCTTCTCGAACTTCAGGCTCAACCTGGACAGGTTGTCCATGGTCTTCGGCAGTTTATCCGTGGCCTCTGACAGGTTCTTCAGCACATGGTTCAGGTTTGTCGCGATCTCATCCGAGTGCTGGGCGACCACCGCGGTGGATTTGTCCAGGTTCTTGACGATGCTGTCAATATGTCCTTCGTTTCGTTTCAGCACCTTGCTTGCATTTCCCGCCAGGCCGCGGACCTCGGCAAGGGTGTCCTTCATGCCCTGTTTGTTTTCCGCGAGAATCTCTTTCAGGTCCTTCGTCACGTCGCGCAGGTTCCGCAGCGCCGGGGGAATGCTCTCCTTGCTCTCGGCGGCGATCTCGCTCAGCGAGGCCGTCAGCTTGGCCAGATTGTCGAACAGGTTCCCCGTCTTCGGGTCGTTCCTCTCCAGCCGCTTGACCACAGCGTCGAGCCGGTTCACCAGCTGGTCGAATTCCGTTTGGATAAAGGTGTATTTGATCGTGTCGCCCGACTCGATCAGGGGCGCATCTCTGGCCCCGGGAATGATCTCCAGGAACTTCTCCCCCAGCAGGCTCTTCATCCGGATCGTCGCGCGTGCGTCCTTGCGCACCTTGGCGTCGGGGTGCAGCATCATCGTCACCCGCGCCTTGTCATGCTCGACGGAAAGACCGGACACCGTCCCGACCCGGACGCCCGCCACCATCACGGCCGCGTCCTTCACCAAGCCCGAGGCGTCGTCGAAAACCGCGTCCACCTTGATGTCTTCGCCGACACTGAACCGCCCCACCTTCAACGACAGGTAGGCGAAGACGGCGAGCATAAGGATGATGAACGCGCCCAGCCGGGCTTCGTTAATGTGCTTTCTCTTGGCCATGATGTCTCTTTATACCGATTTCTCCCCGACTATACAACCTTTATCGGCCCCTCGGCCTTTCGCGCGAAGAACTGCCGGAGGATCGGGTTGGCCGAGCCCTGAATCTCGTCTCGTGGACCGTATTCGATCAGCTTGCCGCCGTACAACACCCCCACATTGTGTGCGATCGAAAACGTGCTGGGAATGTCGTGGCTGATGACCACAAACGTAATGCCGAGTTGCTCCTGTGTCTCGGAGATCAGGTTATCCACTGTGGCCGCGATCACCGGATCGAGACCCGTCGTCGGCTCATCGAAGAAGACAATCTCCGGATCGAGCGCCAGCGCCCGGGCAAGCCCCACCCGTTTCCGCATCCCGCCGCTGAGCTCCGACGGCATCATCTCCTCGGTTCCCGGCATGCCCACCTGCCGCAGCTTCTCCGCCACGATCTCCGCGATCTCGGCCTCGCGCTTCTCCGTGTGGTGTCGAAGGGGAAAGGCCACGTTGTCCGCCACCGTCATCGAGTCGAACAGCGCTCCGTCCTGAAACAACATGCCGAACTTTTTCCGCAGCTCGTACAGCTCGGCCTCGCTCAGCTCTGCCAGGTCTTTGCCGTCGACAACCACCTTGCCCTCATCGGGATAGAGCAGGCCGACCATATGTTTCATAAGCACGCTCTTGCCCACGCCACTCTGGCCGACGAAGACGGTGGTCTTGTCACGCTCGACATGACACGTAATGTGGTCGAGCACCAGATGCTCGCCGAAAGATTTGCAGAGGTCTTCGACGTAGATCATCCGTACATCCACTCCGTCAGGATATAGTTCGACACGGTCGCGAGTATGCAACTCACCACGACCGCGCGATTGGTCGCCCGCCCGACGCCCTTGGCGCCCTCGGTGGCGTGGAACCCGTAGTAGCAGCTCACCACCGCGAGGATGAACCCGAGCACGACGCCTTTGGCCATGCCCTTCCAAAGGTCCAGCCAGTGCACGTACTGCAGCACATTCTCCGTGTACAGGCCGGGATTCACGCCGAGCTGGTACACCGCCACGACGTACCCCGAGAGGAGAGCGAAGAAATTGCTGAGCGTCACCAGCAGAGGCACGGCGATCAGCGACGCGATCATGCGCGGAACGATCAGCAGCCAGAACGGATTCACGCCCATGACCTCGATCGCGTCGATCTGCTGCCTCACCCGCATGGTCCCCAGCTTCGCCGCCATGTCCGTACCCGCCTTGGCCGCCACCATCACGGCGGTGATCATCGGCGACATCTCGCGCACCATCGACAAGGCCACGAAAATGCCCACCAGGTTCTGCCCGCCGAACTGCCTGAAGATGCAGTAGCCCTGCAGCGTGATGTTCATTCCCACGAACACAGCCACGCAGATCACGACCAATGCCGATCCTGCCCCAATAGTCGCCATGGCCTCCAAGAGCGCTTCGCGGCTCGGCAGCGACGTCGCCATGCACCGGATCGCGCGCCCGAGAAACACGCTCAGCCGCCCCACCTCGGCGGCCATCGTGGTCGCTTGCCTGCCGGTTGTCTCGAAGATCGCGCGCATGGCGTCTCAGCTCATTCCGAGAAAGGCCGATGTCAAGATGTAGTTCGCCACAAGAATGCAAAGGATCGAGTACACGACCGACCGATTCGCCGCCCGCCCCACGCCCGCTGCACCGCCCGAAGCGTGGAACCCGTAGTAACAACTGAGCAGGGAGATGATGAACCCGAACACGCCCGCCTTCACGATCCCCTGCGCCAAATCCACCGGCCGGAGGAAGTTGTAGAGGTTTGCCATGAAAATGCCGTGGCTCACCCCGCGCAGATTCACGGCAATCACATAGCCGCCGAACACGCCCGTCACAAACCCCACCACGTTCAGCACCGGCGTCATAAGCGTCCCCGCAATGATCCGGGGGACAATGAGGTACTTGAACGGGTTCACCGCCATGACCTCCTGCGCGTCAATCTCCGCCTTGACGCGCATCGTGCCCAGTTCCGCCGCCATGGAGCTGCCCGCCTGGGCCGCCACCATGAGCGAGGCGATGCCGGGGGAGAGTTCACGAAAAACCGACGCGGCAACGAGGCTGCTGATCAGAGGCTCTGCGCCGAAGATCTTCAGAATCAGCAGGCCCTGCAGGGACACCACCGCGCCGAGCGGCGCCAATACGGCAATAACGGGGATTAAACAGCGGAAGCAGAGGCTGTCCATCTGCTCCACCGTCTGGCGCCAGAAGAACGGCGGGGAGAGAGAATGCCGGAACGCTCGGATACCGAAACCGCCCACACGTCCAACGGCCTTGACGAAATCGAGCACCAGATTTCCTCCAGCCCGTCGACGCTGCGGACGGGTAACGAGCGGGGGGTCATGAGGGCAGCCGAGATCCTACCCCACGGCCTCCGTTATTCGATCGAAGTCGTCCTTTAAGGACCGGTAGAGCTGTTGGTAGATGGGATAGAACGTGGCGTAGGCCGTCGAGTTCTCCGGGTTCGGCTGCGTCTCGCTGGCGACCTTGATGGTCGCCTCGCAGGCCTGCTCCACAGAGCCATACACCCCCGTCCCAACGCCCGCCAGGAGGGCCACACCGTACGCCGGCCCTTCGTGGGCGTTGATCGTGCACACGGGCTGTTCGTAGATATCGGCCTGCATCTGGCGCCAGAACTCGCTCCGAGCGCCGCCCCCGGAGACGCGGATCTGACTGACCTCCACCCCCATGCCCTTGATGATCTCGAGGGAATCCTTCATGCCGTACGTAATCCCCTCCATCAGCGACCGGATCATCTCGTTCCTTCCATGCCGCACGGTCAGGCCGACCCACGCCCCCTTGGCGTTGGGGTTTGCGTGGGGGGTGCGCTCGCCGGTGAGATAGGGCAGGAAGATCAGCCCCTCGCTCCCGGCCGGCGCCTCCTCGGCCTCCTCGCAGAGAATGTCGTAGGGATCGCACTTCACCTTGTTTGCTTGTTCTATCTCCAACTCTGCCAGATTGTTGCGCCACCACTGGAACGCCCCCCCCGCCGACAGCATCACCCCCATCACGTGCCACTTGCCGGGAACGGCGTGGCAGAAGGTATGCACGCGGCCCTGCGGATCGGTCTGCACTTCATCCGCAAAAGCGAACATGACCCCGGACGTGCCCAGCGTTGCCGAGATGATGCCCGTCTTTACAATGCCATTGCCCACGGCCCCGGCGGCTTGATCGCCAGCGCCGCCGACGACAGGCGTGCCGCTTGGAATGCCCAGATCGGCAGCAATCTCGGGCAGTATTCTGCCGCTCACTTCCGTTGACTCGAAGCATTCCGCGAGCAGATCCTTGTCGATCTCCAGCTCACTCAGCATCTCCTCCGACCACGTCCGGTTTTTCACGTCCAGCAGGAGCATGCCCGACGCATCACTCACTTCCGTGGCATACTCTCCGGTCAGCTTGAGGCGGATGTAGTCCTTGGGCAGGAGCATCTTTTTCGTCTTCTCGTATATCTCGGGTTCGTTCTTGCGGACCCAGAGGATCTTCGGGGCCGTGAAGCCGGTGAGGGCGGGGTTGCAGACGAGGTCGATCAGCCGCTCCGCGCCGATCTTGTCCGTGATCTCCTCGCACTCCGCCCCCGTTCGCTGGTCGTTCCAGAGGATGGCGGGCCGGAGCACATTGTTGCCCTCATCGAGACAGACCAGCCCGTGCATTTGCCCGGACAGGCCGATGCCCTGCACCTCGCTCCCGTCGATCCCCGCTTCCGCGATGACCCGTTTCACGGACTCCGCCGTCGCGCGCCACCAGTCGGCGGGGTCCTGCTCGGACCACAGGGGGTGCGGTGAGAGACAGGGGTATTCTTCAGTACCATTTCCGAGGATTTCGCCGGCCTCATCCATCAAGAGCGTCTTGGTCCCGGAGGTGCCGACGTCAATCCCGATTAGATACCCCATAATTCCTTCCTTTCGTTTGTGGACGACATTGCTATACGAATGCGGAGGGATTCTACTGGTATAAGGAATAGGTGTCAAGCAAATTAGACTACGGGTTTCCCGCCTCAGACTCCCTTTGCAAATCGCTTCAGGTTCTCGAAGGACTGCCTGATATCTTTCCTTGCTACCGGTTCTCTCCCGGGCGGGCAATCGGAAATCTCCACCATCAGCGTTCGGGTGTAATTCACTTCGCGGAACGCCGCCATCACACTCGGCCAGTCGATCGTGCCCAAGCCGGGGGGCAGGTGGTCATCGCGCTCGCCGAAGTTGTCCTGCAGGTGTGTGGTCAGCAGGTGGTCGCCCATGACGCGGATGGCCTGGGAGGGATCGAGGCCCTTGATCGCTGCATGGCCCGTATCGATGTTGAAGCCCACGTTCGGCAGGTCGAGCGTTCGGATCACGTGGGCAAGAAATTCCAGGTCCGTCTTCGGCCCGCAGTTCTCGACCGCGATGGCGATGTCCTTCTCCGCCGCCTTGCCCGCCAGGTTGACGAGCGAGGCCCTCAGCGCGACGCTGCGCTTCAGACGAAGTGGCTCGTTCCCCATGTCCCAATCGCTGCCGGCGGCGTGGACCACCATGACCTGCGCACCGAGATGATCGGTCGCATCCAGGTTGGCCAGCAGTTTTGTCAGCGACTGGTCGGCTTGCGCTGCCTCTGCCGGAAGCGCAACCCACGAGTGGGCCGACCAGGGAATCAGACCGATCCGCTCGCACTCCCCCCGCAGGGCGTCGCACTCGTCCAGGGTCAGGCACTCACTGTGCGAGAACTCACATGCGTCGAAGCCGCCTTCCTTTACATCATGAAGGGCCTGCTTCTGGGCCTCCAGCGTGAATTGCTCTTTCACATCGGTCAAGCGTCCGTGCGGATACAGCGTGTTGCAGCCAAGCTTGTTGTCCATTGTCTTCTCCTAATGGTTGTCTCAGTTTTGGAGCTGCTTCACCGTCCGAATATTGTCTCCCGCACCGCAGGTCTCGTAGCATTTCTTCGTCCAGGCATAGGCCCTTGGCATCTTGCCCACGAACGTGATCGGGCGGGGGAAGGCCAGAGCCAGGTTGTGCGGCAGGTCACCGGTCTTCAGTGCGTTGAGGAACTCCGGCCCGGAGTCCCAATGCGTTGTGACGGGGTCCTGCAGCACGATCTCGGAGATGCCGGGATCGAGCAAAGCAGCATAGATCGCGATGGCCGCCTCGGCGCCTCGACCGAAGACGACGATGTCGCCGATGTTCGTTTCATGGCGAAGGACTTGGATCGCGGAGAGCAGGTCGAGCGTCTTCCGCTCATAGAAACTCTGGCCTACGATGGGATACGCTCGCCGGGCGGTCCACTCGATGCCCGGACCGATGGAGCCGCCGCCCGTGCCTCGGACCTCGACACAGGCGAAGCCGCCGGCCTTGGGATTCGTGCCTTCGTTCCCTGCACCCCGCGCACAGAACGGACTGCGCACGTCCGGGCGCATGGCGCCGATGAGAAGCGGATAGGGCCGCGGCCCGTCCATGGGAATCGCCAGCCTGGCCCGGATGAGCATGCCCGGCTCGGATTCAAACTCGTAGGTGCGATACTCGTGGCTCCCGCCCCGTCCCTCGCGGCGGCAGGTATAGGCCGGGACGTTGATCGTCTTCGGAATCTGGCGGAAGGTGAGCTCGCGCAGCTTCTTGAGACTCGCCTTCTGATGCTTCTGCCATTGGGCCTTGCTCTTGACCTCCGGCGGGTCGGGCAGCGGGATGAAAAACTTGTCCACGTCCTTCAGCCTGTCGCCGGCGGGGGGCTTCATCGTTTTGTAGACGGCAAGGTCCTCGTCCTTCTCGGGATTGTCGGCCAGGTCGTCCAGGACGCGCCGGTCGGAGCCTTTCAGGTGCTTCTCGAACCAGTTGAACAGGGCGATGCGGGTCTTCGGGGAGTAGCCGTGCGGTGTCACGGCCTCGACGAGCTCGATCTTGTCCTCGCAGCCGTAGGCGATGTAGAGCTGCCGCGCGCGATGGACGAGATCGCGAAAGGCATACGGCCGGAACAGGACGTCCTCCGTCGCGGCACAGACCATCAACGGGCGCGGCGCGATGAGACTGGCCAGGTCGGGAAAGTCCCAGCCGTATGTGTTGACCCAGTAGGTGCAATCGCAGTGGCCGTCGATGGTGCGGTCGCGCACGTGCTGAACCATGTTGCCCGTCTGGCACGAGGGAACCACCACCTTGAAGCGCGGGTCGGCGGCGCCGGTGAACCAGGAGACGGTTCCGCCGCCCGAGTTGCCCGTGATGCCCAGGCGCTCGGGGTCCACCTCGGGGCGCGACTGGAGGTAGTCGGCCGCGCGCATGGCCGCCCAGACCTCGACGCCGGCGGGGGAGTAGCCCTGGCTGTACCAGTGCCACCACTGATTGCGGTATGTGCCGTGGTGGAAGCCGCCGTTCTCGCCGATCTGGATGGCATCGAGGACCATCGACACATAGCCATGCTCGCCGAACCAGCGGGGATGCAACTGGTAATGGAACTTGCCCCGGCCTGCGTGGCCGCAGACGTAGATCACGGCGGGCAACTTGCCGTTGATCTCCTTCGGACGATACAGGTTGCACGCGATGCGGCAGCCGGGGATCGGCTGGAAGTGGAGCTTCTCAATGACGTAGCTCCCCCGGTCCACGATGCCGGTGATCTTGACCTTCAGGTCGGTCCTCGGCGGGAGCGGATCGAGGCCAAGCATCTCCAGCCACTTGCGCCGCTTCTCGGGGAGCTGTTTCTTCCAGACGTCAATCGGCGGCAGCTCGAAGATGGACTGGCTTGAGACTTCTTTTGCTCGTCTCACGAGACATGAGTAAAGCATCGTCGGTTCCTCCTGGGCATGGACCCGCAACACAAACAAGTCAAGGCAGATGAAAATTGCGACACCCATCATCATACACTGGATTCGCGTTTTCACCCTCTCCTCCTCCCCAATAGTTGGGGATTATATACCACGGATCAATGGAACTCAACGAGAGAAGTGAAGGAATAATCGATGCCTCTGCGGGCGCGTGTCAGCTCTCTCGGTAAAATGAAGGCGTGGAGTTGCCAACGAGGCTAAACGATGACGGTGTCTGTGGAGTGCGCAAGCCATGCTTGCGCCTTGACACCGGGAAGCCGTGCTTCCCGGCGGTGGCGCAACAACCGTGCGGGGCCGCAGAGATGGCCTGACGGGGACAGACCGACAACGGAAAAGCGGGAAGCGTGGCTTCCCGCAAGAAAGGCGGCAGCACGGCTGCCGCACTCCAAAGCGACCGCAAGGCCGCATCAAGGAATATGCCGTTCCATGGCCGAGAGAAATGAAGGAATAATCGATGCCTCTGCCAGGGGCTTGCGCGGCGTGCGGATGTCGTGGTATCTTGGCGAAGCCGGATTCGAGCGACCTTCGAGAGCATACTCATGCGGAATATCAAGATCACCATCGAATACGACGGCACGAACTACTGTGGCTGGGAGCGCCAAAAGAACGGCATGTCGATCCAGGAGATGCTGGAGAAGGCCGTCGAGGGTGTGACGGGAGAGAAGACCGTTGTCCACGGCTCCGGCCGCACGGACGCCGGCGTCCACGCTCTGGGCCAGGTGGCCACGTTCAGCACATCCTCTGCCATCCCGACAGAAAAACTCCTTCTCGCAGTCAACACGCATCTCCCGGAGGACATCGTCGTCAAGAGAATCGAGGAGGTTTCTGAAAAGTTACACGCTCGTTACAATGCGAAGTCGAAGGTGTATCGCTACACCGTCCTCACCGGTCCCGTGGGCAGCGCCCTGGACCGGAACCGTATCTACCATGTGAAGTATCGCCTCGACGAGAAACGGATGATCGACGCGGCGGAATGTCTCATCGGCGAGCACGATTTCCGGTCGTTCACCACGGAGGCCCGGGCGAAAAAAAACACCGTCAGAACGCTTCTCGATCTCAAAATCGAGCGTGAGGGGGAGCGCATCATTTTCACCTTCGAGGGGAGCGGGTTCCTCTATAACATGGTCCGGGCCATCGTCGGCACACTCATCGACATCGGCCGCGGCCACCTAAGGGTGGAGGAGATGAAGGCCATTCTGGAGGCCCGGGACCGCTCTGAAGCCGGCCCCACGGCCCCCGCGAAGGGGCTCTGTCTCGTCGAAGTCAAGTATTGACCGATTTGCATTCCGGCTCCCATGTGATAAAATTACAGTATGAGAGTAGACCGGAACCTACGATTAGCCCTCTTGCTGCTCGTCCTGATCGGGTCGTTTATCCTCTCGCTCGGAGAAGAGTCCTACCTGTTTTTCTTCATTGCAATCGTCGCCTGCGCCGCGCACTGGTTCGGCATGGACGAATGGCAGGGCATGAGCGAAGAGAGGGCGCGGCTGCTGGTCGGCGTCGCCGCGCTGGTGGCGCTCATGGAGCGCGTGGTCTTTGAGCATTACGTCATTATCTGCACCGCCCACTTCCTGGCCCTGTCGCAGCTCATCGTCCTCTGGACGAAACCCGACAACCGACGCATCGCGCTGATCATCCTGATTACGCTCGCCCACGCCGCCGTGGGCACGGTGCGGACGGTGGAGCTTGGCTACGGTCTCTGCATCATTCTGTTGACGGTCTGTGTGTCATGGGCCCTTGTGCTGTTTCTGCTGCGCCGCGAGACGAACAACGCAGGGACGGACAGGACCCGTCCTGCGGACGGCATGGTTCGCCCCTCCCTGCGAGTCGGCGCCTGCGTGCTCGCCGTGGGGGTTGGCGTCTTCTTCATTCTGCCCCGCACCCAGGCCAACATGTTCCGGCAGAATATCGTGTCCCGGGCCCAGGCGATCTCCGGGTTCTCCGAGCGCTGTGCGTTGGGCGACCTGGGCCGGATCAAGATGAGCTCCCAGAAAGTGATGGACGTGAAACTCACCACAAAAGACGGTCAGCCCACCCAGGCGAAAGGGGTGCCTCTCTACTGGCGCGGGACGGCGCTGGACACGTACCGCTTCGAGGGCGGGAGGTGGGCATGGACGCGGAGCCGGAGACGGTACCGGTGGAAGCGCAAGATCACCGACCCTATGTTCGGGTTTGCGCGCGGGGGGGGCGAACTGGTGCAAACGATCACTCTGGAGCCGATCAACACCCGTGTGCTCTTTGCGCTCTACCCGATCGAGTCGCTCCACATCCAGGGATGGGCGGGGGAGGTTATCTTCTACGAGCCGGTGGCCGGCATGATGGTGACGAGGGCGCCCCGGACGAAGATCATCAAGTATGTGGTCGTCTCCGACGTTCTTCCATTTCCTCCGAACCGGCCCCTTCGGGAGGAGGACCGGTATCCGAGACGGGAGGAGCGATCCATCATGCAAGCCCTGACCACTGTTCCCGCCGAGATCGATTGGCGCGTCGAGGGCCTTGCTCGGCAGATTACCCGTTCAGCCGCGACGCCCCGGGCCAAGGCGAGACTGCTGGAGGACTACCTGCGGGATTCCGGGGGATACAAGTACACCACCGACATGTACACTACGCCCGGGGCGGAGCCGGTCTCCGATTTTCTGCTGAAACAGAAACAGGGGCACTGCGAGTATTTCGCATCGGGCATGGTCATCATGCTGCGCACCCTCGGGATTCCGGCGCGAATGGTCAACGGGTTTCACGGGGGCGAATGGAACGAGTTCGGCCGCTTCTACGTGGTGAGGCAGAGCGACGCCCACTCTTGGGTGGAGGCCTATTTTCCGGAGACCGGCTGGCAGACATTTGACCCCACCCCCGCCGTGACCGAGACGCCTGCCTTCGGCATGCGGATGGCCGGTCTGGTCCGGAGGCTGACGGATTTTTTCGATATTACGTGGGTGAATCTCTTTATCGCCTACAGCCGGGACGACCAGAGGGAGTTCTTCGGAGCGGCGGCGCAAAATGCGCTTAACACGAATGGTTTCAAGGGGTTAGAAGAGCTTGCAAATCGGCTCCTCACGCCGATAGCGAACCTTCTCGCCAAAGGGCCAAAGGAGACCGAAGAGGCGGAAGGGGAGACCGGGCAACCTGGAATCGTCAGGGCGAGCAAGGTGTTTGCGGTTTTGGTGTTGACAATTCTTGCGGCAGCGGTTATAGTGTGTGGACTCTTCAAGATCGTGTACTTTCTGTTCGGAAAACGCCTCAACCTGGATACGCCCGGTCTGTTGTACGATAGGTTCTCGACAGTCGTGGAAAGGCAGGGATTCCAGCGGAGGCCGGGCCAGACTCCTTGGGAGTTCGCCGTTCTGATCGCGTCCTCGATGCCGGAATGGGCGGAGGATGTGCAGGAGATTACGGTTCGTTTCTGCGGGGCTCGGTATGGCCGCCAACAGCTTTCGCCGGAGACGATCGGCGACCTGAAGGCGCGTATCAGCAGGCTGGCAGCATCCTCTCGGTGAGCCGCGGCCTTCGGCAGCTTTCAAAGGCGCAGATCCACGATTTGCCGTCGTGCTGACGCATAGCCATCAAAGAGGGGCCTCATTTCGAGCGAGGTATAGGACCCGTGCGTTGGCAGACAGACCCGTGGAGTTCCGCGTCCGTCTTGTGCGAAGCCCTTTCTCGGCGATGCGGTTGTGGATGATAGAATTGGCACAATCGAACTGAGGGGCAAAAGGGCGCTGGTCGTCGATGACGAAGAGTCCGTCCTCAAGTTCGTCACGGAGGCCCTCGCCCTCGACGGCCTCGAAGTAGTGGCGTGTTCGGGCTTTTCCGAGGCCGTGGAAGCGGCGCGCCGCAATGAATTCGACTTCCTCATCACCGACCTCAGGCTGACCGACGGCAACGGCATCGACCTGGTGAAAAAGCTCCAGGAGGTCCGCCCCGGCGTCCCTTCCATCATTATGACCGGCTTCGGCACGCTGGAGAACGCACGCGAGGCCATCAAAGAAGGCGTGTGCGACTTCGTCCTCAAGCCCTTCGACCGAAACGAGCTGATCACCTCCGTCAACAACGTCCTCCAGCGCCAGATCCTCTCCGAAGAGAACGCCGCTCTCAAACGGCTGGCCGGGCTTTTCGAGGCCAGCAAGGCCATCAGCGCCATTGTGGACGTGCTGAAGCTCCCCCATCTGGTCCTGGGATCGGCCCTTTCCCAGACGGACGGCGCCAGGGGCTTTGTGCTCCTGATGGACGGCGAGGAAAACCAACCCAAGCTCGCCTCCGCCGTGGGATGGTCCGACGAGGAGGTGGAAGCCGCCAGGGACAAACTGGCGAAGCATCCCATCGCCGAGGCCGCCCTTCAAGGCAAGCTGATGCTGATCAGCAGGGACGCAGCCCACCCCCTGGCGCAGGTGAAGACGCTGGAGCGTGTGGACCCGATCCCCGCGAAATTTATCCTCCCCATGGGCGATGGGGAAGAGCTCATCATGCTCCCGCTCAAGTCCCACAAGCGCATGCTCGGCGCCCTGGCACTCACCAAAAACGGCAAAGCCGCGACATTCACCCGCGGCGATCTGCAGATCCTGACCATTCTGGCCCGCCATTCCGGCGTCGCCCTGGAGAACAGCCAGCTCTTTGCCGACCTGCAGGAGTCTTACGTCGCCACGTTCAAATCGCTGGTTATGCTCATGGAGGCGCGCGATCCCTCCACCCACGGCCATTCCCAGCGCGTGACCATGATCTGCGACGAATTGACCCAGGAAATGAACTTGTCCGAAGACCGGGCGCTCACGCTCCATTACGCCGCCACACTCCACGACATCGGCAAATTCGCTATCAGCGAATTCATCCTGAACAAGAAAGAGGTCCTGAACGACGAGGACTGGGAGCAGATCTACAAACACCCCGAAATTGCCTACCGTGTCCTCGAACCGATTCGCTTCCTCGCCGATGCGCGCGAAATCATCCTCCGCCACCATGAGCGCGGCGATGGCTCCGGCTATCCCGGCGGGTTGACGTTCAAAGATCTGACCTTGGCCGACAATATCTTAATTGTGGCCGATATGTTCGATGCCATGAACGCCGACCGCGCCTACCGGTCCCACATGCGCCCGGACGAGATCATGGAAATCCTTGAAGGCGAGTCCGGCTCTCGGCTTGAATCGAACGTGGTTGCCGTTCTCCAGAAACTTTTCCGTGAGCAGCGGCTTCCCGCGCGAAGATGAATCTTTCTACCCTTCCTCTTCTTCCCCATAGGCCGAGGTAATGGCCTTCCGGGGATCGAACATCTCTTCGATCGGACCGAGCTCCTTCTCCAGCTTGCACGGCGGCTCGTAGGTGTCGAGGTCCTCGCCGCTGGCAAATCCCCTGGCCAGCTCGACGTAGTAGAGGAAGTTGCGCAGGGGGATGTCCGGCGGAACGCCGTGATCCACATGGGGGATGTATCCCCCGAGCTCCCACGCCGTCTTGAATCGCTGCGCCACCTCGGCGCGGAGCTGCTCGCGGGAGAAGCGCATCTCGCGTTTGTCAATGCCGCCGTGGATGAAGATGCCGGGATAGTCTGTGAGAATCTCCTCCGGATCGTTTCCAGCGGCGATCTCGATGGGCTGGATGCCGTCAATTACGTCGGGATACATGGTGTCGAGGATCTGGTTGTTGTAGCCATCGCAGTCCATGACTACCGCTTCCACATTGCGCTCCTTGAAGAAGTCATAGAGACGCTTGTAGCGCGGCACCATGAACTCCTGCATTTTGGCCGGACTGAGCATGGACTGGCCCTTGAAGGCCATGTCCTCGTTCAGAATGATCTCGTCCACCTGAATGTTCTTTAGCGGCTCATCGAGCAGCTCCATCAAGAACCACGTCCAGAACTCGAACATCTCGTGCACGAGCTCCGGCTGGTCGTAGACCATCATGGACAGCCCCTCAAACCCGCACCAATCCCGCGACCGCCAGTACATACAGGGGACCACGACGATGACGGGGACGTCGGCGTTGTTGCACTGTTCGATCCGGTCGCGCCAGGATGTGCCGGGCTTGGGCTGGCCGTCCTCGTCGAGGTCGGCCGTGCGTGCGGGGTCGTGCGGGTCGAACCGCTTTTTCATTTCCTCGAAATCCGCCTTGTTCTTCACGGGGAATTCAAGGTACTGCCGTGTGACGAACCCGTCCGTCGGCTGTTTGACGGCGTCGAGGCGCTTGACGCCCATGTTGTCGATCCAGATCCGCTTGTTGCCCTCGACGGACAACGTCTTCTCCTCGAAGGGCGGCAGCCAGTTGGCGTTCAGCTTGCCGATGCCCATGGACCCGTCCTGCCCCACAAACCTGCCCCAGTTGGCCTGCTGCCCCTCGGAGAGACCCTGCTTCCGCCATGCCTCAAAGGTGGATTTCCTCGGCCCGCCGAACTGGTAAGGGATTCGGTCAGGCCTCTCATGTCGAAGGATTGCTTGAAAGCACTCCCGTGGCGTCATCATCCCATCAATCTCCCACGTCGAATCATTGCCTTGTCGGAGAATCACTTCTCGGCCGGCGGCAACTCGGTCTGGTCATAGTCGGTGAGCGGGCGATACCAGATGTTACGGTAGCGAATGGGGTTCCCGTGGTCCTGGAGCATGAGGGGCCCGGTCGGGCCGTGAGGCTGGTATTGGGGGAGTCTTTTGTGGCGAGTCGTTCCGAGGAGCTCCTTGTCGTGGTGGACCAGCACACCATTCTGAAACACGGTTACGCGGGCCGGACTCACCAACTTGCTTCCCTTGAATCTCGGGGCAATCCAGATGATGTCGTACGTCTGCCACTCCCCCGGCTTGCGGCATGCATTGACGAGCGGCGGGCTTTGTCCGTAGATCGCTGCGGTCATGCCATCGGGATAGGTGGTGTTGTGATAGCAGTCGAGCACTTGGATCTCGTATCGCCCCATGAGGAACACGCCGCTGTTGCCCCGGCCCTGGCCCTGGCCCTTTGCGGGGGCCGGCGTGGCCCACTCGATGTGAAGCTGGCAGTCACCGAAGGAGTCCTTCGTGCGGATCGAACCGGACTTCGGCACGGCTTCCATGTAGCCATTCTCCACCTTCCACTGGGCCGGTTGATCTTTCTTGCCCACCCACTTCGACAGGTCCGTGCCGTCGAATAGGATCACGGCATCCGACGGCGGGTCGCCCGGTTTCTCGCCCGGCGTCACCACCCGCGGCTGCGGGCGTGTCATGTCGTGCACCCGATACTTCGATCCCGGCAGCATGGGGTT